>JASHPA010000115.1 GCA_030038365.1 Nitrososphaerales archaeon
GCGCGAGGAGGTGCTCAGGTTGAACTCCAAGTACTTTGGCCACAGATACCTGTTTGGAATCAACTCGATAGGTGGCGTAACGAAGGATCTGTCCAAGGCGGAGCAGAAGCAGCTTCTGGGCTCTATTAGGGCCATAACGAGAGAATTCGCAGAGCTGGTGGACTACTTCCTTTCGTCCAGGATATTCCTGGATAGGCTTCAAAATACGGCCAAGCTCGCGAAGCGGGACGCCCTTAACCTCGGAGCGGTGGGTCCGTGTGCACGTGGCTCCGGAGTTCAATGGGATGACCGTCTGACCCACCCCATAGAGCCCTATGGGGACGTCTACGTAAACATCGAAACGGACACGGGGGAGGACACGATGGCCAGGACTATGGTACGGATTCGCGAGATCAATACGAGCACGGTGATACTCAGAGAGCTACTCGACAAAATGCCCAGTGACGGCGTCAAGCCCAAGGCTGTCGGGATGGATGAGACCGGCTCTCCTGATGAGGACTTTTCGTTCTGTCGCGTTGAGAGCCCAAGCGGCGACCTAATACACGTCGTCCAGCTTGACGCCCAAGGACGTATCGGTAACCTCCACATAAGGCCGGCCTCGCTCGTCAACTGGCTCCCCTTCGCCAAGAGTCTGGAGGGTAGCGTGTTCACGGACTTCCAGTTTACCTTTGAAAGCTACGGGCTGTCCTTCGCGGACTCTGACAGGTGAGATTGGACTTGCCAAAGGTCTGGGTTCTCCGCGGGATAAAGAAGGGAATAGTGACGAGCAAGTTCCCGAGCAAGGGCCCCACAGTCGACGAGCAGCCTCAGCGCTCCCTTCCGCCAATAGCGACGCCGAATGCGGACTGGGCGGCAGGAGAGAAGCTCTGCCCGACGGGGGCGGTCCAGGGATCAAAGAAGGAGATAGACAGCGGCAAGTGCATCTACTGCCAGCGATGTGCCACAGCTGGCTTCGCCTTCGAAGAAGACGGGGCTGGAAGGAGCAGGGCACTTCAGGCACAAGTAGTCGACTCAAGAATCGCAGAACTCGGCAAGAAACAACGCGCGTTCGGAAAGTCGTTCCACGTGCTCATGATTGACGTGGGCTCGTGCAACGCCTGCAATCTAGAAGTCCTCAATCTATCCAACCCATATTATGACCTCAACAGGCTCGGAATCTTCTTCACGAACTCTCCAAAGCATGCTGACGCCCTCATCGTCGTCGGAGCCCTGAACCGGGCCATGGTGGACGTGCTGAAGAGGACCTATGAGAGCATCCCGGAACCAAAGTTTGTCGTATCTGCGGGAGCTTGTGCGATAAGCGGTGGCATCTTTCAGGGCACCGAGAGCTTCGTCTCCCCCGTCCAGGACGTGATCCCCGTGGACGTGGTGATCCCAGGGTGCCCTCCGACGCCCATCCAGATACTTGAAGGGCTGCTTCTCGCCATGGGCAAGACGAAGAAGGAGGCGGTCGCGGTATGACGTCGGTTCCCTCGGACGTAATCTCTGACATCCTTGTGGCAATCATCCTGTCCTTCGTTGCAGGGATCGTCCTCGGTCCGGTGTCGAAGAAGGGCGCGTACTCGCTCGGCGTGCTGGGGGCCGTGCTCGGCGTGATCGTGTCTGCGCTGGTGCTGGTCTGGGGAGGATCGATGTCGATCGACCTGTGGCAGGTCACCCCGACCAGCTTCGCGCAGCTCACTCTCTCTCCGTTCAGCTGCTACTTCTTGCTGATTTCCTCTCTAGTCTGGATTGGAACCTGCATCTATTCGATGCGATACGATGACGACTACCCGGCGACACTCTCCTCGCTCCTGCTGCTGACCATTCTCTCGATGATAATCATCCTCGCTAGCGGAGACGCGATCACGTTCCTCATAGGATGGGAGTCGATGACCATAGCTTCCTTCTTCATGATACTCGAAGGAAAGGGGAGCAGCGAAGGAGTCAGAAACGCGGCTTACCTCTTCCTGGCGTTCGGGGAAGGGAGCAGCGTCTTCATAATGCTCGCATTCTCGGGACTCTTCTCATCCGTCGGAAGCTTCGACTTCCTCGGGGCAGGCGCACCCGTAGTCGCAGGGTGGGTCTCCTCCTGGGTCTTCGTCGCAGCCCTCATCGGCTTCGGCCTGAAGATGGGCATCGCGCCTTTCCACATGAGCGAGTGGCTGCCGATAGCTCACTCCAGCGCCCCCTCGAACGCCTCCGCGCTGCTTTCCGCCACTCTGACGCTCATGGGGGTCTACGGTCTGATAACGGTGATCTCTCACCTCGGCGAATACCAACTGTGGTGGGGTTGGCTCGCCCTTGTCGTGGGTGGTATATCGGCTCTGCTCGGGGCCCTTTTTGCTTCCGTGTCTGAGCACACCAAGGGCCTCCCGGCTTACAGCACGATTGAGAACAACGGATTGATAGTGGTGGCGATAGGCTCCTATCTCATCGCATCCTACTACAATCTTACGCTTCTTGCGGACTTCGCCCTCATCGCGGCACTCTACCACGCCTTCTCCCATTCGATTGCCAAGGCGTCGCTCTTCCTGACGAACGGCTGGGTCAGCAAGCTGAAAGGAAGCTTCGACCTAGGAAGCCACAACGAGACTTCCGACAAAGGCAATGGCTTTCTCAGGTTCACGGGTGTCTTCACAGTCCTCTCACTCGCCGCCGTGCCACCCCTAGCCGGCTACGTCTCGGAGTGGATGATACTCGAGGTTCTCTTCCAGTCGTTCAGGTTCGGCGACCTTACCAGCCAGATACTCGGGACCCTCGTGGGTGCTATCACAGCCCTCGCGGCGGGCATCGTCATCGTCGCGATGACCAAGGTGTACGGGTTCGGAGTGCTCTGGTCGATGCATAGAAGCCACGCAGAACCCTCCGAGAGCGCCCGTGGCGGACTGTCGATAGAGGGTAGCCTGCTCTACTTCTTCGCCCTTGTCGTGGGGGTGGGAGTCGCCGCTCCCGCAATATTCTACTTGGCAGCGAGTGCGCTGGCGGACATGCTTCAGGCGAACGCCTTCCATACGTTCGTTACGGGTCTTCTGGGAGTCCCTGCCTACTTCGTTATACTGTCAGGCAGTCCGTTCGGCGGCTTCTCGCCTACCTTCACAGCCATCTTCATGCTCGGTCTCCTCTCAGTGCCGTTCGTCATATCCAGACTGGGAAGTCCCTGGCGTCTTAGAAGAGCTGACGGATGGTTCGCTGGAATGGCGCAGCCCTCGAACCCTTCAGACCTTTACAATTCGTTCGGGTACAGCACGCCCATCAGGATCATGCTCAGGTTCCTGTTCAGGACCAAGGAGAGCGTCGTCAAAGTCGGCTCTATGCGACGCGCAGTGATTTCGTCACCCGAAGAGTACGTCGTGGAGCTAGAGGTGCTCGACGTGTTCAAGAAGTTCTACGACCTCCTCTCGCGGTCTACATTGTGGACCTCAAGCTACGTCAGCAGAAAGGTGATGCCCGGCAAGCTGGGTCTCTACATAATCTACATCATGATCGCATTCCTCTTCGTCCTCCTTTACATCTACTTCACGATAGGGTAGCCCCTCACGGAACGATCAGAAGAGGGTATCTCCGCGACTTCAGAAAGAATGACGATACGGTCCCGAGCAACTTCTCCGATGTCGAGTGTTCGAGAGTGCCTAGCACGACCAGTTCAGGTTTTATCCCGTCTGCCAGCCTGAGCAGCTGCTCGCCTGGATTCCCGTTCTCGAGATGAATCACCGGATTAAGGAGTTCTCTCCTCACCAGCTTCTCGGCGTTCAGGAGGGTCTCCTCTCCTGCTCTTCGGAGCGATTCGAGGACCTCGTCGGGTATAGGACTGGGCATCCCGCTGGGCGTCTGGACGACATAGGCGAGGTGGATTTCGAAATCGCCTCCGGCTTCAGCTATTTCGATCGCAAAGTCGAGGGCGCGTGCCGCCTGCTGGGACCCGTCGTATCCCACCAGTATCTTCCTCACGGGCGGCTACACTCCATCACATCGCCTCGACCTCTCTGACGGTTATGAGTCCGTGGGAGCCGACAAGCTCCTTCGTTGTAGGCCATGGGAAGATTCACCTCGTCATCCTCCGGAGACCCTGTGGAACATGGGACGCCGCATACCAAAGAAGGACCGCTGATAAATAAAAGTAACGTCAGTTACATGGTCGTCCGTCGCTTCAGCCGAATACGGCTTCTACGATGTAACCGTTATTACATCCATTGCGGTCGAGTCTGACTCCAAGGACCGTGGCCGTTATACGACGCGATGACGCAGACCATCAAAACCACCGGGGAATCCCCTGGCTCAACAGGAATGTCCTGGGAATCAGTCTCACGAGCCTTTTCTCTGACATGAGCCACGAGATGGCCACGGCCATACTGCCGTTCTTCATCATCTTCGATCTGGGCGGTACAGCTGCTATAGTTGGGGTGATTGAGGGCGCCTCTGACGGGGCGTCAAGCCTGGTAAAGTCCTATTCCGGCTACTTCTCCGACAGAACAGGGAGACGGACGCCCATCATGTTCCTGGGTTACGTCCTCACGGCCGCCTTGATCCCGGCCATCGGCTTCTGCACGTCCTGGCTCGAAGTCTTGGTGCTCCGCGCGGGCGCGTGGATGGGGCGAGGAGCGAGAGGCGCACCGAGGGACGCACTGTTGACCGAATCTGCTCCCCGAGGTTCGACGGGCCGAGCCTTTGGGTTTCAGAGAGGCATGGACACGGCCGGTGCAGTTATCGGACCCGCGATAGCATTGCTGCTGATACCCTATCTTCCGTACGGGTCGATCTTCTTTGTTTCCTTCATACCAGGAGCGGTCTCCGTCGTCGTCGTTGTCGCGCTAGTAAGAGAAGTCAGGAGGAACAAGGGCTCGAGTGGCCGAAGTTTCCGTTCCTCGGTGACCGGCCTCCCGAGGGATTTCAAACTCTTCTTGGTTGGAGTAGGGCTCTTCGGCATCTCGAATTTCTCCAACGTCATATTCACGCTGAGGGCTGAGGAGGTGCTGCAGCCTTCCCTCGGACCCCTGCAGGCCTCTGAGCTGGCCGTGCTTCTCTACGTCGTGCTGAACCTAGTCTACGCCATCGCAAGCTTCCCTGTGGGCCACCTCGCAGACAGAACGTCGAAGAGGCGTCTGCTGGCCATCGGTTACGTCGTCTTTGCGCTTGCCTGCATCGCCTCGATCTTCGAAAGCCCCAGCGGCTACATACTCGCCACGATTTTCATTCTCGCCGGTCTGCAGTCGGCGATAGTGGATACCGTCGAGGGTGCCTATGCGGCAGACCTGATCGGCGGATCGCAAAGAGG
Source organism: Nitrososphaerales archaeon (assembly GCA_030038365.1). Taxonomy (GTDB): domain Archaea; phylum Thermoproteota; class Nitrososphaeria; order Nitrososphaerales; family Gagatemarchaeaceae; genus Gagatemarchaeum. The sequence goes on from JASHPA010000115.1 coordinate 5,255, forward strand.
CTCGGGGTTTGGCGTCCTCCAGACGGTGAATGGTATAGGGGATTTTGTCTCGAGCACCACGATAGGCGTCCTGCTCACCGTCGTTTCTGCGTGGCTGGGGTTCAGTGTCATGGCGGCCATAGCGATCGCCGGTACGGTCATGCTGCTGACGCTGACCAGGTAGGTTTGCAGCCAGACTATGCGCTTGAAACATAATTCTCGAGCATCTGTGACATCCACGGTATCCCTTTCTCCAGATAGTCCAGCGTCAGATTCTCGTTGAGCTGTGGGTGGCATCGTCGTGAGGTGCCAGGCCGACGTCTATCGCCGGCGCGCCATATCGTCTTTTGAAGAGGTACGTCGATCCAGTACCAGGCCCCGGATAACTCTACGACTGGCTTCGGCCCCAAATGTTTCTTCCCCACCCCACGCGCAGCCCCGTGCCCGGGTGCCTTTGTCACTCCTGGATCTTCTCTAGCGACAATCGTCATCGTAGCCCATTCCCGCGTCCGGCGACACTCGAGAAGCGACGGAGGCGCGGGGACAATGGGTTCAGACCAGTGCTCATGTGAAAACCTGTTTGTACAAGTCGGGCCCGTAACTTGTCGGGAGGGGGTCCCCTTCGATAATCTTGAACGTCCGGCTCCCGTCAGCCATCCTCTGCGCTATGAGGAAAAGCATGCGGTCCGTCCTGCGGTCGCGGAACCCTTCGGCCAAGTCGTACATATGGGTGACCAGGAGCACTTTGATCTTGGCTTCCAGCAGGGCGTTGATGACCTGGCGCCCTATCTCGGAGCCCTCTCTCTCGTTCGTCGACGAGAACGACTCGTTGAGAAAAATTGTGCAGTAGGGCTTGATCTTGTCAGCTATTTCGCTCATCCTCTTTAGCTCCTCGTCGAACTTGCCGCTCTCCATGCTGGCGTCCTCTTCGCGCTTGTAGTGGGTGAACACGCCCATGGAGACGTTCGACTGGAACTGCTCTGCAGCAACGAACATGCCGCACTGCATCATCAATTGAGCGAGGCCGATGCTCCGCAGGAAGGTCGACTTGCCACCCTGGTTCGCTCCCGTGATCACTATCAGGCTCTTCTTTTCGGCGTCCACGTCGTTCCCCACTACGCTCCCCGCTAGCCTCAGGGCAAGACAGGCATCGTAGAGACCCCTGGCGGATAGCGAGAGCGCGTCGAGTGGCAGGGGCACAGGTGTGCACAAAGGCTCGTTCTGACCGGAGAGCTTGTCGTGAAGGTTTAGACAACCTATGTAGAATGCAAGTTCGGTCCGCAACGACATGAAGAAGCTGAGGATGTGGTCTGCGGAGCGCGCCGCCGCATCTGCCACACCGTTGATTCCCCTCTCACGGAGTTGGCGCAGCGCGTGGTGTCCGGCTTCATCGCGATCCGCCACCTCAAAGCTGTAGGAGGTGCTCTTCTCTCCGAGGAAGCGCTGCAGCCACGCATGCCTCTCCTCCGCCGGCGGCCGGCGGAGAGTGTAGTCTGCTCCCTTGAGGCCTTTTCCAAGTCCGGCGCTGATGAGAGTGCCGTTCTTGAACTCGAGCCGTCTCAGGTGCTCGCCGACAACAGCGAGATACTTGGCGTCCAGCTCCTCTCTGACCATCGCGAAGAAGCGGGTGAATCCCTCAGAACGGAACTGTCCTTCGCACTCCGCGCTGACGTCTCTGAGCTGGGTGAGGGCGCCCAGGAACATTTGCAGGACCCTGATCGACCTGCTCAGAATCGATTCCGGAGAAGTCGACATGGCCCTCCACTCCTGCTTCTCTTTGAGTACGGCTCCGGAGGCGAGCTCGTATAGACGCCTTATCGCAGCGGGGTGCACGAGACAGTCGCCGAGGACCCTCTGCCGATAGACGATGGAATCGGTATCTGTCAGACTCAGGAGAACACCCCTCCCGACCACGTCGAGTATGAACTTGTCATCGCGCGCCATCGCCTGGAACAGCGTATTGAGCTCTAGGTCCTGGACAAGCGTCCCGGCGTTGACCGGAAGGGGGTCTGCAGGATTGAAATCCCTATCCCTGTACATGAGGAAGACCTTCATTCCGAAAGCCGTCTCCTCAATGCTTCGTATGTGAGGCCGTATTTCTCAGCTATCGCTACCGCGTGGGCCTTTCCGTCTGCAGGTCTTCTCACTACCTTGTAGGTGCGGAGGGCGGGGTTGTCCGGTACGACGGTGCTGACCATGCTCACGGTTGCCTCGTCGAGGGTCGACAACTCGTCGATGAAAGTCACGTACACACCCAGAAGACCCTTTGCTATCATCTGCCGAAGGACCTCCTTTCCCAGGAAGATGGCGTCCTTCAGTGTCGTCGAGGCGAAGCTCTCGTTCATGATGACTACGCTGTTGCCCGTAGCCTGCAGCAGGATTTCGTGTATCCTGACGAGCTCGTCCTGTAACTTACCACGCAGGTCCTCAAGATGCTCCTCCCTCTCGAAGTGGGTGAAGAGATGGTCGCAAAGGAAGAGCTGCGCTTCGCTTCCTGGTACCTTGCATCCAAGGCGGGTTATGTAGTGTAGCTGTCCGAACGTCCTTGCGAAGGTCGTCTTTCCGCCCTGGTTCGGACCGGAGACCACGAAGATCCTTTCTTTCCCCGACAAGTAAAAGTCGTTGGTCACCGCGGTAGTGTGCTCCTTGCTTAGTTTCCCCGCAAGAGCCAAATCGAACGTATCCCGCGCGCTGACCTCCTTCGTGCCAGAGACTCGCGGGTAGCAAAATTTCAGTCCCGCCTCAGCTACGTACTCGACGAACTCAAGGTATGCGAGGTAGAACTGGACCTCGCGGTCGAAGCGTTTCACCACCGGATTGAGATAGTTACGGTGACGAGAGCTGTAGTCGCGCAGCTCACGGAAGGTGTCCGGATACAGCATCGCAAGCAGGTTCACTATCCTTTCCTCGACGCTGTCCATATCGACATAATCACGGAAGGCCGTGCGGTACCCTTTGACTGTGCCCTGTCGGAACTTCTGGAACGTCGCGTCTATCTCTGCGCTGTAGTCCGGCTGGCCCGAATAGCGGCTAACAGTGACACGGCTGTCCCGGATCTGTACGCAGTAGTTCACCTTGGACAGAGCACTATAGAGATTCCTCGTGTCCGTCAGGAGCGACTGGAACGCCTCCGACCCCGTGTAGTCGGCGACATAATCACGCAGCAACCGGAATCCGCGCGACTGCAGGTCGAGCGAAGAGAGTTCTTCGGCAATGGACATCACGGCATCGCAGTATACGGCGACCGCGTCGAGGAACCAAGAGGCCGGCTGGTAGCCGCTGAGCTTCTCCGATTGGGCAAGATGCTGACGCATTGAGCGCATGCTCTTGGCGAACTTTCTCACAGATTCGCGAAGCTTCGGTCCCTCCAGGTCTTTCGACACCTCGTGCCTGTAGCTTATGCTGTCCGGGTCGTCCAGCGGCATCGAGAAGAAGGGAAGTAGGTTGTATTCTTCGCGTCCCGCTACGACCGAGTCGAATAACTGGTCGAGGTTCAGGTCGGCGAAGAAAGCTGGCGCAGTCGCAGACGGCTCGGCACCGTCAGTAGGCCGGTTAAAGAGAATAGACTGGAAGCGGCTCTGCGCTACGACTTCGGTCACCTACCTCGCCCTCCTTCGCTCTCGTTCAGGCTCGTATGTAACAGCAGTTACATATATCTGTCGATTGCTCACCCTGCTTGATCTTCTGGCAGGTGCTGTTTGGTGATGACGCTCCTATGGCAGGTAGTTTCCTTTTGCCCGCTAGGCGGCAGATCCTCAAGTCGAACCGATCGTCGGGAGCAAGGTGACCGCGCCGCGGGACATCCTTGAATGTAACTATCGTTACATCACACATATATCTGCCGCTGCTTCGGGCTCGCTAGGTGCGCTAAACGACCGACGTGAAGAGGCTGTCCAGGCTGAATGAGGCATTGACTGTCTGCCCCAGTTGCGCAAAGGGACCGTTACTCTCGGACGAAGAGGGTGGCGAACTGCTTTGCGGTAACTGTGGCTTTGTGATCAAAGAGAAAATCATCGACACGCGGCCTGAATGGAGAAGCTTTCCTTCGGCAGATCAGGAGGATCGATCCAGGGTGGGAACACCGACATCTCTTTCGAAGCACGACATGGGTCTCTCCACCGAGATAGCTTCCGCGAATACGGACGGACAGGGAAAGCCCGTTCCTGGTTCTATGAGGGCGACGGTCCGAAGACTAAGGGTGTGGGACAACAGGACCAGGATTCGCAAGTCGGCAGACAGGAACATGAAACAGGCGTTCGGTGAGCTCGAGATACTCGCAAGCCACCTAGCCCTGTCCGCTGCTGTCAAGGAGAGGAGCGCCTACATCTACAGAAAGGCAGTCGATAGGCACCTCACTAGAGGGAGATCGATTACAGGAATGACGGCAGCCGCTCTCTATGCCGCATGCAGAGACTTCGAGATCCCAAGAACGATCAAAGATGTCGCCGCTGCGGCCAACATCGGGAAGAAGCAAGTCGCATACTACTACCGCCTGCTGCTGACCGAGCTCGACATCTCCATGCCCCTTCCAGATCCCATCAAGTGCCTGTCGAGGATTTCCTCGAGAATCGGGGTGTCCGAGAAGACAAGGAGGGACGCTCTAAGTATCATAAGGAAGGTCGAACAGAGTGGCGAGACCGCCGGAAAGCATCCGATGGGCACTGCCGCAGCGGCTCTCTACATCGCTTGCGCACTTCAGGGCGAATCGAGGACCCAGGGGATGATTGCACGAGCCGCCGGAATCACAGAAGTAACCGTACGAAACAGGTACATGGCCATAAGGCTGGGTTTGGGCATCCAACCACAATCGGATGTCGCTCCCGGCACTCGGATGAGCAAACTCGTCCCGAGCCGGTGAACTCGAAGACATCTCCTTCCCGACCAATTTGCCGATACGGCCCCATGGCACCCTTTCGACGTTATAGTCCGCCTTTCCGAAGATCACCTCCTTGGAGTTCTTGCAGGGGCTGCGAAGGCGTCGCACCACCGCTCTCGTCCCTCGAGGCGTCCCTCTTGTTCAGAGGGGCGCCGCTGATAGATGGGGTTTTCAATTGAATCAAGCGCCCAAAGTTAACACAATCGTTGTTCCCGGACTTACGAATTCTACCAAGACAATTGATTGGCTGCAACGAAAAGCGGGAAGCTATATTGTGTGAACTGTCAAAGCAGGATTCGTTTCATATGTGATCCACAGTCACAGTAGGGCATTCCGCTTAAATGTCGGGACGGACGCTCGGTTGCGTGAGCAGATTCACGAAATGTGAAATCTCTCGTCGTCGTCCCGGTATTGGGTCCAACGCCTACGTCGCAATTCTTCTAAGCACAATCTTCCTTGTCTCGATGCTTTCGATAAACTCCACTATGGCATTCGGCTACCACACCTCACCCAATGAGCAGGAAACCAGGGTAGCAGCGGGCGCGTCGAATACCACATCCGTCAATAATCCTGACTACGAAGCCCCCGAGTGGGATCAGTTTCACGGAGATTCGGCTCACAGCGGCGCTTCAATCTATGAGGGTCCAACCACGGCCACCGAAATTTGGAATGAATCAGTTGGAGGCTCAGACGACGGAATAATCTCGGTTCAGCATGAAATAATCATCAGCGAGTTTGGCGACGGTATAAATTCCTACTCTGAGACTACAGGCGCTACGGGGGTCTCATTTGCTACTGGAGGAAGCAGCGGAACCTCCTATCCGGCGGGTGGTGAAGGCGAAATATTTTTTGAAGGATACAGTTGCGGATTCTTCACCTGCAATATCGGACTCACGGGTGATTACGTTTCGACTGGACAGGAAGCGGTTTCATCGTCCATCCCTGGCGCTTCGACTTCAAGCCAGTATTATGGCGATGGCCTCGTGGCATATGACCAAGGATATGTAGTCGAAGCTCCTTTCGAGGCAGATGAAATCCAGGGCTTCCTGAGTGCGAGTGGAGCGCCCCAGTGGACTGCGAACCTTGGAGCTTCTGTGGACGCTATTCCAACGATAGGAGCGGGGTTGGTGGTCGTTGGGTATTCCAACTCGGATAACCTTACCGCCCTTTCGTTGTCGAATGGCAGTGTAGCATGGAATTTTCTAAGCGGAGGTACGGTCGATGTTTCCCCGGCGTTCGAGGGAGGTACATTCTATTTTGGAACCACGGGTGGCGATTTCTTCGCGGTCTCTCAGACTGGCGCTAAGATTTGGACGGCCACAATCGGTTCACCCATCGAAACTACGGCTTCGATAGCTTACGGCATGGTTATCTTCGGGGCAGATAATGGGAACTTGTACGCTCTTAACGCAACAACGGGAGCGCTGGTATGGACATTCAATGCAGGAGCAGAGATACTCTCGTCTCCCGCTGTCTCTTCGAATGCTATGATCTACGTTGCTAGCACCAACGGCACGCTTTACGGCCTTGGCCTCACGGGCGAACGTGATTGGAGTTATGACATAGGCGCCGCAGTGACAGCCAGTCTCGTACTTGATAATGGATACTTGTTCGTTCTCGACCAGTCGGGCATTCTGACCGCATTCGCAACGACCTATGCAGTTAGCTTCCAAGAGACAGGCTTGCAGCCAGGGACGACATGGGGAGTGACTGTAGACTCAACGTATCTTACCGGCGTGAGCCCGATAACGTTCTACCTTCAGAACGGTACGTACTCCTACGCCGTGACGCACGCG
>JASHPA010000116.1 GCA_030038365.1 Nitrososphaerales archaeon
GAGCTCCGTGAACTCGGCCGGGATTATGTACTTGGTCGAGGGGCTGTTCCCTATGGTCTTCAGGGTGTCCAGGTACTGCAGGGTCATCGTCTTGGCATCGATGGTCTTCGCGGTCCCGAATATGACGCCGAGCGAAGTGGCGTAGCCCTCCGCCCTCAATATCACGGCCTGCTTGTCACCCTCTGCCTTGAGTATCGCCGACTTTTTGTCGCCTTCCGCGACCAGGATGGTGGATTCCCTCTTTCCGTCCGCCTCGAGGACCATGGCCCTCCTCGTCCTCTCCGCGCTCATCTGCTTGACCATCGACTCCTGGACGTCCTTCGGAGGCCTGATTTCCCTTATCTCGACGTTGGTCACCTTGATGCCCCACCTCTCTGTCACCTCGTCGAGTTTCGTCCTGAGTATGCTGTTGATCTGCTCCCTCTTGGCCAGGAGCTCGTCGAGCGGGATGTCGCCCACGACTGCCCTGAGCGTGGTCGTCGCGATACCCACGGATGCGCCCGCGAAGTTCTGGACCTGGACGATGCTTTGAGCCGCGTCGACGACCCTGTAGTAGATGAGGAAGTCGATGTCAGTCGGCGCATTGTCCTTGGTGATGCAGGTCTGGTGGGGAACCTCGATGTAGCGTTCCCTGAGATCGACCTTGTTGACGCGATTGACGAAGGGGAGGACGAATACGATTCCCGGCCCCCGGGCTCCGACCAATCTACCCAGCGTGAAGAGTACGAGCCTCTCGTACTCCCGCACGACTTTGATGGTCGACGAGATGAGCGCGAGGACGATAATTATGACGATGACCAGTACGGCGTATCCCGCGTAGTCTGCCACTGTCAGAAGCGCAAGCGACGACGTTAGGCTCAACCACTCACGCCTTCAACTGTGAGCGTAAAGCCCTGTACCTCTTTAACCTTTACACGCGTTCCCTTCTTGAGGTCATGCTTCGCGGTCACGGACCAATCCTCTGAGTCGATATTGGCGGAACCCGTCATCCCGGCCTTCACATCCGAGGTGAGGACGCCTTCCTTTCCTATCATGTTCTTCAGGTCGAACCTTCCCTTGGTCCTGTGGAACAGGTCTCTCCGTAGCCTGTAGAGATAGATGCTCCCAACGACCACCGCTAGCGCCAGGACGGCAAGCAGGCCGTAAGTGTACGGGCTCGGCCCCGTGAAGGCCGCCACCGGAGCGCCTGATGGGGTCGTCGTGAACGGCTGCTCATAGAGCAGCAGGACGCCGATGATGAATATCACCACCCCGCCGATAGCGCTCACGCCGTGGTGGGTCTTCACCTCGAGGAATATGAACGCGGCTCCTATGAACATGAGGATGAGCGCCGTGAGAGACGCTCCGAAATAGCCGAACCCGATGAGAGCGAGGACTATCGCGGCCGCTCCGGCTGCCGACAGGATGAACGTCGGGTGGAACAGGTCGATCATTATCGCCAGCACGCCGGCCAGGAAGAGCACGGTCGAGATGTTCGGGTCGCTGAGGATGCTAATCAGCTGCGAGCGAATCCCTTCACTCTGGATTGGCGCGTTGGCGGGCACCCCGATCTGGAGCAGGGCGTTCGAGACCGACGACGCGTTGATCACCGCGGTTATCACGCCGACTCTCCCGGCCTGCAGGTCGGTGTACGAGAGGTCCTGGCTGACCATCAGCCCGGCCGCGGTCGCGTTCCTGCCATACTGAGACGCCAGCGCCTCCATGTACGACGTGAAGGCCTGTGTCTCGTTGGTACCGCTCGAGACGGGCTGCGCCGATCCGATAACGGTGCCGTTCATCATGTAGACCTGGTTCGACGCCTCCGCCAGGTACGCTCCCGCTGTAGTGGCCTGCGACCCATACGGGCCTATCACCGTGATGAAGGTGCCCCCCGCCGCCTCGTAGTTCCCTATTGCCTCGACTATGTTATCGAGACTGGTGCCGTCGCCAGTCATCGTGTTCAGCACCAGGACGAAGTGCGTCTGGTTGTTCGACTGCGCGGTACTGAGGGCGCTCGTGAGGAAGTCCTGGGCCCCTGGGTCGATGGCCGCGTTGAGCGAGGCCACATAGTAGGATGAAGAGGGCTGCGCGTGGCCGACCACCGGCGCCAAGGACACCGCGAAAGCCGCCAGAATCAGGGCGAGCCCGACCGTGCTTGCCTTCAAAACTGTCGTCTCGAATCGCGGCCCGCCGGGCCGGTAATTAACGTTCCGAGACCGCGTCTATCTGCCGCAGACGAAGCACCTTAGGTCCGTACCAGCCGGTGGAATGGGATGCGTCTTGTTGTCGAGCATCCCGGGGAAGCTGTGGAAGTTCGCGCACTCCATCTCGTAGGCGTTCTCCCTGTTCCCGGTCAGTGCGAACCTGAAGTACGGGTACGGCGAGTTCTTGGCCATGGCGAGGAGGTCTGTCCTTAGGTCGCGGTCAGACCTGCCGATCAGCTTAGGGACGAACTCGTCGCTATCGTTCTTGACGCCCAGCGCGAAGTTCCCGGGGGCGCCCGGTCTGATCAAGCGCTCGACGACGATCGCCTCGAACCTGTAGGTATCCTCCCCCATGAAGAGATACGGCATTAGGACGCCGCGACCCGGGGTCGTAATTATAGTTGTGCGTCTCAGCGGTCGAGCGAATCGGCGCCGAGCGGAGAGACCTTCTGGTAGAAGGGGGGCTCGTCCTTTCCGGATGTGTTCTTCACCTTGCCCTGCTCGATGAGCCGGTCGCAAGCGGCCTGGACATCCTCCGGTTCCAAGTCGATGTTGTACCTCGTCTCGAGCTCAGACTCGAGTGTGAGCAGACCCTTTTCCTGCATATCGCCCAGTGCCAGCATGACCTGGCCGTCGAGGGTCTTCTCGTCCGGAGCGGGCGTGGACGGGGCGACTGTCTCCTTCCCGGTCCTGAGCTTTTCGATGACCGACGCCCAGTCGTTCAGATTCCTCTTCCTGGAACCTCCGGTCAGCTGCTGGACGAACTCCGTCGTGCGATTCATCCCGCTCTGCGTCCAGGTCAGCTCGAGCTTCGGTGACATGGCCGGCGCACGGTGCCCCACTGCCTTGGTTATCGAAGACAGGGGGATGGTGAGATTGGCCGAGTTGTAGGGAATGTCTCGCAGGTCCTCCACGTCGGTGAAGTAGGTGGCCTTCTTCGACATCACGCCCGTGGGCAGGTCTTCCTCTTTCTCACCGCCCGCCACGTAGAGCAGCCTGCTATTGGTCAGGACGAGAGTCCCTTCCGTCTCGTTTCCCGAGACGTCGAAGGCTGCCTCGACCTCGCCCCTCATGCCGGCGCGCCTGCAGATGACCGACTCCTCCTGGGCTAAGATCTGCTCGTCGGAAGAACTGGACAAGTACAACGAACCGCCCCCGGGAGGCTATTAAAGCTGGTCGATTCTGTTTTCGACTACGGTCGTCTCTTGCTCGCGGTGAGTCTGTGCTTTTTGATGTCCACGGTGAAGTTGTCGATGCGGTTCGGCTGCCCCGGGTTGGGTTGGTTCGACTCGTTCACCGCGTAGTACTCACCCGTGATACTTCCTTCGGTGAAGGTCATCAGCATATACCCGTGCCGATCGTCGCAGTAGTTCTCTAGCGTGATCCCTGGCTCTGCCATGGCTACAGGCACCTCGAGCGGGGTGCCATCGGCGTTGCTCTGGACCTTGTAGAGGTTAAAGTAACCGCCGCCTCCTGCGACGATGTATGGCAGGTCCCTGCCTGCTACCTGCCTCGTGAACCGCTGGTAATTGTGGACATGACCAGACATCACGATGTCGGGGTACCTGTCCGCCTCCTCGAATGCGCTGTCCAGCATGTCGAACATCGTCTCGCTCCCGCCGTGAGCCGTATCTGCCGATATCGACGGATGGTGGACACAGACGACAAGTGGCAGCTCCGCAGCGCCCGCCGAGAGCTCGGAGATGAGCCAGTTGACTTGCCCCTGCTGGATTACGCCGCCCTCAGGGACGTTGGAGTAAAGGCCGATCATCGTAGAGAGAGGCGTCTGGAGAGTCCAGTAGACGTTGGGCTGCGTCATCGCGTCCCTGTCGACGGAACCGGCGTCAGGGGTGACGTGCGGACTGGCGGCGCAGAAGTTGTTCACGAAGGCCTCCAGCGAGGTTACGTTTGGGGGGTTAGGGGTGGCGAGATCCCCGTCGTGATTCCCCGGGATCGCGAATATCGGGCCTGGGTAATGGGTGTACGGCTCATAGAACTGCGGGTAGTAGTTGGCGGCCTCGCCGTAGTAGTAGATCACGTCGCCGAGGATGTACAGGAAGCTCGGCGGCTGGCCGACCGCAGAAGCGTAGTCCTTCTCCATAGCATCGGCGACGAGTTGCTGCGGCACGGGGTTGCTCACTCCGCCGGTGTCTCCGACGACGTGTATCGTGAGGCTTCCCGACCTGATCATCGTGGCTATCTCCTTGGCAGGTAGAACGTCAGAGAGGTCGACATGGTATGGCGACGGGCCCGTCGGTTCCGGCAGGGCATGGAACTCCTGGTTCTTGTACGGTTTCTGTTTGACGACCGCCTTGATCGTTCCCGTCCGGCTGTCGGGCCTAAGCCTCCGGCGGGCGAAGAGCCTCGCCAATCGCAGTCACCGCGCAGAAGCTCGCTCTTTCCTTTAACCGTAGCGGACTTTCAATACCTATTCCCTTATCTTCTTGTTCTGTGTGCGGTACATCTCGACGATTTCCTTCACCGTCGTCGCGTCGTCGGGCCCCTTCTCGTCCCTTATCTTCCCGGTGAACTTGGGAAACCTGAGCGCCAGCCCGCTTCCCTTCCTCACGCTGTCGAGCCCTGCGGGATAGATGGGCGAGAGCGTTATCTCGGAGGCTATCGTCTCTATCACTATCTTCGGCCGGTACCAGACGTCCGGGACGAGGATGGACTCCACGTTGGGTGGCTTCACCTCGCTCTCGTACGGCTTGAGCAGCTTCGGGATGGCCTGGAGGTCCTCGTCGGAGAACCCTGTCCCTATCTTGGTGATGGTCGGGAAGTTGTCTTTCCGGGGGTCGTAGGCGGCGAGCAGATATGCACCGTAGACACCTGCGCGCCTGCCTCTCCCGTGGATGGCGCCGACTATGACGAGGTCTATGGTGTCCGTGAGCTCGCTCCTGTACTCCCTCTTCAGCTTGATCCATCCGAACCCCCGCGCTCCGGCCGTGTAGGCCGCCTTCGGGTCCTTGACCATCAGACCCTCTCCGCCCTGGGTGATGGCCTCCTCCATGTAGCGCTCGATCTCCTCGGCGCTCTTCGTCCTCTGGGCGGGGACGAGCCTCGCGAACTCGTTCTGCTTCACTATCCTCTCGAGCTCGGCTCGGCGTTGCGTGTATGGTTTCCCTGTGAAGTCCTCTCCGTCCGAGAACATCACGTCGAAGAAGTTGACGGCGACAGGGTACTGCTTCATCATCTCGGCTATCCCATGCTTCCTCCTCCTGTGCATCAGCTCCTGAAACGGCAGGTACTCACCCGTCTCGACGTTGACCGCGACGACCTCCCCTTCGAGTATGACCTTCTTGCTCGTGACGTACTTCTTGGTGTACTCCACGACGTCCGGATAGGTCGGGGTGATGAGCTCCAGGCGCCTGGAGAATATCTGGACCTTGTCCCCGTCCTTGTGTATCTGGGCCCTCTCACCGTCGAGCTTGTACTCCATCACGACGTCGCCTCCCATTTTGTCGAGGATCCCCTGCGCCGTGGGCAGTCTCTCGGCCAGCATGGGCCGGATGGGCTTCCCGACCTGGACATGGATGTTCTTCACACCGTCGAGCCCCTTCTCGGCGGCCAGCTCGACGACGTGGCCCAGGTCGGAGCTCACATTGTAGGCCCGCTCTAGCACCTTCCGGTGCCCCTTGCCCCCGAGCAGCGCCACCGCGCATGCGTCGAGGATGGTATAATCAGCCACACCCAGCCTGAGCTCTCCCATCGCGGTCCTCAGGATGTACTTGGCCTCCTCGGCCGTCGCGTCGGCGATCAGGCTGGCGAGCTCCTTCAGCTTCGATTCGATGGAGCCTTCGCCGCTCGTCTTGGCTATGACGAAGAACGTGTCGTAGACTCTCTTTAAGGTGAGCGAATCGGACGTGAGCGCCCCCTGTCTGCCTTCGCCGAGCAACCTCTGCGCAGCCGTTCCGATGTCGCCAGATTCGACGTACGCCTTCCTGACGTGCTCTGCAGGCTTCCCCGATGCCACCTGCAGGACCCTGAGCGCGTACTTCTCGGCGATGCCGAGCTCGACGCCTTCATAGTCGGGCCGGAGCTTGCCCTGGGTGAGATAGACCAGCATGGGGAGTTCTTCCTTCGGCGTCTCCTTGAGAAGCCCGGCGAGGGTCTCGGTTATCGCCAGCCTCCCCGTGTGGGCCTCGAGCTTCTCGTAGCTCTCGACGACGGCGGCGTACTTCAAGCGACCGGTCTCGAACCCCTTGCCGTATATATCCGCTCACGACCAGACAGGCCGGCCTCACTCCGGAGGTATCTGCTTGAAGAGAACCGAGATGTCCACTCCCCTGCTCTTGTGGTACCGGTACGACGCGATGTAGATGACTATCCCGGCAGCGAGCGTGACCACGATGTATCCATACGCAAGAGGATTGCCTCCCCACACGGATTGCGCCGCCAAGAACTCGTAGCTCAGGTAGAGGAAGGCCGCCGCCATGAGAGTCCCGGCGACCGCAAGGATGGTCCTCGCCTCCCCCTTTTCGCTTCTCAGACCATAGACCGCTGCGCCGACCCCCACGAACAGGAAGTAGAACATGGACGCCAGGACCGCCCCGTAGAGCGAGGAGACGGTCCTGTAGACGAAGGCGGCGACTCCTATCAGCGCGACCGTGACGACGAGGTCGAAGAGATGCGCGAACGCGGGAGAGCTCCATTTCTTGCTGACATAGGCGAACTGCGCCGGCAGGAACCTGTCGAAGGACTGCGCGAGAAGGTACCTTGAGATGGTGATTATCCCGAATGCGAGGATCGCCGTCTCCCACAGTATCCACCCGGTCCCTATGAAATACTGGAGCAGCACGGAGCGGCTCACCCCTATGGCGAGCGTCCAGAAGTTGAACCCGGCATCGTAGACCAGCGCCGTGTTGTGGAGCGCGGCGTCCGTAAAGGCAAAGCCGCCGGCGTAGTACATGACCGCAAGGGGGATGGTGACGATGGCGCAGGCGAGCAAAGCAGAGATGGGCGCGTTCCAGGTCGCGGTCCTCGGTCCCCTGAGCTCCGAACCGACAGAGGCAGAAGCATTGAACCACGGATAGACGAATATCGCGTAGAACGGCAGGACCGAGAGCGTCGCGGCGAGGCCGAAAGTCGGGCCCTGGTAGGAGCTCGTGACCGACTGGTAGGTCACGGGGTTGTTCGAGGAGTCCACCAGCCCCAGGCCGTTGATGTAGTTCTCGACACCCACTCTCCCCGCCGACAGGATCGCGGCGATCGCCGCGATGAGGGTCAGGAGACCCACGACCATCAGGACGCTGATGAGCCTGAAGCCTATCCTCGGCCTCACGATGTTGAGCGCTATCAGCACGGCGAAGATGGCCGCGCCCACGAGGAACTGTGACGTGGCATCCGACCCCGGAACCCCGTCAGCGAGGGCCGCGAAGGAGCCGTTGCCCAGGGACAACCCCACCGAGCCGATGGCAAACACCACCGACAGCGCGATGAGCGCCAGGTAGGGCATCGTCTCCATGGTCACACCCATGAAGGTCACGGCACTGCCTACGAACCCGCCGAGCGACCTGGACATCCAGACGTAATCGCCCCCTGCCCTCGAGGTGCGCCTCGACATCATGGAGTAGACCACGACCTGCGGTATGGAGAGGACAAACCCGATCAGGGAAGCGTAGACCAGGTTGACGCCGGAGACCGAGGGGAGGAGGATGACGGTGAATCCGATGAGCGCCAGGGCCGCACCCGTCGACATGTAGCTGACGTTTATCGCGACGGCGTCGAACAGGGAGACGTTCTTGACCAGACCCGTGGCCTCCCGCACGAACCCCGTCCCGACCTTTGTCATGCGCCCCCCTACGCGCCGAGCCGAATAAGCGTTAGTAATAACGCTATCCCGCGGGTTGCGCACTACTTGTCCTTCGAGGCTTCATCCGGGGGAGGGCGACCTTCAGGCTTGTTCCTGCTCAGCCTGCGATAGGCTGGGACCACCGCCAGGTATCCGACGAAGACGATTGGTAGGACGACCACGGCGACCTCCACGATTCCCTCGACCACGCTCGAGAGCAGACCGACGACGGTCGCCCCGAAGGCCTGGAAGCCTGAAGTGGTCGGAGGGCTGGTGACCTTGATGACGACCGAAGCTAGGGTGACGCTCCCGTTTTGATCCGTGGCGCTCACGGTCACGTTGTAGGTGCCTGCCTGGGTGAACGTGTGTATCAGCTGCTGTCCCTCCGACGACGTCCCGTCGCCGAAGTTGTAGTTGACGACGTACGGTCCCACGCCGCCCGTCACTATCGCGTCGAAGGTCACGCTCAACGGGCTCATCCCCGTCCTTGGAGTGGCTGAGAGTTTCAGCTCGAGCGGGAGGGCGGGAGCTGTCTTGGCGGCCGTCTCCAGGTTCACCGTGATGGTCGCATAGTCTACCAATTGGGCAATCTGCAGGATCTGGCTCTCGGTCTGGTCGATCTGCGCGTCCGTCTGCTGGAGTATCGACTCGATCTGTATGGTCGAGTTCACCGAGCTCGACTGATTGAGGAGCCTCAGGAGGGAACTCTGCTCGGTAAGGAGCGACGCCAGCGTCGCGTTGAGGTCCGTGTACTGCACGGTCACGTCGTTGCTCGAACTCTGAAGGTTCTCCACCACACCAAGGCCCTGGAGCTGGGTGAGGGCGGCCTCGAAGTTGGCCGCGGGCACCAGAAGGGTCACGGTGGCCGAGTTGTTCTCGGATGACGAGTACGTTGTGGAGCCTACGTACCCGCCGAGCGCTTCCGCAACGCCGCTCGCCTGCTGCAGGCTCGCCGATGGGTCGGTCACCTGCAGAGTTATGGAACCGAGGAACTCGACGGAGTGGCCGTTGGTCACCGAACTCTGGCTGCCCTCCGATGACGAAGCCTGCCCATCGGTCGTGGTCGAAAATTCCGTAGTGGTCGAGGCGACGGCCGACGTTATCGTCTCCGTGGCTGCCCCCAGAATCACCGTCGAGGGTGGGGAGACACCTGCCTGCAAGTTCGAGGGTGCCACGCCGCCCGCTGCGATGGTGTCAGACACGTTCTCCGTGACAGAGCCCGCGCTCGTGCCGTGGCCGGTGAGGAAAGCCATACCGACACCTCCCACGATCAGGATGAGGACGACGGCGAAAACCATCTTGGTGAAGAGCTTGGTTCTCTTCATGGACACTGACAGAGGGGGAGTTTGTGTGATGACCTTTTGTCAGACCAGTCTAGCAAAGGTATTTATCACAAAAGGCCCGCTTTGCTCTCGACTGTTCTTTGCGGTCGACGATCCTCTTCGTCGCACTACTGGGCTTCGCGGTTCTAAACACCGGCTTTCTCGGACTGTACCTCGCGTCCAGCACGGCCACCTCAGCGTCGGCGACGATGACCGTCAGCGGGACGGCGGGGGTAACGACTACCCAGTCCCAGCCGACGAGCTTGTCCGCGAGCCTTTCCGCTTCGGCGTCTGCGACGAGTACGGTGACCTCGGCCGCCGTAGCGAGCACCAGCACAACGACGAATACGCAGTCTCAGACTACGTTCGTTACGAGCTCAGCTGTTACCGCTACAGGCACGTCGACCGGGACCACCGCGCCTTACACAACGACAACGACCACCGTTACCACGGACGTGACGTCTCCGTCGTCGACGGGTAGCACCACGTCGCAGACCTCGGGAACCTACCAGTCGGAGTCTGCTTCTTCTGCCACTACCGCACAGACATCGTCGTCCACGTCACTCTCAAGCACGGGGACCCAGACCTCAACCGTGCCTAGTCAGCCGTCTACGTCCACGACGCTCGCGAATACTCAGACATCGCTCACCTCGGGCCTCAGCGTGGCTAACGGAGTGACGAACTCGTTGTCTTCGTCCGTCACCACCTCCAGCACCTCCTCCTCATTCACCTACGTGGGCTACGTCTCGGGCACAGCCGCGAGTGCCGCGCTCGCAGCCTCTGTGTCCAGGTTCTTCGAGAACCATTCCCTCGTACTCGCGCCCGCCAGCTGGTTTGCGGTCGGCGGGATGTGGATATGGCGCGGCAGGATGCGGTCGAAGTGGACGCGGCTCGGGTTCGACTCGGACGTCTTCTCGCTATTCGTCAAGATGAAGGGAGCCAAGACCAGGATCAGGCTGCTCGAGTCCCTTAGCGTCCCCAAGGACCGCCTCCAGCTCGCCGAGGAACTCGGGCTGGACTGGAAGTCCGTCGACAGGCACATCGCGGTGATGAAGAAATACGGGTTCGTCGACGACAAGCTTGCCTACGGCAGGGTCAGGATGTACCAACTCACACCGATGGGCGTGTCGCTGATGAAGCTTCTCCAGGAGCTGAGCAGGGAGGACAACCACGAAGCCCAGTCGGCTCCTGTCCTGTTGCAAGGGGAAGCTTAATTATCAAGCCGCCGGTGCCGTCGCTCGAGTGATTTAGATGGGCGGAACCAAGAAGAAGACGCTCGCCTCGATGGAAAAGTCGCAGGGCGACGAAGCCGAGACCCCACAAGGCGCTGCCGCGACGAAGAAGACGACCAAGGATGTCAAGCCCCTCGGCGAGAGGAAGAGGGTCGAGGTCCTCATGCCCAGGATGGGAGACCAGGAAATCCTGAAGGGCCTGGGCTCGCAAAAGGCGATTACGGTCTACTCGGCGGCTCGCGGTCTTAACGTAAGCGCGTCGGTAGCGAACGCGATCCTGAGCTCGCTCGAGTCGAAGGGTCTCGTCTCGAGAGTAGGCGGTTTCAGCGGACACTACGTCTGGGCAGCGGCCTCTATCTCCCGTACCTGAGTTATCTCTATCACGTCGCCCGCGGACAGTCTCTGCAGCAGCTCCACGTTCGTCTGGATGCTCCCGACCGGGTTCAGCGGGCTCTGGCTCTTCGCCGGTCCCGTGAAGAAACACAGCGACCCGTTCGCCGGAAGGAACGCGACCTCGCCCTTCGTATATTCGAGCTTGGGTTTCTCGACCCCTGTCTTGAGACCCGTCAGTATGCAGACCATCGCCCTCGGGTAGATGGTCACTCTCCCGCTGATCGGCAGCTCCCTCAGTATCGCGCTTACGGTCACGGGCGTGAGGTGCTTGTACAGGTCGAGCGTGAACTCGCCCTTCCCTCTGACGGTGCCTTTGCATTCGACTTTCGAGACTGACATCTTGTTCTTCCGGACTCGCGCGCTGTGCGCGCCGAACCTCGCCGTCCGAACCGACTATTTCTTCGTTTGCGTCTGTATTCCCCGTTCTCACACCCTGAGTCCATCAAGGATAAATCAGATGCCGGTCGCGGCAGGCGAAGACCATGACCACAGAGAGAGGCGCCGCCCAAGGTGAGGCCCAGCCTCCCAAGGAGCAGGTCAGATTCGACAACGTTAACCTGGTCGTCTTCCATGACGCCGACCCCGACCGGATCCTGGTCCAGGTTAGCGTGCCTCTCTCCGACGGTTCGGCTGCGGATGCCAGGGTGCTCCTCGATGCCCCCGTGAAGGTGGCCACGCCAGGGGGAAAACCAGAGTACCGGATGAATGTCAACAGTTCGTTGTCCGTCGTAGAGGTTGAGAAGGAACCGCGTGGCGAGTCGAAGATAGAGCACCGGGACGGGCTCGCCTGGACCGCTCCGATGAACTACGCCGGCGCGTGGACCGCGTTCCTCGACCACGAGCCGCACGTAAAGAAGTTCCTGACGGAAAGGTTCCGGGATGGCGCCGTCTTCGTTGACGTGGGCGCGAACGTCGGAGCCTACTCTCTGAGGGCAGCCGCGAGAGGGATGAAGGTATACGCTTTCGAGCCCATGCCTGTCAACATAGAGCTCTTCAAACGCAACGCGGCGCTCAACAAGCTTTCCGTGGAGCTCTCCGAGTGCGCGCTGGGAGCCGAGAACGGCAACGCGCGGCTGACCCCGAACGGGGCCGTGTCCCGCATAAGCAAGAATGGCGAGCTGGAGGTGCCCCTCCGCACGCTGGACAGTTTCGACCTGCCCCGGGTGGACCTGCTCAAGGTCGACGTGGAGGGGTACGAGCTGGAGGTTCTGAAGGGTGCGGAGAAGACGCTTGAACGCTCTCACCCTGCCATCATGGTGGAGATGCACCACTGGGCGGGGGCCGAGAAGGAGGCGGGGCTGTTCGGGATGCTCGCGAAGCTTGGATACCGGTTCGAGTACCTCGACAGGTATCTGCAGGGCAGACACCTGGGCGCGA
>JASHPA010000117.1 GCA_030038365.1 Nitrososphaerales archaeon
AGTGAAGATCAGGCCTGCCCAGAAGATAATTATGGTGACTGCCGATGACAGGGCCAGGGAAGAAGTCGTAGCATCCGGTTTCCCCTTTGTCCAGAAACCAGTCTACATCGCGACAATCTCCAGAGCGATAGAGGACGCCTTCCGCTGAGATCGCTGCAGCCCCCGTGTACCCGGGAGACGCGGCACCTGCGCACAGGGACCTGGAAGCCAGGCGTCGGTGGTGATCAAAGGAAGGGAAAGTGGCCCGAGATGGGGCCACCTCACACTCCGCAAGGGGCTTCGGCTCAGACCGACTGCTCGAGGTCCGTGGTGTGCTGGAAGGGTGCACCGGAATTTCTGTCGAAACGCCCGTCCTCGCCGTGTTCCTCTCTTCTGAGCTCGTCCAGGAAGGATCTGGCGTCCTTGGCAGACTTTAGCACCTCCTGCATCTCGGTACTTCTCTTCCTTATCGTTATGGGGGTTATCCCTGCGGCGTATGCCAGCTTGAGCTGGTTGACGCGCTCTCCCTCCTCCATAGATGCGAGGTACAGGGCTGCTCCTGCGAGCGATACGGGTCGCTTGTCGACCAGGCCGGGCGAATCCCTGACGACCGCTAGTATCTCGAGGGCTCGCCTCTCCACCTTGGTGCTGAGGCCCGCACGCCCTGCTATACCTGGGACGTGTCTGCTAGGGGTCGTACGGTCGAACTCGATGTTCAACCCGCGGATGAGCAGCTTGTAGTACCTGCGGGCGGTGCGGCCGCTTACGGCTTCGATGCAGCGCTCTATCTCGTCCGAGGAGCAGGGAACACCGGAGGAGGATGCAGATATCATGACCGATGCTGCGGCCATGTTGGATATCGACCTGCCACTGATTATCCCTGCATTAAGCCCCCTTCGGTAGGTCTCTTCTGCCTGGATGCGCACCGAAGCCGGTAGCTTGAGCGCGTCTGTGATCCTGGCAATCTCGAACGAGGCCTTGAGCTGGTTGCTGGTCTTCGAGTTCCTAGATATGGTCATGTTGTTCAGCCTCCGAAGTTGGTTGAAACCGAGGTCGTCTCCGACCTTGTGGCCGCTGGCGTCGACGTTCTGCCCACCGATCAGCGTGTGCAGCTGGAGGTCATACGCAAGGTGCGATTCAGGCTGCGCCCTCGCGGAGATGACGGCCTCCGGCGGCGCGCCGATGTTTTCAATGGTCGAGGTATCCACCACTCCGCACGACATGCAGAAGTTCTCTCCCGTCTCCGGGTCGAATCCTAGCTCTCCTCTGCACTCTTTGCAGAGCGATGGTGAACCACTTCGCATCGCAGACATTTGGTTTTGGTCGCGGAAGCGCAGATTTATACCGTTTGAAACAATGTTCTATGTGATTTTCAAAAAAGGCAGCGCGGGCGCTGTCCCTAGGAGGGTTCTCCTAGGAACTTTCGCCCACGAAGGAGGCGGCCTCAGCAGGCTTCTGGTCCAGCGAGATTATCTCGTTAATCTGGTCGAATGCCCGCAGATACTGAAGACCCTTCTCGGTGAGCTTGTAGACGCCGGTGCCCTCCTCGTACTTTATGAGGTCCTTCTTCAGGAGGAAAGCCAGGTATTCCTTCACCTGCGCGTAGGAGATGTATGCTCCGTACATTATCCTTGTCTTCGTGGCGCCTTTGTTCGCGGCCTGAAGTATCATGGCCACGATTTCCGACCTACTTCGATACTTCAAATCAATTCCTCACTGAGGAGTCAAAGTTCAATCCAGTTATATATGTTTCATGTAACATTCTTCTATAACCGGCAACCAAGGCCGGCTCCGCGTCGCCGCGTTCAAAGGCTTCAGGAGTTGTAGGTGGCCGTCAGGACGAGGTTGGAGTCGAGCCCGAAAGTCCTGCAGGGGTTCGTGAGGCCGTCGTCCCAGTGCGAGAAGGTGTAGCTGCCGTAGTTGCCTACGCAGACCGTGTATTGGCCGCCTGAGACCCCTTCATAGGTCGTTGGGGTGAAACCGGATGTGATGGTGCTTCCTCCCTGGTAGAACCCAGCCCACATGCCGTCAAGCGATCCTCCCGAGGAGAGGACGGACTGGACCTGTATCGAGTACTCCGGAGCGAAATAGGCGGTCAGGGTGGTCGAAGGTCCAAGGGTGAGGGTCTGCGAAGGCGAAGAGTTGCCATTCTGCCAGTTAGTGAATACTTCGCTGCCGTAGTTGAAGACATTGACGGTATACTGGTCGCCCACGGTACCAGTGAAGGTGAAGGGCGTGAACCCCTCGGCGACGGTGCTCCCTCCTGACGTTATCGTCAACCAGAGACCTGTCAAACTGGATCCTCCGAGACCCTGGGACTGGACCACGATAGAAGGCTGCAGGGCGAACATGCTCAGGTCCGAGGTCAGCTTGCTGAGGTAGGGCGGGACCGAGCCGTACGGATTGGGAAGGGCGCCGTTGGTGATGTAGATGTATCCAGCGTAGTTGGCCATCGTATCCACGATGGACGTGTTCAACAAGGGGATGTCGTAAGACACGAGCGCGAAGTCAGACTTTGGCTGACCTACTGTAATCGACGCAAGCGTGGACAGGCTCGGCACGCTTGGGTTCTCGTAGACGAGAATCACATCGACCGTACCAAGGTAGCTGGAGGGGACGCCTTCGCCGGCGTTCCCCACGACCAGCCCGAGCCCCTGCGAGTGTGCGTAGCTCGTTAATGTGGAGTAGTACGACTGATATCCGTTCACGCTCGACATCTCGTCTAGGAATATGCCGCTGACGAAGTACATCTGTTTGTAGGCCGCTATGGCGGACTCGACGGAGGACTGGCTGGCCGCGCCATAGAGAGTTGGAACGTAACCCAAGACGTTGATACCGGCGTCCCTCAGCGCCACGATCCACTGGTCGTAGACGGGGCTCCACGTCGTACCCGGCCCGTTGTCCGGATTGATTATCACGGTGATCGGCACTGAGGGAAACGCCAGCCTCTGTTGCATCACCTCGGCCCACGCGACCCCAGGGTAGGAATAAAGCGGTATCAGCAGCCCCGTGGGGGCCGACGTCTGTGCTGCAGCCGTCATTGGGTGTACGGCGAGCGGGAGCGCAAGGGCCGCCAGAAGGAGACCGAGCACTGCCCCAGTGCTTCTAACCTGGCTGGGCTTCAGCAACAATCAACGCACGTGCGCTGTCAGACCACATCACTATAAGATTGCTATGAAATAATCTTACGTAAGCAGGTTACCCGCTTTCGGAACAATCCTGCGTAAGCTCCTTGCATCGGGGACACTGTAATCCATGTCGAGCGCTTGTGACGCCAAGGGTAGTGCCAAACAATGAGAGCGCGTGAAACGGTGCTCGTGACCGCGGGCGGCACCGTCGTCGCCCAGGGCATAATCAAGTCTCTGAGACTGGCCAGCTCGAGTAGCCCGCTCTCGCCCCGTTACAGAGTAGTCGTCTCCGACATGAGCCCGCAGGCCGCCGGACTCTACCGGGGAGACCTCGGCGTGGTCGTGCCACCGGCCTCGTCAGCCAACTACATAGACGCCATCCTAGACGTCTCCAGACGCGAGAACGTCTCGGCAGTGTTCTGCGGGTCCGACGAGGAACTATCTGTTCTAGCCGAAGCCGCAGACCGCATCCGGCGCAAGGTCGGTTCCACCGTCATCTCTAACTCGCGGGAAGCGATTACCCTCGGCCAGGACAAGTGGAGGACATACGGGTTTCTGAGCAAAAAAGGAATCCCATGTGCAGACTCGTCCCTTCCCAGGGGCTGGGAGACGTTCACGGAGACCCACAGTTTCCCGGTCGTTGTGAAGCCAAGGAGGGGGCACGGCTCTCTCGGTTTCCAGCTTGTCTCGAGCAGGTCCGAGGTCGGTCCTGCCATCGAGCGCCTCGAGAGGGCCGGGTATGCCCCCATGCTCCAAGAGTACCTCCCGGATGGGGAGAGCGAGTTTACCACAGGCGTCTCGTCGGACCCCCGGGGTCGCGTCATCGCCTCGATCTCCATGCGTAGGAAGCTGAAGGCAGGGCAGACGGCGAAGGCGTTCGTCGAGGACTTCCCGACCGTGAGGAAGGCGGCGGAGAGGGTAGCGAGGGCGATGCGAAGCAAAGGGCCTCTGAACGTCCAGGCGAGGGTGGAAAGAGGGGTGCCGAAGGTCTTCGAGGTTAATCCGAGGTTCTCTGCGTCAACTCCGATAAGAGCGGTCGCAGGGGTGAACGAACCTGACCTGCTCTTCAGAAGCTGGGTCCTGGGCGAGACCCTCACGCGGCCGAATACGAAGGAGATCGTCGCTCTGCGATACCTGAACGAGGTCTACGTCAGGCGGGAAGACTACGAAGAGACGTCAAGGACGGGAAGGTCCAAGGGTGTCCGGTCTTTCATACCGGACTATTTCTAGGTAGGGTAGGACGGAGGCTTAGCTCGCACCATTTGGGTCAGATGGACGGGAGAGGAAAACCGGAGAAGGTCCGTCGGGGACCTCCGGAGAGGAGGTCAGATGTACCTCGAGAAGAACAGGCTCCCTGGCCTGTCGAGGGCCCAGACCACGAACTGGTAGGAGATGGCCATGCAGACCGCGGTCGCGAGCAGGTACGCGAAGACGATATCCTGGAAGCCGTACCTAGAGAGGATGAAGCCAGCCTCGGCTAGAATGGCGACCCCTCCGGCGGTTATTCCGGCGAGGGCCTTGATCTTGTTCATGAAGATGAGGAAGAGGCAGTTGGCCATGAAGATCACCATGAAGACGTCGGCGATCGAGGCTATCTGGAGAACGAAGACGCTCTTGGCGGAACCACCTACGATCGCTTCGACATGGTGCGAAAGAATAATCAGCGTGAAGGCAACTGCCGCCGCGATTCCCGCGGAGACGGAAACGGTGAGACCGTAGCGGTACCGCAGGAAGCCGTCGACGCTCTTCATCTCCCATACCTTCTTCCTGGTGACGAGGTTCGAGAGCTGCTCCGCGATGGGAGACATTATCACGAACTGGGCGACGGCAGCGGGAAAGATTACCAGGAGCGCTATATCGGCCCCCAGGTGGTAGGTGGCATTGAAGACCAACGGCAGCCGTATGCCATTCGCGAGGTGGTTCGGATTGAAGAACCAGGACAGGACGCGGTCGCCGAAGAGGAGGGCGAAGAAGAGCATCCCGAAGAGATAGTAGGGAAGGCCCTCCCAGAACTGTACGCTGAAGTTCGACATTATCGTGTGCTTGTTCGCCACCATCGCGTTGAGCGGGTTTCCGCTCTTCCTTCCTAGGGACTCCGCGGTCCTCACAGTGATTACCCTGTATGCATAGTAAATCGGGAGAATCGAGAGGACGAGGACGGCCGAGGAAAGGGAGACGAGGTATCTGGTGACGGTGAGCGGAATCAGGTTGTAGGTCCAAGTGTACACGAAGACAAGCGTCGCGAGCGCGATCGCATAGCTGGCCACCACCTCCGCGAACTTCTTGAGCGAGTAGAGTATGACGTAGCTCATCCTGTGCAGGAGGATGGTGGTGCCCGCTACCATCGAGAGGAAGGCCAGGTCGAACGGGATGTGCGCCACCAGGCTGACCATGTAGATCAGTGCATCGACCAGCGCGGCCAGGCCGGCTCCGAGCAGGGCGCTCCGTGCCATGGCCCTCCTGACCTCGGACAGGTTGTACTGTTCGTAGTAGAAGGAAAAGATCCGCTGGAAGAGCTGGACGGGTCCCTCGCTTACCAGGAGGCCGAAGAAGAGGCCAACGATGAGCGACGTGGTTATCGAGAGGGGGAGGCCATAGACCAGCCAGAGGGAGACGCCGAAGAAGAAGAGGACGGCGAGCGAACCCACCCACGGGAAGACGAGGCCGACTCCCCTGGCGACTCGGCTGCCGAGCGATGGGACCGGGATGAACATGGACTGTTGCTGGTGGGCCATCGTCTCCGACCTGTCGACGTAGTGATCAAGGATCGGATAGAGGTGCGTGGCTACGTCGAAGAGGTCCCTGAAGCCGTTCTCTACCGCTGTGCGGTTGTTGTAACCGAGCACCTCGAGGAAGATGATGACCTCTGGGATGGTGTCCAGGCTCGGCTGCACCTCGGAGATCGAACGGGCCGTCCGCTCGAGAAAGAGCGCGGACCGCCTGGGCAGGGCGTCGGAACCCGCCCCGGCTAGAAGGTCCAAGAAGTGTCACGCACGCTACAGAGCCAGTTCCAGAGAGGGGTGTCGTGACGATCGGACAACAGTCTCGAGCCCTTCTTCGAGAGAGACGTGGGGGCTGTAGCCGATTGCGTCGTGTATCTTCGATATGGACGCGGAGCCCGACCTGACGTCGCCGAGCCGCGCCGCCTCGAACTTTGGTTGGACCTCTTCAGCCCCGGTTATGCGCCTCAGGGTCTCGAAGAGTTTCAGGATACTCGTGGTCCTCCCTGAAGCGACGTTGAACGCCTGGCCGTCGGCCGGAGCGTTGGTCATCGCCAGCATGTTGGCCTGGACAATGTCCCTGACATGCACAAAGTCGCGGTTCTGCAGGCCATCCCCGTAGATCACCGGAGTCACGCCGTTCAGAAGGCTGTTCGCAAAGACGGTTATCACGCCGCTGTACTCGTTGAGACCCTGCCGCGGACCGTAGACGTTGAAGTATCTCAGCGCCACCGTCTCGAGGCCGAAGCTGCTCCGGAATGACGTCAGGTAGCCCTCGACGGAGAGCTTGGAGGCTCCGTAGGGGGAGGAAGGCGCGCAGAGCAGATCCTCCGAAGCAGGTCTGCCGTCGAGCAGCCCGTAGACGGCGGCGGATGAGGCAAAGACCATCCTCTTCACCGCCTTCTTGATGCAGAACATCATGACTTGGAGCGACGCGTCGACGTTCGCCTCATGGACGAGCACGGGGTCATGTATCGACTTTGGAACGCTCGCGATTGCGGCTTCGTGGAAGACGACGTCGACATCCCTCACCGATGCGAGCAGGGCGTTTATGTCGGACGCGTCCCCCTTCACCACGTGGAGGCGCTCGTTGTCCTTGTGCTGCGCGAGGTTCTCGATGCGGCCGGTGGAGAAGTTATCGAGCACCGTCGTCTCTATCTCCCTGCGAAGGAGCTCGTCTACGATGTGGCTTCCGATGAACCCCGCTCCGCCCGTGACCAATGCAGCCCTCACCTCGGTCAACTCGTTACCAGGACCTCCCTAGAACCGCCGAGACGGGGAACCGAACCCCTGAGTCTGCCTTCATTTGCGATCTCATCGTAAGCATCCCTGTACCGCTGGATGCACTTCTCGAGGCTGAACTCTGCCCTGGCTCTCGCGAGCGAGCGCTCCTCGAAGTCAGCCCTGAGCTCTCTGTCCCTCAAGAGCCGCAATATCCCGTCCGCGAGAGCCGCGGAGTCCCTGCTCCTCACGAGCAGACCGCAGTCTGTGAGAGCCTCGTTCACGCCGCCCACGTCCGTCGCGACTATCGCCTTGCCGCAGGCCATCGCTTCTATGGTAGCGAAGGGGAATCCCTCGGTTATGCTGCTGAACGCCACTACGTCGGCAAGAGCGTATGCCTTCTCCGGCTCCTTCGTGCCGCCCATAAAGAAGAAGTTCTTCTCGAGGTCGAGGCTCTTCACCGCCCGCAGGCACTTACCATAGTACTCCGGCTCCGTGGTGTCGCCATAGAGGAGGCATCGAACGTCGCCGATGCTCGACCTGACCCGCGCGATTGCCTGGACGAGCGCAACGATGTCCTTGAAGATGCTGATTCGCGCTAGGGAGACCACCGTAGGACGCGGGTCTTTCTCGACCTCGATAGGGCGGAACCGCTGCATGCTGACGCCATTGTAGATTACCCTTATCTTCGATGACGGGGCGCCGAGCCTCTCCTCCCATGTCCTGTTGGCGCTGCAGACCGGGACGACCATGTCCGCGTTGCTGTATATCGTCTTGACCACGTTTCGCGTGAAGACCGTCCAGAAGACCTTCGAAGTTTCGCTGTACAGGAAGGTGTTGTAGTAGAGGAGGAGCTCCCTGAAGGCTATCCCGTGCTCGGTGAGCACGAAGCCAGAACCGCTTTCGAGCTTCGCGGAGACGCCGAGAAAGGCCGGCAACCAGGCGAGAGAGCTGTGCACCACATCGACCTTCGGGACCCTTATCGAAAGGACCTGCATGCTCTTCTGGATTACCTGGTAGTTGACGAGGGCTTCTCGCATCGTCATTTCGCGGTACAGCGGGTCCTTCCCCACCTTCTCGAGGAACAGTTCCCAAGTCCGGGGATGTTCAAAGGACTTCTTCGGGTCGTGGTCGAGG
This sequence comes from Nitrososphaerales archaeon, assembly GCA_030038365.1. GTDB lineage: Archaea > Thermoproteota > Nitrososphaeria > Nitrososphaerales > Gagatemarchaeaceae > Gagatemarchaeum. The sequence goes on from JASHPA010000117.1 coordinate 8,186, forward strand.
AGGAACTTCCTGAGACCCTGTAAGACCGAGGTGAGCTCGGCAGGGTCGCAGTCGTTGTCCAGGATGGACGAGAGGAACCGGTCGTAGAGCGGAAGGAAGGTCCTCTTCATCGAACCCTCGTCGGTTGCCGAGATCCTCCCGAGCATCGAGCCACGTATGTTATTGAACTCCTCCAGCCTCGTCGCGCCGAAGACCGGCACCCCGATGACGCCCTTAACATTCGCCGGTACCTTCAGGGTCCCGTTCGAGTTGGGGTTGGAGAGCTGGTTGAAGATGAAGAACTCGCAATCGGGCATGTTCTCCACGAGACCTCTCGCCCACGTGGAGACTCCGCCAGCTGCGACGTGCGGGTAGCTATCCCAGTTGATTAATAAAATTCTTTTCATAGTCGGCACGACCCGCCGTTTTGGACCTGGAGACTGCGACGTGGGCAGGCCGCACACGGTCACCAGTGGCCTTCTTCAGGAAGGAATCGACAGCACCGAGCAGCTCTGACCAGTCGCCCGCCGGAGGCTCGGCACTCCCCGTCATCTGCTTCCTCCGCTCTCCTTCCTCCTCGAAGAGTCTGAGAGTCCTCACGCCGCCGAAGAGCTCGACCCGGCTGGCTACCAGAGAGTATTTTCGATACATCGCTTCGGCGAGCTCTCCCTCCCCGCAGATCAGATGATACTGACCGCTCTCCCAGAGCGACCACATGAGCTCTCGTATCGAGGTGCGCGCCACCCTTGCAGCGTTCTGCGTGTAGAGAAGCGCGACCTTGCTGTAGAGTTGCATCGCCTTTTCGCGAAAACCGATCGTCTCGATGCACGCTGCGGCGCTTGAAGCCGCGAGGGCTGCCCTGGCGACATGGCCCGAGGCGAGATTCTCCGAAGCATCCTGCAGGTAGAGTTCGGCTGCGGAGCCTAAATCCCCGCGCTCTTCCAGCCTGATGGCATTGAGCCACGGGTTCTTCTCGTCTGTAATCCTGTCTACCCATGTGGTGGCCTTTTGCATTCGGTAAACACCCCTCGGGCCGGCTTTTATGGCGTTGATAACATTCAGCTGAAGGATTGTTCTAAAGTAGGCCTCTGAAAAACATCTACTCGAACTCTTTAGGCAGTTCGCCAACTGTATCCGCGTGTGTTCTATCATAGGATACCAGGGTACCAGGCGCGCCTCGCCGCTTCTGCTAAACGGGCTCAGGCGCATGGAGTACCGCGGTTATGACAGTGCTGGCATAGCTACTCTCGACGGAGGCAGAATAAGCGTCCGGAAGGGGGTCGGGAAGGTCACCGAAGTGAACGCAGCGGTCCATCTGGGCGAGATGGGAGGTCAGCTGGGTGTCGGTCACACGAGGTGGGCGACCCACGGCGGCGTCAGCGAGGTCAATGCTCATCCACATGTCTCGAACTCTGGAGAAATCGCCGTCGTGCACAACGGGATCATCGAGAACTTCGCCGAGCTGAAGAGAGAACTCGAGGAGCAGGGATACGTCTTCCGGAGCCAGACAGACACGGAAGTGATAGTGAACCTCCTCCAGTCGAGCTTCGAGCGGAGCAGGGACCCGCGTGCGTCCGTGCTCTACGTCGTCTCGCGGCTGGAGGGGACCTATTCGTTTGCGGCGATCTTCCCGGACGGGACCCTTGCTGCCGCCAGGTTTCGCGAGCCGCTGATAGTAGGTGTCGCAAAGGACGGGTTGTTCGTCTCGAGCGACATCCTGGGGTTCCTCGAGCAGACGGACAGGGTGGTCTACATCGACAATCGGCAGTTCGTCGTGATGCGGGGAGGCAGGCTGCTGATAGCGGACTTCGACGGCAGGCTGGTTCACCAAGAGCTCGTGAGGGTGGCGGACGAAATCCGGGACGCGGACAGGGGCGACTACGTCCATTACACGCTGAAGGAAATATTCGAGCAACCTCGGACTACCGTAAGGACGGCAGAGAAGGTCGCGCCTTTGGCTGCCGAGGCAGCCAGCATCATAAAGTCGGCCGACCACGTCTACCTGACCGGTAGCGGCAGCAGTTTCCACGCCGCGCTCGTGGGGAAGTATCTGTTCTCGAAGTTCGGCGGAGTCAGCACTGAGACCATCATTGCGAGCGAGGCGAGGTTCGCCCCGCAGCGGTTCAGCCCGTCCTCGGTGATGGTAGCGATATCCCAGAGCGGGGAGAGCGCCGACGTCCTCGAGGCGGTGGCGATGGCCAAGGAGGATGGGGCGAGGGTCATTTCAATCGTGAACGTCCCCACGTCCTCGCTGGCGAGGATGTCTTCTTTCACCATCAACCTGGCGTGTGGGCCCGAGATAGGGGTCGCCGCCACCAAGAGCTTCACCTCCCAGCTCGTCGCCTTATACAGCATCGCACAGATCCTCGGAGGGAACGGGTCCGCGCAGTCGTTCGAGCTCGTGGGCAGGCAGATGTCAGAGGTCCTTCAGAATCACAGCAAGGTGAGCGCGCTCGCAGAGAGGATGGCCTCGCTCTCCGACGTATACGTCCTGGGCACCGGTGTCCACTACTGCGTCGCCGCGGAAGGGTCCCTGAAGATCAAGGAACTCGCCTACGTGCACGCGGAGGCCCTCCCGGGCGGGGAGCTAAAGCACGGACCTCTTGCCCTACTAGACTCCAACAGCTTCGTCATCGTGCTCAATCCCTCCGACCTGACTCACCGGAACCTCGTCGCAGGCGCGCACGAGGTAAGGGCGCGTGGCGCAAAAGTCGTCGGGATATCTGACATACCAAGCGACACCTACGATTACTGGATAAACATCCCCGGGACGTCGGAGGAGCTCTACCCGCTTCTCGAGGTGATACCCCTGCAGCTCCTAGCCTACCACATGGCCGTGCGACGGAATGCGAATCCCGACTACCCGAGAAACTTGGCAAAGTCCGTAACAGTTAAGTGACATGGAACCGACCTTCAGTCATTTCTTACGCCGTTATGTTAGCATAGGGTAATGGGGTCGGAGCCGTCAGTGCCTCGTGGATTGAAGGATATTCTTCCGAGGTTGGACAACGCAGTGAAGACAGTGTCGGTTGGACTCAAGACTGCTGCACCGAATTATATAGTACGGAGGTGCGGATTCTGCGAGGCTGAAGTCGCGCTCGACGCCGGAGACGTGACGTACGGCGGCGAGTGGTACCACGCGGCATGCTGGATCCTGGCAGAACCCGAAATCAGTGGGGCTGGGTGTCGCAGTGTCGCCGTGACCCCCGGCTATTGAAGAAACGGCCGTTATTCTCTTATATTGAAGGCCGAACCGCTGAAGCGAATGAGCGGTGGGTCTCAAGAGTCTCTGCCGGCTGGCTTGTCAGCCGCGCTTCCTCAGGAGCTAGCAGATTTCCTATCCGCGGGGGGGCGCTCGCTGATGATCAAGGGCGGCGCAGGCACAGGGAAGACTACCCTGTCGCTGGGCCTGATCGGCGTGCTGGCCGCGAGCAGGAACTTTCTCTACCTGTCGACCAGAGAGTCGCCCTCGCTTTTCCTTAGAGACCATCCCTGGCTTGGCAAGACCCAGGAGCGCGCGAGGAAGGGTGCCGCGAGGAATCCCGAGGAACAGGTTCTGGCAGGCTTCATCGATGCGAGGCTCGACGAGCCTACGCAGCTTTTCGAACGGGTTACCAGTCAGCTGATGGATGCGACGTCCCCTTTGATCATAATCGACACGCTCGACGCCATGCACGACTATATGGGGAGCAAGGTCCTAAAGACCAACGTTAAGGTGCTGCAGACTTGGTGCGAAAGGGCAGGGGCCAGGGTCGTCGTTACGATAGAGGACCCCGAGTCGACCATCCTCGACTCACTCATGGACGGAATCGTAGTCTTAAGGCAGAAGATCCTGGAGAACAGACGGCTCAGGCAGATAGAGCTCGTCAAGCTGCTCGGAGCTCGGATAGCCAGGCCCTCATACTTCTTCACACTGAACGGTGGTAGTTTCAGGGCGTTCTCTGAGACGGCCCGCGACGCGTTCACCATCCCGCCCCGCGGGTCGCACATCACAAGACTCGCGCGGGCCAGGAAGGACCCCGGCTTCCTCCCTACCGGACACAGCCAGCTGGATGCAGCTCTCGGCGGGGGCTTGCCTGCGGGGGCAGTCTCCGTCCTCGAGCTAGGGGAGGGGGTCGACCCGAGGGTCGCCGCGATACTCCTGGCCGACATGGTGGCGGCATCTCCCGAGGAGGGAGGAGTAGTGCTCGGCCCTCTGGGAGACCAGGAGGAGCCGTTCCTTGATAGCTACCTGAAGCTGCTGCCGGAGACCACAAGGGCCCGGCTCCGGAGCCTCGAGACGGAGGCTGGGTCCGGGGGCCCGGTCCTTGCCATCGTCGATGGGACGGCGGAGGACGCGGTAGCAAAGTGTGCCACCGCAGCACGGTCGAGCCGCGGCGCAGCAGTCGTACTCACCAGGGAGGCGGAGCGAAGGCCATCCCTTGTCTCCCGGCTCGCGACGTCGAGGATGAAGCTTTACCACCTCGCGGGGACGATCATGTTGGCCGCGGAATCTCCCTTCTCGCAGTTCCTCGGCGTTGATGTGATCAACTCGGACGGCGTACCTGTGCTTGATATGGAACCTATCGTCTGACGGCTAACCGGTGATCTTCTCAATCTGGGTGGCGAGCTCTGAGATGGTTATGGGCTTCCTTAGGAAACCCTCGATCTTCATGTTTGGGAACAGCCTCTTGAACTCGTCCGTGTAGACCTCGAACGCGGTCAGGAAGCAGACTTTAACAGACTCGTCCACCTTCTTGACCTCCCTGAAGAACTCGAACCCGTTCATCTTGGGCATCCGTATGTCGAGAATGATAAGGTCATACGTACCGGGCTTGTAGTTCGCCAGCGCGTCGACGGGGTCGTTGTAGACGTCGACCGTGAAGCCCTTGTGGGCGAGTCCCAGCTTCAACGAGCTCGTGATATCCTTCTCGTCATCCACTATCAGGACCCGAGTGGCTGGAGCCATTGCCGAAGCTGCCGGAGACCCGGGGGTTTTTTAATGGTTGTCTTATGACAGCTGAATCTGACTGTCAGGTCTCGACCGTGACCTGGCCGGTCATCCACGGGTAGTTCTCGTCGAAATAGGAGTAGGTCCCAGGGGTTGTGAAGGTATAGGTGAAGTTCGCCCCAGGAGCAATCTGACCAGAGCTGAAGGGCTCGACGGGAGAAATCGAGGTCACCGTGTGATAGACGTCGTCGTTGTTTATCCAGGTCACCGTGTTGTTCACGCCGACGAGCACGACCACCGTGTCCGGGTCATATCCCTCGGAGGCACCGTCGGAAGCTGCCGCTCCGGCCGTGATTGTGACGACCGAGGGAACCGAGGAGTTCGCCGTGCCTTGGGTCGAAGTCACCGTCGTGGTCACGGTGGTCGTGCTCGTGACCGTGGAGGTGACCGTACCCTCCGAGCCGGAGCCCATAGTCGTCGTGACGGTGACAGTCTTGGTTGAGGCCGCTGCGGTCGAAGTGACCGTGACGGTGCCGGTGCCGTCGCCTATGTACGTGACGGTCGACGTCGCGGTGTAAGTCCCTTGGGGACCCGACGCGTTCGCTATGATGATGCCCTCCACGAGGACCACCACGATGAGCACAGTAACAATGAAAACCAGGGCGTCGCGAGCCGACAGCGCTCCCGCTCGGCGGCGCTGCCCGAACGATGTTTTCATCAGCGATGTGGGCGCGAGCGGCTTAGCTAGCTACTGGAAGATTGTTCGCTTGACGAAAGACCGCGCCGTCAGAGCGTGGGGCCTCCGGCCGGGAGGTCCGAACCGCCCATAGGGGGCGTCGTACCCTGCTCCAGCTCCTTCTTCTCGCCTGTTTCGTGGATCTTCCGGTGTTTTGCGAGGGCATCGGCGTCGCGGAACTTTGTGCCGCAGATGTCGCATTCGTATGTCGCAAGCTGGTTTTCCATATCCGCACACAATCACGCTGCGATTAACTGCGTTGTCACAAAATGAAACAACTGCAAGGCTAGGTGGAAAATTAGGGGGCGAGCCTCCAAACCGGTCCCGCGCAGCGACCATGCTCGCGCGCGAGCCCAGACCGCTCTTGTGGACTTTAACCTGTATAGTTGTAGACGGCCACCAGCGACATGGTCTGGGTTTCAGGCGTTATCTCGTAGTAGGCGGTGTCCGGTCCGTTCTGCCAGTTACTGAAGGCGTATCCGTTGTACCCGGCAGCCGCCATGAGGTAGGTCGTGCCCGTGTCGAGATAGAAGCTGGCAGGGGTGTATGACACGCCGTAGAGGACTCCGTCCTGCCATATGGTCACGGAGAAGCCTGTGAGCGAGGCACCCGACGAATCGGTGGCCTGGACCGAGACGGCAGACTGTCCCTCGGGCGGAGGGGAGTCCACGCTCCTGTAGACGGCGACCAGATCGGTGTCCTTCGTGAGGAAGACGCTTATGGTCCTGGAGGTAGATCCGTCGCTCCAATGGTCGAAGACGTATGACCCGTAATCGTAGGCGGTGATGGTATACGTGGTTGATGCGTCGAGTCCGGTGAAGGTGTAGGGCGTCGAACCGTTTTGTATCGTGTTGTGTCCCTGAGAGACGGTGATGTAGTATCCGTTGAGATCGTGGCCTGAGGTGTCCTGCGCGCTGACCGAGAGCGAGATGGTCTTGGGGGCGGCGCTTCCGAACGTGTAGACGTCGCCCCCGTAGACCTGCTCCAGGGGGGTCGCAGCGACCTCCGACGAGGCGGACATGGACGACGAGTCATAGACCTTCACATAGCCTGCGAGCGGGAAGGTGTACTCGCCGACGCCGAGTAACGCCGAACCGTGAGAAACCGGCGCGGTAGCATAGACCTGGCCGGTCTGATTGACCAGGGCCACTGTCGTCGCGCTCGAGGGGATGTCCGTGACGGCGATTGTGTTGTTCAGTGTGGCGTAGAAGTCCTGGTACCCTCCGTACAGGATCTGGCCCGCATACTCCGATTCTTCCTCGACGAAGAAGTTGTATGGACCAGGCATGCCGAGGCTGCTGGTGTTCGACGAATAGACCTCTTGGTGGTCCAGGTAGACCGCGATGGAGTTCTGACCGTTGGTCGTGAGGGTGCAATCCTCGGTGAGCGGCTGGTCGGAGGCGGTGTCCACCCAGAGCGGGTCGATCACCACATCCTGCAGCTGCGTACCATAACCGTGCACCACTCCCCAGGTCGTCCCGCTAGGTGTCGTGATGGCCAAGCAGGTAAGATAGTTGATCAGCTCGTTGGTGGACTGCATGTACAGTCCAGTATCGTAATATCCGGACACCTCGCCTGTCGAGACCGTCAGAACAGCATGAACCAGGTCGGCGTAGGTGGGCGGCGTAACGGCATAGAACCCTGACCACTCGCCGGAGTCCGGCGCTACGATGCCGATGTTCAGCTTGTCCGCGCTCTCGTAGAAACTGTAATACGAACTGGAGTTCGCGGTGCCTCCGTAGGACCAGTAGCTCCCGTTCGCCTGCAGCTGCTGCTGCGTCGCGTAGCCGTTCAGCGGATCCGATGCAACGAGCCCGGACTGCGCCTTGTTGAGCACCAAGGTCTTGCCAGCCGTGCTGGTGTTGGTACCGGTTGTGCCCGTTTCGGTCGTGGACGCGCCAGGCACGTGGACTGACAAGATCTCCACCGACGCGAGGACCGAGACGGCGAGAACGACAATGACGATGACAGAAAAAAACAGGTTCTTCAACGGGCCCAGCTACCCGGCGAAACACAACTGCATTTGCGTGGAATCTCCTGAAAGAATCGTCGCGCGGGGCCTTGGTCGCACTATGCGCGAATGAGCGAGGCTCCGCTCTCGACCTCGAATATCTCGAGCAACTCTGAGTAGATGTGCATGAACCTGTTGCCCTTCTCGGTAGTCTTGTACAGCGTGCGACCAGACTCGTTCTCCATCGCCTCCGCGAGACCGAACCTGAGTATCACGTCGAGGTAATCCTGTACCTGCTTAGAGTTCAAGTTGCACTTGTACATTATGTGCGTCTTCATAGTCCAACTGATGCAGACGTGCAGCACCATGTTTATGATGTCGAGCGATTCCCTGTTACCCGAACCCATCATCTTCCTGTCCCGCGTGGGCATCGCTCGCATCATGTCTTTCAGCCCAACCTCGTACCGTCCAGCTTTTTCTGCTGTATGAGAGCTTCCAATTCTTCCGGTGTCTGAACCTTCGAGCTGTCTGGGAGAGCGCGTACCCTGTCGCGCGGCACCTTCAGGAGCTTGAATTCGTTGTCCAGGCACATCTTCAGTGTGTCGAAAGCCTCGACATAGTTTATCGACGTGTTTAGCCTGCTCTGCAGGGCGCGGAACTCCGCCAGTGATTTTATCGCGTTCGCCTTGACATAGAGCTTGCTCCGCTGTGACCAGTAGATCCTGATGAGCTCTATCTTGTCATCAATCACGTCGGAGATGTCGAAGTAGACCTTGGGGTCGAAGTTCCTCGTCAGGGGAATCTCGTAGGCGAGTATGTTCGAACCGAAACGCGCAGCCTCCTGCGTCGCAATCGACACCGCCCGGTGGTCGTGATGGATGTCCCCGTGGAAGTGGGTCATGATTATCTCGGGGTCTACTTTGTTGATGTAAGACTCGAGGAAGTTGATTAGCTCGTTATCCACCTTCAGCTTCGTATCCTGAAAGTCTCCTATCATAACGTCCTTCGCCCCGACGAACTTGGCGGACCGGAACAGCTCCTGCGTCCTCTCGTTTGGATCCCCGGAGGCAGCTCCCCTGGTTACAGTGCACATATGCACCTGGTGGCCTGCTCGGGCAACTCTGATGAGCATGCCGCCACAACCAAGTTCAATGTCATCCGGATGCGCCCCTATGGCAAGCACTTTCACGTTTGGCACAAATGGTTCGGGCGATATATCGCTGCACGAGGATTTTTCACTATCAAAACGAGAAAGGCAGCCTACACGGGCGCATCAGGTGTTCCGCGCTGTGATGGCACCGCTCCGTTCGATAAAAGCCGAGCTCGCAGGGCCGAGGTTGAACAACATGTCAAGGACCGAGAGGTCTGGCACAAACTCCCGGCCGAATCTTTGCGGATATGGGACAGAAGAATAGTTCTGATACTCGACGGAGACGCCGCGGGCGCGGAAGACATCCTCGTCGAGGTACCTTGTGCCTCCCCGTCCAGAGAGGTACGCGTCAGCACCCACCGCCTGGCATAACTCGACAAGGCGCTGGCTGCCTACCGATGCGACCCCCAAAGTTGACTCCAGCACGATCGGCGTGCGCACCGCTAACCATTCCATGGCCATTTTGGTGGTCTCCAGGTCGAGCTCGAAGAGCGAAGCCCATTCTCTCTCGTAGAGGCGCTTCAGGTCTGCCGAGTAGAGGCGGAAGTGCGGCGCGTTGGCATACGAAACGAGAATCTTCTGCCAGTGGTCGCTCCTCCACGGGATCGAGTTATTGATCGTGATGTCGCGGTTCGGCATGAACCTGCGGGCCTTGTCTATCGGCACGCTCAGCCACACAGGTCCGTGTGGGTCGAGGATTCGGTTGCGGTTCGTGAACCTGCGGTCGTACTGAGTGGCATCCATCAACACGAAGACGTCCGCCTGCTTGAGCTTGTGGAAGAAACCAGGATAGGGGAAATAGTGGGGCTGATGGATGGCCGCTTTCAACGATCTTACCGGCCGTCGCGCTCACATAGTCCAGCCGCATGTTTTTACGAGAAGAATGTAGCGCGAGAGACTCTCTCCAGTCGCGATGACCAGCCACGGCGGACGGATCTCTATCAGCGCTGCGAGAGCTATAACAACGATTATCACAATCACGAGGAGGCCGACGAGCATGGTCCTGTTCGCGAAGGGTCCCCTAGGCAGCAGCCACTTGGAAACCGGCGACCGATGTAGCCTGTCTTTCCAGGTCTTCTGGACCAACCCGACCTCGTCCGTGTGCAGGCCATGATTTTAACGACGCAAGGAAGATTGTTACTTGGGATTCTTCGAGGGGCTCGGCCCGCCTCCGTTGCCCATCGGGAGCGTGAAGCTGAAGGTCGACCCGGGTTCGTCTGGGCCGTTGTTCTGGGCCCACATCCTACCACCGTGGGCCACGATCAGCTTGCTAGCGATGAAAAGGCCGAGCCCTGTGCCCGAGGGCGACGTTGTGACGAACTTGTTGAACAGCCGCGGGAGGACCTCGGGGTCTATACCCTTTCCCTGGTCCTTGATGCTTACCATGACCTGATTGTCCGAGGTCTTGCCAGCCCTGACAGTTATCGTCCCCTTGCCACCGGAGAACCTGGCGGCGTTGTTGAGCAGGTTCGAGAGTACCTCGTGAATCTTGGTGTTATCGGCGTTGATTGGGATGCTGGACTCGGTCTGATCGTATTTTATCGCGACCCCCATACCTGGACCCGAAGCCGTCTCGGTCTCCGTGATGACGTCCTTGATCGTGTTGTTGAGATCGAATGTCTCCTTCGTGAGGACCATCCTGTTATCGTCTATGCGCGACACAGTGAGGATGTCGTCGGTCAGCTTCTTCAGCCTCCTCGCGTTGCTGCTGATCGAGTCCACAGCTTGCTTCATCTCTGTGTCGTCGAGGCTGGTGGCGCTCGCCGGGTTCTTGGTCTGTTTGGCTCCTGAGACGTCCTGCAGGATCTCCGTGAACCCGAGTATGCTCTGCGTCGGGGTCCGGAGCTCGTGTGCTGCTATGTTCACGAAGTCCGTCTGACTCCGAGCGTAGGCCCTCAGCTGCTCATTTGCCGCCACGAGGTCGGATGTCCTCTTGGTCACCGTGTCGTCGAGCCTCTTGTTCCATCCGAGGAAGACTACTGCCGAACCCACTGCGACCCCGGCGATACCCAAGATGACGAAGGAGCTGAGTACTCGGAGCTGCGAGAGCAGGGCTGCGCTCTCGCCTTCGAGGGTGTCCGGCTGCACCATGTAGAGAATGCCGAAGATGTGGAGGCTCCCCGCCATGTTCACACCGTCGAGGTAGACGGGGACGTAAGCTACCGTCGTGTTGGTCCCTCCGACGTCGATGTTGGAGACGCCACTCGCACCGTTGAGGGAGTTGCGAATCAGGGTGTCCAACGAAGCGGCGAATGTCGATGGCATGCCGCTCTGGACTGACTGCGAGAAGATGTTCTGACCTACCAGCTTGGCGTCCTGCGTGTACAGTATAGTGGCGTTGGCGTCCAGCAGGTTGATGTCACCATTCGAGCTCAACGATATCTGGCTCTGGATATAGCTGCCGAGGGTGGTCAGTTCGATCGCCGCGCCCACGACGCCCTGAGAGACCCGGGTACCGTTCGGTCCTATCTCCTGGACCATCTCTGACACGAAGATGTAGGAGACGCTTGCGTTGGTCAGCGAAGGAAGAGCACCCGTTATGTGTACGCCTGATGATGCCTCGGCTTCTGAGAAGTACGGTCGTCCGGTCAGGTTGGTGCCGGCGTACGAAGCGACGCTCTGGACGGTGCCGTTGTCCAGGGCTAGCAGTGTCCCGTTGTCCGCGATCCAGAAGAAGTTGTCGACGAATCCTGCCGCAGAAGCCTCTGCGCCCCCTAGCAGAGCCAGGATAGACGTGGTCGTGCCGCCAGAGGCTGTATTGGCCACTAGTTGAACGCTGGACGCGACGCCCTGTAGCTTTGCGACGAGGACGCTCGCCGTGTCCGTCACCTGAACCTGCGTACTCGACTCGATGTTGTTCACGTCCGCTCTGTCAATCTGAGCCAGGGTGTACTCGGAATACTGGTACGTGATGAAGAGGAAGAGGGCGGCGGCTACGCCTATCGCAATGAGAGGGACCGGCCTCGTCTGTCGTGCAAATCGCAAGGATGCCGCAACCGACTCAAGGGAACACGAGTTCTAATTTAATTTTACGTAGAATTCTAGTGATGAATCCTCGCCTTGCCTCGACGGGTCAGCTGCCGTGCGTCAACTCTTGGCGGGGCTCAATCGCACGCGTGTGCCTTTGTAGTCCCCAGCCGAGGGGACGAGCGGTGATCTACTCCTCGTTTCCTCGGCTGACGGCAAGCGCCCCGATCAGGACCCCGATTGCGAGCGCCCCACCGACGACTAGCAGTGGGTGGTCCGAGACCATGTCGTCCCCTTTCTTGACAGCGTTGACGACCTTTCCTCTGACAGCTCCAAAGTTCTCTTTGAGCGCGCTTACCCTCATGCCCTCCTCGTCGATTTCCTCCTGCTCGGTCGACAGAGATTTTCTCAGCTGCCTGTCCATGTCACGCAGTCTCCTCTCGAACTCCTGACGGAGTTCCTTGGTCTTCTCCTCCCACTCTTCCCGGCTCATTTCTTGCTTGCTCATAATCTCTGCTTGAAGGAGAGCATTATGCCCCTAATGCATGCACTATCTTTCTCAGGTATCCAGCCTACTGCGCCAGCCGCGAGACCTCTCCGTTCAGCACGAGCTCGATCGAAGGGAACGACCCTCCGGCCCAGCCATGCAGGAATGACCCACCGCTCACACAGATTGTTCCGCCAGCATCCTCGATGTGGCCTAGAAGGCCTCCCTCGTTGAGCTCCTGTGAGGTGTCGCCACCTAGGAAGACCAAGCCATCCCCACTTATCCTCTTTGTCAGCTCCAGGCCGTTGCAGTAGTTCTCCTCATAGACGCCGAGCGGACCAGCCCTGACCCTGACCGGCCTCTCCTGGAGGGATTCGGCGTAGCTTTCCATGGTCTCCTCGCCGATATCCTTGATTATCCCGCGTCTCCTCTCGAGCTCCGATATCTTCACGTTCTCTCTGTCGCCGTGGTCCTCCAAGACAAAGTCCACAGGGTGTTGCACGACGGGGTTGCCGACGGCATCCGTCAGGTTCGCGAGGACCTTGGCATCCTCATACTCCGTCGCTGTGAACCGCTCGAGCAGGAACTTGTCGTTCGCATCCCCCAGCTTCCAGCCACGCGCCTTGGCTAACAGCTGGCCTGCGAGCCCCCCACAGTAGACGTCCACGCCCCTTTTGGCGATCTGTGCGAGGTCCGAGACCTTCTGCAGTTTCGCTCCGCCCATCACGAGGGCCTTGGGCTCGGGATTGTTGATTATATCATGCAGGATCCTGAGCTCGTATGCTGACCTGAGGCCGATGTACGTCTTGGCGATGTAAGGCAGGCACATGAGGCTCGAGTCTTCTCTGTGCCAGGTAGGCATCGAATCGTTCACGCACGTGTCGATGACACCCTTGAAGAACGGGACATACGAACACGTTCCAACGTCCCAGCGTCTCTCTTCCTCGAAGTAGCGCATGTTGTCGAGGACGAGAACCTGGCCCCTGCCAAGCCTGCTGATCTTCTCCCTTGTCTGTGCGGTGAATACGTTCTCGTGCGGGACGAAGTCCACCTCCACATCTCGCGGCAGGAACTTCCTGAGAGAGCGCATGTGAGGGGAGAGCGAGGTAAAGTCATCGTCCCCCTTCCTGCCCTGGTGGCTCATGACGACGAGCCCGCCATACTCCGAGTACATCTCGATGACGTGGGCGTAGACCCGCATCCTCAGAGAGTCCTCCTCGATCATGCCGTGCGAGGCAGGCAGGTTCATGTCGACCCGCACTAGCACCGGACCTCTCAACTGCCTTCCTAAATTAACAAGTTTGTGGGGCTGAAGATCTCGGCAGTACATCAGCTGGGAATGGGTCGATTGCCTTTAGAGATTGTGAAGGATTGCTAGGTAGTAAGTAGCGGAAAGGCTCTGCACCATGGCCGGAGCGGCGCGATAGGAGGATTCTACACTGACTTTGTACCGCTCGCCGTTTTAGGAGGAGGGCAGGGGTGTCTCTCTCATGAGACGCAAATCGTCTTCGCAGGTATGGACCCAGACGCAAGAGAACCACCTGACGAAAGTCATGGTTGCTGTCGACTCGCCCGAGGGGGCGGAGAGACCGGCGGAGTTCGCCCTCGATTTGGCAACGATGAGTCATGCCGAACTGGTCCTCGTTCACGTGAAGACGCCTTCGCTGGCGTTTGTGCCGCCCTTCGGCGCTGGCATGCCGGTGGTCCTGCCGGCCCGTGCATGGACCACTGACGACGGGGACGAAGAGAAGACTTCCCGATGGATGACCAGGTTCACGTGGGCTGCGGAAGAAAGGGGTCTGAAAGCGAAGTCCAAGGTCGTTCCGGCCGACGTGCCGGTCGCTGAGCGGGTAATCGACGAGGCGGAGAAGGAGGACGTGGACCTGCTGGTAACGGGAGCTAGGGACTGGAGTACCATGGAGAGGCTGCTGTTCGGAAGCGTCTCTTCCGACATAGTCAAGAAGGCGAAGATCCCTGTCCTCGTGGTCCGTTCGACGGCCGCAGGGAACGATGAAGCTAAGGGCACTGCGTCTCCCTAACGGGCAATTCTGTATGATGCTGGCAGCCGCGAGAGTATCCTCTTCTTCACGAATAGCTTGAACAGATAGGCTGTCATCAGGTTCCCCACGAGCATAGTAACGACCGCTCCCGCCTGATCGCCGATTGGCGAAAGGCCCGGCAGGATTCGTGCGACAATGTTCTGCAGGCCCGAGAGTATCGGCAGGGAGTCAGCGTGTAAGAAGGTGCCGCTAAGCAGGAAGACGGCCGCCGGCAACGGGCCAGCAAAAGACCACACGACGGCTGTTATCACCGATGTGAACTGCACGGGAAGGACGGGCAGTAGCAGGAACCCACCCATCAGGGAGAAAAAGGCACGGGACCTGAGCTCGAGCCCGGGCGTCGGGCGGGGCCGGACCCCCGAGGATTCCGCCATAGGATTCTTATGGGATGGCCCGTCTTTTAAGCAAAGTGAAAGGAAGATACACCTCCGAAGAAACCTCCGCTAAATTCAGTCATACGTGATTTACGTTGAAGACGGCCTTTCTTCCGACGAAAATGAAATTCGAAAATCGCAATGCAGCCGCAATCTCGACCACCGTAGGAGCAATCATCATCATTGTCATCATCATCATAGTGGGCGTAGGAGTCTACGCCGCCACAAGGCCGAGCTCGACAACGACTACGACCTCGCTCACGAACACGACCTCGACGACCACTTCTCCTATAATCATTTCATCATCAACGACGACCACATCGACGACAATCACCTCGATCTCCACAACATCGACCAAGAACTCATCCACGACCGCCACGTCCAGCTCTACGACCGTCACTGGCACAGGCACCGGCACCGGCGAGCAGGTGATCATCCCACAGGGCGCAGCATCAGGAAAGAACTTTGACCCCTCTTCAATAACGATCACGGCCGGGACTACGATAACCTTCGTCGACCAAGACTCGCTAGCGCCCCACAACGTCTGGTTCACGAGTGTTCCGTCGGGCGCGACCAACCCCAACACAGCGGCCGGACAATCGTCTCAGTACGAGATACTACAGGGGCAGAGCGTCTCCTACACTCTCACGACTCCTGGAACGTACACCTATGAGTGCCAATTCCACAGCAGCTGGATGCAAGGAACCATCATAGTGACCTCGTAGTGGAGAGACCGCTGAGCTGGTGAAGCTACCGGCGTAACAGGTGCCTCCAAGACGATGGCCACCCTCCTTTTTCCGCTTTACATCTATCCTTCGAATCAGGGCGCGTCATGGGCCCGCATAGTGTCTGCCGTGAAGACAAACCCCCTGGCGAAGACGATCATGGTCGTCAACCCGGGGAACGGCCCGGGGAAGTCGGTCGACCCAAACTACTCGGCGGCTATCGAGACGCTGAGTTCGGCGGGCATTCCGATGGCGGGGTATGTGTTCACAAAGTACGGCGCGCGGCCGCTTGATTCGGTTGTGGACGACCTGTCGGTCTGGTCCAAGTTGTATCCAAAGGTCTCTGCGATATTCGTGGATAACATGGCGAACAAGCCGGGCCTCGAAAACTACTATACCCGGCTTACCGGCAGCGCAAAGTCGCTGGGATACAGGATGGTCATGGGGAACCCCGGCTCACCGATACCGACGTCGTACTTCGGGACCGTCGACTCGGCCGTGATCTACGAGAATTTCGGGTATCCCAAGTCTGCGCAGGCCCTTGACCCGGAGGGCTGGTACTCGTCCCATCGCGGTTCGTTCGGGATGATCGCGCACGGCGTTGACGTGCTGGACCAGGAATTCATCGCTTCGGCCGCAAGAGTCGTGGAGTTCATGTGTGTTACCCAGACCTACCACGCAATACCACCCTACTTCGAGCAGCTCCTGTCGACGCTGAGCGGGCTATAGTGGTACGTCGAGCCGCCGCTAGCCGTGATGTCTCTCTTTCCCGTTGAGGACGACGAGCCTGTCGGCCAGCTCGGATATCCCGACGGGCTTCTGGATTACATCGAGGACGTCCATCCGCTGGAAGAGCTTCTTCAGCTCGGAGAAGAGGTCCATGTAGGCCGTGAGGAATACGATGCGCTGCATCGGGTCCCTCTTCTTCAGCTCGTACGCCAGCTCGAGGCCGTTCATCTTGGGCATCCTCACGTCAGATATCACGAGGTCATAGCGGCCAGGCACGAACGCGGCGAGAGCGGCAGAAGGGTCATTGAACGCGTCCACCTCGAAGCCCTTCTTCTGCAATCCTGACTTCAGGACCGCTGTTATGTCCGCCTCATCGTCAACCAGCATTATTGTCCTGAGAGCGCTCTTCTTGGATTCATCTTGGGCAGGCATGCTGAGCACGGCCGACCGTATCACTCTTCTTTAGAAAGTTTCGCAGCGGTCCTTCTAAAGGTTGTAGAACTTTGTTGACGTACCCAAGGCCCTAAAATTCTACGCATAGAAAGTCAGGGTCAGTATTTACCCGATTAGCGCGGTTTTGTGGCAACATGCGTGTGTGCGGAAGGTCAGCGATAGGGACGGCCGCCTGGGTGACTGCGGTCGTCGTGATAGTGGTGATAGTAGCGGTAGGTTTCGTCCTGGTGGTTGGACTCCCCACTCACGGGGCCAGCACAACCACCGGTGCGAAGACGACGTCATTGACGACGACCAGCTCCTTAGGGTCTAGCACCTCCTCGACCCACGCGACCAAGTCGTCAACCAGCACCGCTGCGTCGTCGAGCACCACGGGCTCCTCGACGCCGTCGGGACCATCGGTCTATGTCGCAGCCCAATTCTCCAACGGCACGGCGAGCCCCGGAGTCTTCACGGAGCTTGCGAACAGCGCAGGAGAAGTTGCGACGGGATACACCCCAGTCTTCTTCTCGGTCCAGAGCGGCGAGAACTATACGGTGATAGTGTCGGACTCCTCCAACCACTACTTCAACCAGTGGCAGGGGGGCTTCTCGTCCAGAGCGGTACCGGTCAAGGCGAACGGCACCACCGTGAAGCTCACGGCCATCTTCACCCCCACGCCCCAGTCGCCTCCTGCCACAGCATACAGCATCTCCGTGAGCAGCAGCTTGCTCAACGGGACGTCCGACCCGGGCCAGCTGATGCAAGTGATGGTCGATGGATACACCATACAGACAGGCTATACCCCTACCACGTTCGCCGACCTCGAGCCTGGGCTGCCCTATCAGGTCGTGGCCTACTCGTCCGGTAGCCTCTACTTCAGGAACTTCGGAGGCACCGATCTCAACCGCTACGATACGGTGACGTTCAATGACACAGGTGCGAAGACCTTGTCGCTGGCGGGGAACTACCAGTACGTCCCGTCCTCGGAGGCCGCTGAACTGAATGTCATAGCCGAGCTCCCTAACGGAACGGTCATCGGGACGACAATCAACAGCACCGACACGGTCCAACAAACGGCAGGTCTGTGGCTGACGATAACCCCGCCGGGGACCTCAACCCCGTTCACGGGAAGCTACACTGGCGGAGACAGCCTGCCCTTCGTGCTGGTGAGCGGAGACACATACACAGTGACGATGACGCTCGGTTACGGCAACCTGAAGTTTGCCTACTGGCTGGACAACCACAGCACCGACAACGCAAGGTCGGTCCTCCTGAGTTCAAACACGACTCTGACGGCGGTGTACGAAGAGACCTGATCTAGTCCGCGCTGCTGCTACTCGAGGCCAGAGAAAAGGTCTGTCGCAGTCATCCTGTCCACAAGCTTGAGGAGCCGCAGGAATTCCCCGGGGACGAAGATGCGACCGGTCAGCGTCTCGACGAAGTAGCCCTTGCGTCTGAGCCGCCAGAAGATTAAACCGGTCGCGCCGAGCGCGACCACCGCAGGGATAGCAGCAGAGATGCCGTCGAGCGGCGTGAAGCGGAACAGGTCGCCCAGGACCCGAAGCCACGGAGGGAAGACGGTCGATGCAAGGAATCCTGCGGTGATGACCGCGCCGCCAGCAAGCACGTACCACGGATAGAGCGTCGTGCGCACGACCCTCCTGATGCTCTTGAAGCTCACCGAGATCGGGTCGCCGCTGGCGCGATCGTCCTTCACCATCAGCCGCCTGTTCGTGACCATCACCCTCATGTCGCCGGATACCATCGCTTCGATAATCTCCTCCCTTTCGGGCAGGCCCCTCCTCAGCCGGTCTTCCTCGGAGCGCTGTTCCCACATCTCGTTCAGCCTCTTCGCCAGATCGCTGATCAGCCTGCTCATAGAGTAGGCTGAGGCCCTCCGGCGGGCGTTGTTCCCGAGCCTCTTCCTGAGTGACTCGTTCTCGGCGATGCGCGAGATCGCGCTAGCGGCACCCTCGATATCGTCAGGTCCCGCAACGACGAAGCCGTCTTCTCCGTCCTTCACAAGCCAGGCCTGGCCACCGATCCCTGAGGTGACCACGGGGATGCTGTTCGACATGAATTCGAGCTGGGCTATCCCGAGAGCCTCAGACCTGCTCATGATGATGTTGATCGACGTCGACCTGATCAGGTCGGACTTTTCGTCGTCCGAGATAGGTCCGATCATCGAGACGTTGGCCAGAGCCCTCGCGCTCTCCCTCACCTTCTGGGCGTATTCTCCTTCTTCTCTCCCTGCGATGACGAAGTGTATCACGGGTCTGCCTACGAGCCTCTTCGCGACCTCGACCACGGCCATCGTGTTCTTCCTCTCCTCGACCGTGCCGAGCGACGTGACGATAACTGCACCAGCAGGGATGTTGTGCTTCTGCTGGAATGCGGGAACACTCTGAGTCGAATCCGCCAGGTCGTCGATTCCCCCCGGGAAGAGCAAGATTTTGCTTTCGTCTGCCCCTAGGTCCTTCATCACCTGCTTCTCGTAGGGAGAGACCACGAGCACGAGGTCTGCGGCCTTCACCACCTGGGCGAGGCTCGTTGAGTTCCAGGCTTCCCTGAAACTGCGCTCGACCACGTCATATCGCTCAGGGCTGGCCTCCTGGAAGTGGCTCATGTGGCAGAAGATGGGGGTGAGCTCGGGGAAACCATCCTTCGTGAGGTTCCTCCTCCACTCGACGAACTTCAGCACGTCCTCCGGGCCGTTCCACAGGGTCGAGTGCACGATGAGGACGTTGAGCTTCTGCGCGTCGACTATCTGGCCGAGCGTCGTTATGAAGTCGGACAAGGAGATCCTTCGCGGAGGCCAGGACGTGCCGACGGCTCCCACCCTGATCAGCGGAATCCCGAGCCGCTCATCGAACGAGTAGACGTAGCCTCCGTGCTTTGCTATCTCCTCCTCCGACACGACCACCTGCCCGTCGTGGTAGGCGCTTGTGATGAGGAAGGCGTCGTAACCCTGCGCCCGGAACTCTCTGACCATCCTCTGCGCGACGAGCTCCTGGCCCTTGCTCTGGCTCGTCTGGTACATTATCACCCCGACGCGGAGCACTGTCTCACTTCCTCCTGAGCCCGGGAAGCCCGGGCTCAAAGCGCATATCGTTCCCCGACAACGCGTTGAGGAAGGGCGGCAGCTCGGCCCGCGTCGTGACGAAATCGCACGCAAGGGCGTCGAGCCTTTGGCCGTGCGCCACCGCGACTGCGAGGTCCGCGACGCGGAAGGCAGGGTTGTCAGCTACGGAGTCGCCGAGGAACATCGTGATGCCGGCGCTCTCCGCAGCGTCCCTGATGCAGACCAGCGCGAAGTCTTTCCTGGGAGGGACGCAGAGAAAGTCGACGAACGGGTTCTCGGGATCGTAGACGACGTGCATGCCCGCCTGTTCCATCGCCGATGCGAGGCTCATGACATCTGGTGTCATGTGCGCTCGCCTCCAGTCGACAGAGAAGCCCAAGAGACCCGCAGGCCCCCGTTTCTCCTCGAGCGTAACCCCGTCGTTGACGACATCCTTTGCCGCGTCGAACGCCCTGGTCACGTCGACCGGAGAGGAGACGGTGACCATGGTGCCGTCGCTCATCCTTATGTCGAGGCCGTAGACGCAAGCCCACGCCCACGCGTAAGGCATCCGGTGGTGGATATGGTCGTAGCTCTTCGCGGTTATGACCGCAACCCTTGATTTGTGGGCAATCCCTCTCAGCGCCGAGTCAAGGGCGGGTGGGATGGCTGACTTCGACGGCTCGACGTCCACAGGTGCGAGCGTTCCGTCGTAGTCGGTAAAAAGAACTGTGACCCTGTCGTCGCTCATTTGTCGCGTCCCTCCAGGCGAGACCGGATCCCAAACAGCCCGGATGGTGCGTCGGACTTGGCGCGGTCCTTCTCCCTCGCGTTGACGGTGGGTCTAGCAGAACAGAACTGCCTTTGGTCCCGTTCGTCGACCCGCATGCTCGGGAAATCGTCGAGTTCGGTCTTCAGGAGCTTGAACACCGCTCCTGGTCGAACTTCAGACTGAACCTGCACTGGAGCGTCCGTGGCGAGGATTGCGTTTGGCAGTTTTATCATCCGCTCCTTCTCTGCGTATGTCTCCGTAAAGAAGAGGTCTGCCTGCAGGATCCCGCTATCATATCCCTCGTAGATCCGCGGGGTAAGATCGCGTAGCGCAATACTTCGCCCCGGAGCTGGAGCAGCGCACTCAAGGCTATCTTGATGGGCGTGACTCCAGCCGCTATGACGAGGGCAAGAAGCAGATTCTTCTCGTGCCTCTTCATTCCGCACCGCCAAAAACCCACTTTCTCCCTTAAGTTGAGATAGGAAGATGGATGCAGAGGAAAACTTCAGAAGATTATGCCGGACAGCGGGGAGAGGCCCGTTGAAACGGCACGAGCTTGCGCATTCTAGTGAAATTCGTCTACCACGAGCGAGAGCGAACATCATGGAGTATCGCCGTTCTTGCCCCCAGTCAGGAGTCGGAAGCCACGTAGGGATGGATCATCTTCCTGGGGTCGACAATCCGGTCGAAGTCTGCCTCACTGACGACTCCGAGCTTCAGGGCCGCTCCCTTGAGCGTAAGGTCGTTGTCCATCGCGTATCTAGCAACATTCGCGGCCTTCTCATGCCCGATAAGAGGCGAGAGGGCGGTCACCAGCATGAGGGAGTCGCTCACGTACTTCTGTATCTTCTTCACGTTGGGTCTGGTGCCCACCACCAAGAACCTGCGGAAGTTGGCGCAGCCGTCTGCCATGATCGTTATCGACTGGAGGATGTTCTGTATCATAAGAGGCTTGTAGACGTTCATCTCGAGGTATCCACCGGCACCTCCGAACCCGACCGCGACGTCGTTCGCCATGACCTGTACGGCAACCATCGTCAGAGCTTCGCACTGCGTGGGGTTCACCTTGCCCGGCATGATCGATGAGCCGGGCTCGTTCTCGGGTATCAGAAGCTCGTGAATGCCGGCGCGCGGGCCGCACGAGAGCAGACGTACGTCGTTCGCTATCTTGTAGAGCGAGACTGCCAGAGTACGGAGGCTGCCCGAAAGCTGGACCAGGGAGTCATGGGCTCCCTGCACGGCAAATTTGTTGGGGGCGCTGAAGAATGGCAGCCCGGTCATCTTTGCAATCTCGGTCGAGGAGGCTTCGCCGAAGCCCGGCGGCGAGTTTATGCCGGTCCCCACCGCCGTCCCACCGAGCGCGAGACCATAGACTCCGCTGACGGCGGCATCGATGCGAGAGACGTCCTCCTTCAGCATGGTCGCGTAGCCGGACCACTCTTGCCCCAGCGTGAGGGGGGTCGCATCCTGGAGGTGGGTCCGACCGATTTTCACGATTTCCATCCATTCCACTGCTTTCTTGTCGATGGCTTCGTGCAGCGCCCTGAGGGAAGGAATGAGCTGCTGGTTCACGGCCACGGCCGCAGCGATGTTCATAGCCGCCGGGAAGTTATCGTTCGACGACTGGGACATGTTGACGTGGTCGTTAGGGTGTACAGGTGACTTGCTCCCGAGAGGCCTCCCCGCAAGCTGCGAGCACCTGTTGGCTATTACCTCGTTGACGTTCATATTGAACTGGGTCCCGCTCCCGGTCATCCAGACGTGGAGCGGGAACATGTCCTGATGCTTCCCCACCAGTAGTTCGTCGCAAGTCTGGACGATGAGCTTGTACTGCTCGTCCGTCAGAGCCTTGTTGGCATGGTTTACGATGGCACAGGCCTTCTTCAAGATGGCGTAGGCCGGTATCATCTCCCTCGGCATGAGCTCCCTGCCGATGCTGAAGTGCTCGAGCGAACGCTGCGTCTCCGCGCCCCAGAGCTTGTCAGTGGGCACCCGGACGACGCCGAGACTGTCCCGCTCTTCTCGCATGCCTGACATGACGATGTTGGCGCTACCGGGCCGTTTTAAGAGATTCGCCGGCCGCGCCCCGTCACATGACAAACGAGCGGAAACCCCGAAGGTCCTGCGGATCCGGAATGGGCATGCGGCGGTTCGGGTTGCACTGAACTCGGCAGAGGGTTAATCTAGTGGAGCGCGTCCGGACCGGAAAGAGCAAGAGATGCTCAATGGTCGACTGTCGCAGCTCAAATACCAGGCGCTTGTCACAGCCACTCTATTCTTCGGGCTCTTCTTTATCGAATATCCACCACTCTTCGAGCTAGGATACTGGGCCTGGCCGTACACGGTCGGATACACGGCGCACAAGATCATCTCGGGAGTCTTCATACTGCTCAACCTCGGAATCACGCAGTACGCAGTCAGAAGATGGGGATTCTTCCAGCGAAGACAGAGGACAGAGAGAAACGACGCTCAGTCAGCGATGCCGGTCGAACTGGGCCGATGAGCCGTGGGCGTCATCCTCTCCTGGAGCGGAGGTAAAGACAGCGCGCTCGCGTTGCGCTCGTTAATGTCCCGCGGGGTCACGGTGGAGACCCTCCTGACGACGGTCACCGAGGGGTATGACCGTGTCAGCATGCATGGAGTGCGCAGGAAACTCCTGCACGACCAGGCATCCTCCCTGGGTCTACGGCTAGAGGAGGTATGGATACCGAAGGGCTCCTCCAACACCATCTACGAGCGGAGGATGAAGGCAGCGCTGGAGAGATATCTCGCGTCCGGGGTCACGAGGGTGGCATTCGGCGACCTCTTCCTCGAGGACATCCGGTCCTACAGGGAGAAGCGGCTCGCCGAAGTTGGGATGGAGGCTATCTTCCCACTTTGGCACAGGGACACGCAGAGGCTCGCCAGACAATTCATCAAGCTCGGGTTCAGAGCGGTGACCTGCTGTATCGACCCCAGACAGATCCCAAAAGAATTTTGCGGCGTGCCCTACGACGACGCGTTCTTGGCCCACCTCCCAGATGGGGCCGACCCATGCGGGGAGAAGGGAGAGTTCCACACGTTCGTCTTCGACGGGCCCCTCTTCAGCAGGCCGGTGAAGTTCGACGTGGGAAAAGTGGTCTTGCGGCAGGGGTTCTATTTCGCCGACCTGGTATGAAGGAGGGCGGGACGCTCACTCTACTATCGTCTGGCCGCCGTCGATAATGATGGTGTGCCCGGTGACGTACTTCGCGTCGTCGGAGGCAAGGAAGAGGACAGGCCCGGCGATATCCTCGGGTGTGCCAAGCCTGCCCATCGGTATGCGCCCGAGGCCCTCGCTGAAACCCTCGCCGAACTGCGCCTTCACGCCATCGGTGTAGACCGTGCCCGGTTCGACACCGTTGATCGCGATCCCATTCTTCGCCTGCTCTATGGCTATGCCCTTGATCAGCCCGTTCAGACCTCCCTTGCTGGCGGCATAGTGCGAGAGACCGGGTATCGCGGTCCGCGGGCCGGTGACCGAAGTGGTCAGGACTATCCTGCCATACTTCTGCTTCTGCATTACGGGGATGATCGCCTTCAGCACGAAGAACGCGCTCTTCAGGTTCACATTCATGACCCGGTCCCAGTCCGCCTCCGTCATGTCGTCGAAGAAGACACGCGGGTAGATGCCGACGTTCTGGCAGAGGATGTCTATCCGGCCGTACTTCTTGACGGCCTTTGCAATCGCGCCGTGCGCATCCGTCTTCTTGCTCACGTCAGCGTGGATGAACGTGGCTGCGCCCCCATTCCTGCTTATCCTCCGGACGGTCGCCGTGCCCGCCTTGTCGTCGATGTCGAGGACGACGACCTTCGCGCCTTCAGCGGCTAGGGCACGACTTATGCCACCGCCAATACCCTTCGCGCCGCCGGTCACGACGGCGACCTTGCTGGTGAATCTGGTGCCCAAGGTGGTTGTGTCCATTTCAGCAGTCAGGGTCGGCTTCCTGATCGGCCACCTTCAGCCCTTCGTCCATCACATCGATAGCAGTGTCAATCTGCTCCTTGCTGATGATCAGCGGCGGAGATATTATCAATGTCGAGATTACGCCACTGTAGACGAAGACGCCCATGCTCATGACCTTGCTGGCCACCTTCTGGACCATCAGCGTCTTGCCGCTGAGATAGTCGTCTGGGACGTTGAAGGGCGCTTTGGTCTTCCTGTTCTTGACCAGTTCTACCGCCCAGAGAAGCCCGAGACCTCTCACGTCACCGACGGATTTGTGGCTCTCCTTCAACTCGCCCAGCCTCCTGCCGAGGTAGGCCCCGAGTTCCTTCGCCTTCGGAACCAAGTTCCGGTGCTGGTACTCCTCGATGGCCGCTATGCCGGCCGCCATACCCAAGGGATGAGCACTGAAGGTACCGGAGACCGGCAGCCAGTTCTCCTCGAAGTAGTCTGCCAGGACCTTGTTGGTCGCGGTGAGGGAAAGTGGGAACTGGCCTCCCGTTATGCCCTTCGCCGTGGTTAGGATGTCGGGCTTGACGCCCCAGTTGTCTGAGGCGAACCACTCGCCGGTGCGACCCCATCCGCAGAGGATCTCGTCGGTGATCAGGAAGACATCATTGTCCTCGGTGATTTCTCTGACTCTTGGGAGATACTCCTTCGGCGGGACGACGACTCCGCTCGCGCCCGTGACAGGCTCCAGGATGACCGCGCCGATGTTACCCTCGTTCTTTATGGTGTAGTCGAAGAACTCCGCGCATGCGACCCCGCATCCAGGATACTCGAGACCGAAGGGACACCTGTAACAGTACGGATCGGGTACGTGAACGATGCCCGGGTAGGCTCCTGTCGTCTCCGTCGGGAACCTTCGCGGGTTCCCGGTGAGCTGCGTGGCTGCCCCGGTCCAGCCATGGAAGGAGTTGTACCTCGAGATTATCTTGGTTTTCCCATCCCTCGCGTGATACGCCTTCACCATCTTCACGGCTGCCTCGTTCGCTTCGCTCCCCGAGTTGGAGAAGTTGTACTTGACGAGGCTGTCAGGCAGAACCTCTTTCAGCTTGCGTGTGAACTCGACGCGCACGTCGGTGCCGAACCCGACACCAACATAGGCAAGCTTGTCAGCCTGCTCTTTGATCGCGTTGATGACGTGCCTGTTGTTGTGACCTAGGTTGACCGCGGCGGGCTGGGCGGAGAAGTCGAGATATTTCCTTCCCTGTTCGTCCTCGAGGAAGACTCCGTCCCCCTTTACCATCACTACTGGCTTCCAGGTAGACTCGAGCCTGAAGCCTGCGTAGTTCGTGGACTGGAGATAATCGGAATCTGTCTTCTTTGAGGCATCGGGAGGTTCAGTGGTCACGGGGAAATATGCCCGGCCGATTCGATAAATACTTTCACGTCGTCCGAGCTCCTCGACGGTATCCCTCGGCCCGTAGACGCGGTAAGGGCGCACGTCATGGCCTGCGCCCATCAGAGTCGTAACGGACGTGTGGACGTGTCTGGCGGCACCGTCCCACCGGCGATCGTCTTGTCGCCTTACGGGCGTTCAGTGCCCGAAGCTAGCTGGCGCGAGCCTGGACTGCCCGTCTATCTGCTCGATAGTCCTCTTGCTCTCCACCGAGAGGGGATAGTCCTTGGCGTCCCAGCCCTCCATGCTGTATCTGTCTCGGTGCTTGATCATCAGCCAGGCCATCTTTCCGCCAAAGCCCTTTGTCCTAACCAGCGCGAAGGAGCCATGGAGCTTCTTCCCGTAAAGGGTGAACTTTAGGTTCCCCTCCTTCAGTTCCTCGGAGGCAATTCTTTCGGCCTCTACCCTGTCCGTTATCCTCCTTCTGACCCCCTTCGCTATCTCTGTCTCGGGCTCGTAAGTGCCCTGGTCCCAGATCATCACCGGTCCGGCCCCGTACGAACCAGAGGGTATCACGCCTTCGAAGTGGCGGTAGTCCATCTGGTGGTCAGGGGTCTGCATAGCCAGCCGCCTGACGCTGCTGTCGAGGGTGGGCCCCTTGGGGACGGACCAGGACGGCATCACGCCTCCTATCTCGAGGCGGAAGTCATAGTGGAGCGAAGTGGCTTTGTGTTTTTGCACGACGAAGACGAGCCTTCTGTTCCGGGAGGTCTCCTTCAAGGGTGTCCCGGTTAGCACGCCGGGATAAGGGTCTATCGCGTCGCGAGGTGGGGGATTCTTACGAGCCCTTGCGGCGCATCCGCTTCTCCGCAGGGATCAGGGGGACGCTGGTCGCGGTGACGAACAAGGAGACGAGGGACGCTCCATGCGGCACGGGGGCGGCGGATGAACTTGTCGAACCGCTGCCGGAGGTCTGGTTGGTGACGTAGGCGTCCAGCAGTATGTCGGTCGTAGGCGTTATGTTGACGGTGTCGCTGCTGGATAACGACGTGTTGGCCCACCCGTAAAACGAGTAAGTGCTGTAGTTCTGGACATCGACTGCGTAGTCGCTACCTATCGTCGCGACGAATGTAAAGGGAGTGTAGCCAGATGCCACGACAGTCCCTCCCTCGGAGGCGGTGATGTAGATGCCCACGACAGGAACCCCGTTCGGTTCGAAGGTATGGACGGTGACGAGAGAGGCGTTTGTCGTGGAGGTGCTGGAGTCGGCCACCAGCGTCGTCGCCTGGGTTGCTTTCAGCGTGATGGTCTTGCTCGTGTCTCCATCTGACCAGTGGTCGAAGACATACCCTCCGTTGTCCTGGACCGTAATCGTGACCGAAGACCCTTTGATCACATCAAAAGTCGACGTAGTGAAACCTGAATTGGCCAATCCATCGGGCTGAGTCACGGTGACGTTGAAGCCCCTGTCGACTATCGTACCGTTAGGGATGGCGGTCTCTACCGTGATAGGCACCAAGGACCCCAGGTCCGATACTAGCTGACCGAAGTAAGAGGGAAGAGAATTGTATGGGTGCGGGTGCTCGTTGCTGGTGAGGAAGAGGTAAGCCACGTCATCGGAGGCTGCGGCGATGTAGTAGGGGTTGAGCGACGCCACATTGTAGGCGAAGAAGGCGAAGTTCGACTTGGCGTACGTGCCGTTCCAGTGATCGATTATGGAGAGAGGAGGCTCGTAGGAGTTCTCGAAGAATCCTATCGTGCTCACAGTCCCTATGAGATAATACGGGACATCCGTGCCTGAGTTGCCGAAGATCTCCGTCATACCCAAGGACTTGATGTACGCCGTCAGCGTGGAATAGAAGGTCGGTATGAACGTGCCGTCGGTGCTGTACTCGAGGTTGTACATCTGGTCCAGGTATATCCCGTCCGGATGATACCAGTTGTAAAAGTCCGAGATGCCTGATTCAACAGTCTGGACGGAAGCGTTCCCCCAGTCTGTGGGGACATACCCAATGACGGTTATTCCCGCCGACTCCAACTGCGTCAAACCAGCCCCGTAGCTTGCGTTCTCTGAAGTTCCAGGGCCGTCGTCAGGATTTGCGACCACGAGGAAGGGGACCGAAGGGTTGGCCTCCTTCGTCTGTATCAGCTCGCTGACCTCCGTTAGCGTGTAGTTCGTGAACATCGGGACTATCACCCCCGTGCTGAGCTGCGCTACCGGAGAAACGGAGGTCGAGGTCGTCCTTTCCGATGAGGTGATCCCGGTCGATAGGCCGGAGGTAGTCGACGTACTCGAGGTGCCAGTGCCGGTGGCGGAGGAGGCGAGACCCGAGTAGCTCGAGGAGCCTAACGGCCGAGTCGTGCCTGCGATCAGCGCCCCAGCGACGACAATCACCACGATAACCGACACGGAGACCAGAACCGCTATTCTCCGCCGCGACATCCTGGGTCCAGTCTGCACGATAACCTACCTCCTCGAGCGCCCGCGCCCTACTAGGCGCACGAAAAAGGTTCGATAGTGCATCGCGTAAGGTTCTCCCCGGAACTTTATCCGGAACGGTCTTCTTTACTAGAAGATTCTACTAGAAGTGACGGTTGTGACGCCTGTCGTTCGCTTGCGACGGCACCGGAGGTCTGCCAACATGAATCCAATGAGGAGCGACTAGACATTGGCTACACCCGCTGTCGCGTTTCCGGAGACGGTAGGCCGGGGAGCGTCTGTGCTCGAGCTGGACGTCCCACACGTAAACACAGCTGTTAGCGAAAGCCCCGAGGATGAAGCAGTGAAGGTCCTAGGATTGCTTGTCACGCCATCTGACCAGTTGCTGAAGGTGCAGCTGCCGTAGCTGTCGACGCGTATCTGGTAGGTGTCACCTATGGTCGTCGCGTAAGTGGTAGGCGTGAAACCTGTGTTGATCACGCTGCCGTTCGAGCTGTAAAGCACGGTGTACTCACCAATGATCGCGGATCCTTGCTGATTTACGGAGTTGACGGTCAAGCTGGACCCTGCGTCATTGGGGCTTATTGCGAGGACCGAGGTGTTGTCGCCGAAGACGAGGAGATTCCCAGCTACAGACGGTGTCTCGAAGTGTGGCATGGTGTACTCGGGTACCTCGGAGATGTTGGCCATGATGGCGCCGGTGGTGGGGTTGAGCGCGTAGAGCGAGCTTGTTATCTCGTTCAACGTCCAGACCGCGTTGCCCGCCACGATGGGGGGTCCCATAAAGCCGAGCGTCGCGTTCCAGAGAGGGACGAGGCTGGGACTAGCCCCGCCCTTCACCTGCACGGCGAACAGCCCGTTCGCGCATGGAATGTAGACGACGCCATTCGCGTAGCTCGTTGACCCCCAGGCGCCACCCGTACAGACGGGCAGGCTGGCCAGTTGTCCCCCGATTCCACCGAGGTCCGTCTCATTGAGAAGATACGCGATGCCCGCCTTTCCGATGGAGAAGACTAGATTGCCGGGGAGGAGGGTGGCGCCCGTAGTGTCCTCGTCCAGATCCTGAGGGCCGAGGTATGCCCAGTTACTCGGGGCGAAGTAGCTCACCTCGGTGAGCCTCGGCGTAAGCTCGATGACAGAATCAGCGTTGTTGTAGGTCGCGTTGTAGTAGCTGTTCCCCGTGACTATGAAGAGGTCCCCTGAGGATCCCACGGACGCTCCTTCAGGGGTCCATATGTCGGCCTCGCTAGTCGTTGTGGCCCGGAACGAGTACGAGGTCGAGTTCCCGGTCGAAGAGAGCCCTATGAACCATCCGAACGGGCCACCATCCTCTCCGCAGGACCATGAATAGCTCCCGAAGGGGATGTAGACGAAACCGTCCGCGAGTGTCAGCGCCCCTCTCTGTTCCTCGGGAGTCCACTGGAATCCGCTCGCTGTAACAGGCAGAGACCACCGTACCTGCCCGGTGTTCGTGTTCACCGCCAGCAGGTTGAAGCCCTGGCTGTAATTCAGCGCCACCACGTAGATCGTGGAGGTCGACGGGTCGATCACGGGGGTCCCCGTTATTCCTATGCGCGGGTAGATGCTGGGATAACCGCCGTTGCAGGCGTAGGGCGCAGCAAGACTGTCGGCGGGGTTTCCTAGCTGCGCCGACCATTGTATGGTTCCCGTGGTCGCAGACAGCGAATAGAGCGTATCATCCTCCGTGGCTACGAAGACGGAGCCGTTGAATGAGATGGGCTCAGCGTAGACCGGGCCATCGACGTTCGTCTGCCAGGCCACAGATGGCGTAGTGATGTCGGGGAGATACGTGTCGTCACCGTCTCTGCTGACGTTCCCATGGTAGGTGACCCAGTCCCCTTCGGTGGAGATTCCCGTGCCGGTCTGCTGCGTGGAGGTAGTGCTTGTCGTCGATGTCGTTGACGTGGAGGTGCTGGAAGTCGGAAGCGTCGAGGTTCCAGTCGTCTTCCCGCCTGTCGGCGTGCTAAGAGAGGACGCGGCATAGGCGAAGGCCACCACCAGGATCACGGCCACGACGACCGCGGCTATGTACACCGAAGCCCTAGAGGCACCTTTACGCTGCATGGGCTGGCGATTTGAGGGTGCGTTAATGTAGAGTTCGGGACTTTGTATCAGGAAAATCTTGCAGCAGGTATCTACAGTCCGCGACTCCGGTAATGACGCGCCGCAAACCGCCCGAGCCGTCCCGGGAAGGCCGGCTGGGCTTATGAGACCCAGTGGAGACAATGAACTTCGAAACCATGATGCCCGCGCCTGCAGTGGTCGAAATCTTCCTGGGTATCAGCCCTCTGGGCTTCGGCTGAGGAGGCCGCGGGGCAATTAGCCTTTCGTAACCGTCTTCGAGGCCGACACGAATGAAACCCCGTCCGGAAGCGTTTGCCGAGCCGGGCCAAGTCCCCTGGGCTTCGATACCTACGACCTGTTCCTGCAGGGGCCGCCGGCGATGAGGGAAATTGCGAGCCGCGCTGCGCAGGTCAGAACTTCCCGTCCCCAAGTTCGTTGCCTTCGGTCACTCCCTGACTGACTGCGACGGGACGTCAGGAAGCACCCACGGACTTCAATGGTCGCCGGAGCCGGGAAAGATCCTCGAGTGGGTGGGCGAGGCCCTCGACGTCACCGCAAAGACGATGGGGAAGTTCGGCGTCAGGCAGGGCAGGGAATCCAGACGCCCATCTCGCCAAGGCTATATCTCCGGATAGTGAGCCGTCCCACGTGACCGAACTCTCCGAGATGAAGGACCTCTTCAACGTATCCGAAAAGGTCGCGGTAGTCACGGGTGCGGGTTCCGGGATAGGCAAGGCGATAGCTTTCGCGTTCGCGGCTAACGGGGGGAAAGTCGTTGCGAGCGATAAGGACCCCCAGGCGCTCGACAAGACCGTCAGGGAGATCAGGACGAACCATTACAGCGTGATCGGAGTGGAGGCGGACTGCACCGTTGTCGCCGACGTGAAGCGGCTGAAGGATGAGGCCCTGGGCGCCTTCGGGAGGATCGACGTGCTCTACGCTGTGCCCGGGATGAACATCAGAAAGAAGATAGAGGATTACACCTATGAAGAGTTCGACCGTGTCGTCCAGCTCAATCTGAAGGGGACGTTCATACTCATGAAGGAGATAGGCAGCGAGATAGCGAAGAACGCCGCAGGAGGTTCAATAGTCGTGATGTCCTCGATACGGAGCGCGGTCATAGAGCCTGGACAGGCGGTCTACGGCGCAACCAAAGCAGGGGTCGCGTTGCTAGCCAAGACGCAGGCCGCCGAGCTCGGCGCCAAGAACGTAAGGGTGAATGCTCTGGCACCGGGTTATGTCGACACCCCGCTGGTGGCGAGGATAAAGAAGGACCCCGAGTGGTACAGGCAGAGCACGGAAAGGAATGCCCTCAAGAGGTGGGCGACCCCGAAGGAGATTGCCGGACCCGCGGTCTTCCTGGCCAGCCCCGCGGCCGCCTTCATCACGGGCGCGGTCATCTTCGTCGACGGAGGATGGACCGCGGTGGACGGAAGGTACGACCCGAAGCTCTAAACTCTCGGGCTGGCCCTGGCATGCAGCTCGCCCAGCAACCCTTTGACCTGGTCTTCTATCTCCTCATAGCCACCCTCGCCTATGTGCTCGTATCGCACCATACCGTTTGCGTCCACGAGCGTCTGTCTGGGCCAGTACCCGTCTCCGTAGAGCTTCCAGGTGTTGTTGGTGCTGTCGAGGGCCACCGGGTAACGGATCTCTAGTCTCTTGACGGCCGAGACAACATTGCCAGGGTCCTTCTCGAACTCAAACTCGGGCGTGTGGACTCCTATGACGACGAGTCCCCGCGAGGAGTATTTGTCGTGGAGCTTCATGACCGAGGGGATTGAGCGGATGCAGTTGGCACAGGAATAGGTCCAGAAATCTAGGAAAACGACCTTCCCTCTCAGGTCCGAAAGCCTGAGAGGAGGAGAGTTCAGCCAGCCTTTGATATCCGCGAACTCGGGCGCAACGCTGTCTTCCATGTCCGCAGAGGGATTGGGGACGTGGAACCGTTAATACGTTTCTCGAAGTTCGACACTCGGCGAAGCTCAGTCGGACGACCGCACGACGTTGTACGGCGAAGTATCCAGGACCTCGTAGAGCTTGCGCGGAATCAGGATGAACGTCGGGAGGCCAGACACGAGTATCAGCCCCGACGCGACGTCCGCGAGGACAGCCTGCAGACCTGCGAACGCAGCGGGGTTAGAGCCAAAATAGACGACCAAACCGAGGGCATAACCCAGCGTGGGGATCCAGCCGTAAAGCGTCGTCCATGTGTCTATGACCGCGTAGCCGTCTACGCCCTGGCTGTAGAAGACCCCGATCTCGTACCTCAGGGACGCCTCGCTTGCGCTAATCAGCGAGTACATCCCCAGGGCGACGAAGAGCGCTGGAAGGAGGGCCATTATCACAAGGATGACCGAGGGGACGAGCCCTGGCAGGGCCTCGGCGGAGATGTCGGCGGCAGTGTAGGAAGCGTACTCCAGGAAGCTCGACACGTAGCCCCCGAATGCCATGGCTACAAAGCAGATGATCACCACGGGGGCGTGACCTTTCAGCTCGGTGAGGAAGAGACCCTGGACCTTCTGGCTATCCAATCTTCGCCTTCCCCTCCCTGAATCCGCGGTGCCCGAACATGTAGACTGTTAGCAGGACCACCCAACCCACCAGAAGGACCGCGAAGCATGCGGCGAGGTCCAGGGGGATCGTGGCATTGAGACCAAAAAACCAGTCACCTCCGACACCGACAACGGTCGCTCCGGCAAGCCACACGAGGGGCCTGACCGGATGATACCCGATCATCAGGCCGAGCGCCGAACCGAGCGGCAGGCCGTTTGCTCGATAGACGTCTATCTCGGCGACGAGCTTCTTCTGCGTTATCAGCAAGACACCCGCGCCGAAGGCCAGCCCCAGACCTGCGGCGCTAACTGCCAGTATGACAGAGAGACCCCTCGTCTTTGCCAGTATGGCCGACCCGGTTCCCTCGTAGACGATCACAGCTTGAGCTAACACGTGTGCCGAGAGTTGCGAGAGGAGGACCAGGAAGATGAACCCCGCGAAGACGATCGAGACGGAGTCGAGGGGTCTCGGCCTACGCACTGATGCCAGTCCCCTCTATCTTCGAGAGCCTGCCGTCCTCGAGGCGGATCACCCCATCCACGTGGTCGAGCACTCTGAGGTCGTGGGTCGCTATGAGCACCGTCTTCTTGTGCTCCCGGCTCTCCGCCACTAGGAGGTCGACTATCTCGGAGCCCTTCTTCGAGTCGAGGTTCCCGGTCGGCTCGTCCGCCAGGATGACGGAGGCATCCCCCACGAGCCCGCGGGCGATCGCGACCCTCTGCAGCTCTCCGCCTGACAGCTCCGACGGCAGCCTGTCGGCCTTGTTGGCGAGGCCGACCTTTGCGATTGCATCGAGTATCCTCTTTGATTTCTCCCGGGATGACACCTCCCGTGGGATGAGTGGTACGGATACGTTCTGAAAGACCGAGAGATGGTCTATGAGAAAGAACTGCTGGAAGACAACACCCACGGTCTCGTTCCTGAACTTCTGGAGGGGTTCACGCTGGAGTTCCGACGTGAGGATACCTGCGACCTTCACAGAACCGCTGGTGGGAAAGTCGAGGCCTGCGGCCATATTGAGCAGGGTAGTCTTGCCGCTTCCGGATGGCCCGACTACCGCTACCGTGGTTCCTTTGTCGATCCTGAAGGACACGCCGTCAAGCGCGCTGACGGCCTCGGACCTCGTAGGGTAGGTCTTGCTGACAGATTCGAAAGATATCGCGGTAGGATCCGCAGGGGTGGGAGAGCGCACTCCGGGATTCGTCGCGGCCACGTGGGGTTCGGAGCCACACTCCCGCCGTCGTATTTACACGTAGTCCTATAGCTGCGGGACGGCCCACGAAAGACTCAGGGAGAAGTACTACGTGGAGCAGGGGCCGACCCGGGCTGCATCACTTGGGTTTTGCGTGGCCTATCGGCCCGAAACGGACCGGGACTGCGAGGATTTAGAGGAATCATCAGCTGTTATTTAACTCGGTTCGTGCAAAACGCAAAATTTATCTAGAACTTGGCTATATACCTTCCTTATGTCTACTGACGACAAAATCCGTTATGGAATGCTCGCACTGACAGGCGCTTCGGTAGTCCTCGCCACGATGGGTGTCCATGTAGGTCCGCTCTCGAACGTCGGCGGCGGCTTCGGTACCCAGTAAGCTAGAGAAAGAACCTCCTTCTTTTTCTAGCTTTCCAGCCTTTATCCCGACTCATCCCACGGGAAAGAAGGCCATCCCGTCCCTGCGACGAACAGCCTCCTTTCTACCTTATCTGAGCTTCAAGAGCCTTGAACTTGGCGAGGACCTCTTCCCTGTTGAAAGTCCACGCCTTGGCTCTTTCGTCGTAGAGCTTGTAAGGGATGAGGAAGGACAAAGCGTTCCGCTGGTCAGCCATCAGGAATGTTGTCCTGTCGGCGACCTTGTTCAGGCTCGTCTGCAGATACTGGAGACCCTCGATCATCGATTCGACCGGAATCATCACCTGCGCGTAGAGGTCGCTGCCGGCCCCCTCGACCCAGACGACGGGCAGACACCCAAGCCTCCTCAGGATCTGCGCCTTCTCATCAGGCCTTACGCTCTTCACCAGGATGTCGACGCCGAGGTAGCTGTGCTGTCTTTGCTTCACGCGGTCTGTCTCGGGATCGTACCTCGTCCCCATCCAGTTGATCTTGTAGCCTTTCAGCAAACGGGACTCGACGTGTTCACTGAGGTGCCAGCAAAGGGTCTTGTAGTTTATGTCTAGTCCGTCTTCTGCGAGGATAGCGGCCTGAACCTCCCGTAAGTCCCTCGTCGAGTCCCTCTGCAACTCCTTCGCGATGAGCAAGTCTATCCTATCGAATCTCGCCCTGGACGATATCGGAGGGTCGGCATACGCCGGGCCGCCATCTGGCTCTGGAGAGAGGGACTGGAAGTCGAAATCCCAGAACCCACGTTCGAAGTTGTACTGCTCACCGTGCATGGGCCTGTTGGTGACCCAGTCAAGCACATAGTAATCCACGGACCTGAAGACGCCGCGTTCTTTCAGCGCCTCTATGAAGTCAACATACTCCGCTGTATACTCTTGCGGAACGCTGGCGTTGATGACATATACGTCTTCAGGAAGCGCCTTGCTGTATGAGACCAGGTAGCACAGGTCGTTCATTGCAATTGCCAGAGGCTTGACGTAATCGGCGTACCCGTCGCCGAACCTGACCTTCATGACGATTCTCCTGAGCCCAAGAGCTTCATGATTGACGATGGCGGAGATAGCAAAATCGTGCTCCTGCAGCTTCCTGTACCAATACCGGACGGTCTCCTTATGCCTGCCCATCCTGCGGGCGATTTCCGGGATGCGCGGACCTATCTCACCCATCAGCTTAACCATCGCTGCGATGTCTTGGTTGAGCTCGTGGGGTCCGCCTGCGACTTCGGGTTCTCCGAACGTAGGCTCTCTTTCCTTGCCGGCGACGGATTTCTTCCCATCGTCCCTTGTCCGGGGGTCTGGAAGTTCCACTGGATTCACCCGCTCTCCAAACCCTTCTCAGACTTTACATAAAATAGTTACGGGTAGTTTCTTGCATATTATGGCTGACGACAGCGCATTCGTTGAGTATCGATTAAGGAGGAAAAGCGCGGTAGGAGGCATTTTAGGCAACCTTTTGACCTCGGGAAGGGGAAAACAGGTAGAAGCAGAGCGTGGACCAACCGCCAGAGGAAAACAAAGAGACATTCATGCAGACGGCCGTGAAGCTGTTCGCCAAGAGGGGCCTCATGCTGTGTGTAATCTTGTTCCTGATCGAGGTAGCCCTGTTCCTTATCATCTCGAGCCTTCCTTTCTTCCCCGGTGAAAAAGCGTTCTACGCAGGACAGGAAGGCTCGCTAAACAACGAGTTCAAGAACGCCACCGTGACGACGGAGTTCTGGGGGATCTTCACGAACAACTACCAGATAGCCCTGAGGGAGTTCATCCCTGTCCTGGGGCCGATATTGTTCGCGGCTTCCATGTACGCCACGGCCAGGGTACTCGAGATAATCGCCCTCAACCAGGGCGTGCCTGCCCTTCTTGTCGCTTTCATACTGCTGCTCCTTTTCCCTCACAGCTGGATAGAGCTGCCGGCGTACGCTGTCGCGACGGCAGAGAGCATCTGGCTCACCTACGCTGCGGTCAAGTGGCTGTTCGACACCAAAGGCCGCGCGATAAGCTGGACCGCCGAGCTGGGGCAACTCCTGATTTATTTTGCGATAGTGACGGTTATGCTGCTGGTAGCGGCGCTCTTCGAGTCGGTGGAGATCGCCCTGGAGATCCCCTCCGACCCGTTCCTGTTTTTGGTGATGTGGATTCCGTTCGCCGCGATAATCGCCGTGGTCTCAGCGCTCTACCTTAGGCTAGCGAGACTGAGGAGACAGCTCAAGGCGCCGGCTATCACACAGTTCTGAGAAAAAGGAGTAGCGTCCGTCCCCCGAGAGGACGGCGCTAGTTGGAATTCGAGAGGTAGCTCCAGAGGATTACCCCGACCAGCATCACTACTGAGCCAGCTAACCCCGTTATCAGAGCGCCTGCGACGTCCGAGCTGACACCGAGGTTAGTGATCCAATTGATGATGGGTGCTCTCACGAGCCAGGCTCCGAAGCCCAGGGCATATCCGAGCAACCAGAATCCGAACAGGACGATTTTTCGACCCATTGTTGGATGACCAGACTACGATACGACCCGAGGGCAGTAAATGCCACAAGAGTAGAATCTGTTAACAGACGTGTCGATTTTTGTTAACGTTCTCATATCATCAGGTGCGCTACGGTCAACAGGTAAACCGTCAGGACGCTCGCCCCCATCCCAAGGGCAAAAGAGACGGCCGTCGCCGTGAGCATCGACTCCTTCTTCCAGTCGTCCCTGATGCACACGCGCAGGAGCATCCCAAAGAAGCGCACGGGGTCGCTTTCCATTGGACACATGACCGTCCCGCCCCTAATTAACAGTTATGAAAATCAGGTTTTCGCGGTCTTTTCGCCGAAGCAGATAAAACGGCGGGATGGGCGTGCAAGCGGGAGAACCGGTGCCTGCAGCAGTCAAGACCGTCGAACTCGGCGAATACCGGGTGAATTACGCCTCGATAGGGACCGGACCGACGATGGTCCTCCTCCATGGCTCTGACAAGAGGGAAGAGTGGTCCATCTGGAAGCCGCTCATCGACCTCTCCGCCAAGTGGTCGCTGCTCATGCCCGACCTGGTCGGGTTCGGCGGATCAACCAGGCCGGTTGAAACTCCCGATTACACAGCGCAAGCCAAGGTCGTGCACGAGCTGATGGACAAGCTCACGATCCCAAAGGCGACATTCGCCGGGACATCGTGGGGCGGACAGATAGCCCTGGAATTCGCCATCAACTGGCCCGAGAGGGTTGAGAATCTAATCCTCATCTCGAGCACGTACGACAAACCGCAGCTGCAGCGGCTCAGGAAGCTCCGGAAGCCAACGCTCATCGTCTGGGCCGAGGACGACCTCGTGACGCAGGTCAAGGCGGGATACAACCTGAGGGACGCAATCAGGACATCCAGAATCGAGGTCCTTGAGCCCGTGGCGAGGAACCCCAACTACGACTTCACGGCAGCTCACAAGCTGGAGAGATACAGGAAAGACGTAATCCTCTCCATGATCAGGAAGTTCATGTCGGACCCGAGCGGGATGGTCACGGAGCCCCCCGAGATGGAGCCGGAACTGCGGGGCCTTGCGATGAAGGAAGAGAAGGAAGAAGAGTAGGCCTCTACCTCGAGGCCATCGCAATCCTTTCCTGTTCGTTCTTCTTCTTTACCGCGTAGCTGTTCGAATCGCCACTCGCCGCCAGTATCAGCTCGTCGGCAAGCACCTCCTCTATGCCCTTCATCGACCCGAAGGCTGCCTCACGGACCCCCTCCGAAATGAACCTGAACGCGATGTCTATCCTGCGGGTCGGAGAGATGTCCACCGAGATGTGGTAGACCACGCCTCCATAGCTCATCCTCGTGGTGTCCTCGTTGGGGGCAGAGTGCTCCAGGGCCTTCACGAGGACCTGGATCGGGTTCTGCCCGGTCTTGAGGTTGATTATCTCGAAAGCGGTGCGGACTATGTTGAGCGACTTTTGCTTCTTCCCGCCCATCCTTCCTGTGTTCTTCGCGTGTTTCTTGCCGAAGTGCATCATCTGGTTGGCAAGACGTTCTACGACATTGACCTTGGACTTCGAGAACTTCTGATGCTCGTGCCTCCCGCCGGAGTGCGGTACGAGAGTCGGTCTCAGGTCGACCACGCTCGCGAGCCCGATGTCCTCGACCTTGACTTGGGTGAAATCCCACTTGTTCCAGAGATGCAGATTCGGATACTCGAGCTTCTGGCTCATTCGCGATTATCTCCTCGGTTTCTCCTTCTTTCCATAGACCAGCTCGTTAAGCGAGACACCGTTAACCTTCGAGACCTGCCATCTGACGCCAGGGATGTCGCCCATAGCCCTCTTCATCGACCCGCCGATCCCTTCGAGGGTGACCTCGTCGTGTTCGTCGACGAAGTTGAGGGCACCGTCGCCCGGGAGGAACGCGGTAACCTGCTTCCCGTTCTTGACAACCTGGACTCTAACACAGTTTCCCGTAAGTATGCCGTTCGCGAAGAAGTTGTGACTTCTGTTCCTGACAGTAATGTCCTGCAATCGCGGCTCCTCCACTGGCGATATCGATGTAATCTCTTCCCAGACCAGGCCTACTTTGGGAAGGTTCCTCGATGCTTTCTTCACCCATTCACTGAAGCCCATCTTCCTAGCTGTGGTCCCCAGAAGGCCCGGAGCAACTACTCCGCGAGACAGCCACCTGTTCACGTTGAATGGCCGAATCCAGGTAAATCCCTCTGCGTTGAGCGTCTCGGCGATCATCCTGTACGACAGCTTCTTCTCGCTCCTGAGGGCAAGCGCTCTTCGCCAAGCTTCCTTCGTCCTCTCGATTCTTAGCAGCTGGATAGTGAGATACTCTGCCGCGTAGAGCGCCGCAGCCTCCCTCTCGGACTCGTAGGAGTAGCCCACTCCGGCGAACAGGTTGACAAGGTTTCGCATGTTAGACGGGAAGTATAACGTGATCTTGAAGCTCTCTTGCCCGTCTCTTCTCGTGCACGAGGGCCGCACCTTCACGCTTGATATCTCGACCGCGAATTCTGAAAGCATACTCCTCAGCTCCTCTACGAAGGCGAGCCCGCTGTTGAGATTAGTCTCGGTCTTGTTCAGACTAAGGGACGGCGGATAGAATGTCGAGCCCTTGGCGCGAGGCTCATCAAGCTCGCTGCCAAAAAACGACGACAGGAATGTTCTCTTGACCCACAGCGGACCCTTCAAAATCCAGTCAGGCACGCCATACCCGTGACTAGCTTTCTCGCCAACCGGGACGCCCAGAGCGCTGAAGAGGGAAAAGAGCACTATTGAACTGCATGAGACCATATCATACGAGCCGGCAATTTCCCGGTCCCCGGAGCTCGTCTGGATTACACTCACGCTCGATCCGTGATAGACTGGAGATGTACTGAACCCCAGTTTGGAAATATCAGCAGAAATCCGGATAAGGTCCGTCGGGTCTCCGGACGCGATAACCTTGCCTCCCATCCCGCTTCCACCCCGAGCGTAGCTCAGTGTGCCGTCTCCGTACAGGTGTCCGACTAGTCTCACTATTTCGGGGAGCTTGGGATTATCATACCTGAGTGGCAGGAGCCCTCTGCTTTCAAGCTCGTCGACTATCCGCGCTTTGTTGGAGGCAAGGGGGATTCCTCTGAGGATTGAGCTCTGGTCCAGTATCACGGAGCCATTGGCTTCGCGAGGTGTTGGTCGCACTGGAAGAGCCAAGACGTTTTCCCCCACCGTGAGCTGACGGACATCTCTTACTCCCCGCTCCGTGTAGACGGGATGGTCCCCACTGGCGATGAGCCTCCGGCCGGTTTCCGTCGTAATCTCGAACACGCCCAAATCCTTCTTCTCGTCGTCCCGCAACTCGAAGTGATCGATAACAGTAGTCGGTTTTAGCTTATAATCGCCCACTACGTCCAGACACGTTACCTCGGCTGTGCCGACCGAGTCACGGAGTTCGCTCATGCTTAGGGACGTATGGTCATCAAGGAGAACTGCCGTGTCGGGCGAGACACACTTACGGATCGCGGAGTTGGGCTGCTTCGACTCGATCCCCACCTTCTCGAGGACGATGCCTCTTGCCTGAGGCGCGCCCTCGAGCGGGTCGGCCTTGACGTCCAACCTGAGAATCTTCCTCTTGTAGTATTTGTCGCTCCAGCGAAGACGCTGCCTGTGTTGCTCCATCTGACGCGCCGAGAACTCTCCGCCGGGCATGTAGATTTCACCCGTGCTCGCTGTTGTCTATAAAAGCGTTCAGACGGTCTGAGCGATTACGGTCGACAATCTCGCTGATCTGCAACTCACATGCCCGGAAGACCACCACAGGGATCCACCGGAGGCTAGGATGAAACCTCCGGCGGGGAGTCGTGGTCACCGCGACGGTCGTCACAAAACTTGTGACGACCTCCCATGTGGCTTTCGAGGGGTTGGTGCCTCTTGAGAGTAGACGATTTCCGCGATTTAGAACCTAATTCATGATTGTTCAGATATGCCTCTCCATAGACCGGGTCGAGGTTCTTACACTGGAGATGCGTCTAGTGGGCTAAGCTACGCTTCGCTTCCAGGTATTGCTCCATGAAAGTCGCCTGGTAGTCCGAGGGGGTCCTCAGTTTCCTGAGGTTCTCGCCGAATCCGCCGAGCTCAGAGAGCGGACTGTACAGCAGCCCGAGGAAGACAAGCGCGACGAAGAAGCCGAGCAGGTAGCCGGCGGCACCCGACCCGACCCAGGGTAGACCAGCCAGAAGGTGTTCAAGTTGTAGATGAGCGAGACGATCATTATCAGCGCCGTGACCGAGACGAAAGGCAGCCAGTAGAGCGTATCCAGCAGCCTGAGCCTGCTCTCCAGGAACGCTGCCAGGTCCTCCTCTGTGGTGACGTCAGAGTACCTCTCCGCAAGCATGCCGAGGTCGTTCCCTTCCGCCCGCCCCGGCGTGGAGGGGATGGCCTGAGGCCGTCCGACAGATACCGCTTCCTCCACTCCATGTGACTTCTGCGCCGCTCCGCACAGCGGACAAAACGAGCTGTTCTCGGGTATCGCCTTGCCGCAACTCTGGCAGAACAACGGCGTGGACTGCCCTTAAATCTGTAATAGCGCTTTGCGATCGGCCTCAGACGGCCGTGATTATCTGCAGGTTCCCGATGTCAAAGTACTTCTTGGCTATAAGACGGGCCTTCTCCGCGTTCCTCCCTCCCCTGCCGAGGACCGCGCCCTTCTTCCGGGGGTCTACGACGACGGAGGCGCCCTTGGTGCCGTCGAGTCTGTCGGATATCCTGACCTCGATGACGAACCTCGGGTCGAGGGCGTTCCTGATCATCTCTGCAGGGTCGTCCGACCATTCTACGACCTCGACAGGCTTCTTGATGACGCGTTCGATGTTCTGAATCGTCGCGCCCTTCTTGCCGATCGCGAGCCCCATCTGTCCTTTGCTCACTATGAAGATCATCCTGGCGCCCTTCTCGTCGACTATGCAGTCGCGCACCGTGGCTCCACTCATGTTCTGGAAGATAGAGATAAGCCCGAGCTGATCCGAGGAGAGCTTTATCTCTGGCAATCCCTTCTCACGCCTGGAGCTGCCTTAGGTCCGAGTCGCTTATCGAGCGGATGGCGACGGCCGAGACCCTGTAGGGCCGGCCAAGGAGCCTGCCCAGCTGCGCCGAGTTCCTGTCCAAGATGACCAGGGGGACCTTGTTCTTCTCCGCCTCTTCCCTGACCTGTCGCCCCGCCTTTCCGGGGAGGGAGCCCGCGGCGATTACGACCTTGGAGCTCTTCACCTCGGAGATGACTTCCCTGGTGCCCAGGGTGTACTTGCCCGTCTTCATGGCTTCCTTGAGCACGCGTCCGAGAACCTGCTGGTCTACCATAGGATCAACCCATGTACAGCTCCACTATACCGGTCCCGACCGGTATCGGGAGCCCTACAATAACGTTCTCTGTGACGCCCTTGAGCTCTTCGGACTCTCCCCTGATGGCCGCTTCAGCCAAGGTGGGTACGGTGATTTCGAAGGCCGCGCGGGCGAGCACCGAGCTCTTGGTCCCGGCGATCCCGTGCCTGCCTATCTGCTGGAGGTAGCCCTTGGTCGTCATGAGGTCGGCTACGAGGAAGATGTGTCTGATATCCACCTCCAGACCCTGCTCGTCGAGCGTGCTCATTATCTCGCGGATGAGGGTCGCCCTCGCCGCCTCGATGCCGAGCACCTGCGCGACCTCGTGGATGTTGTTGGTGTAGATCCTGTTGGTGTCTACGCCAGGGACCTGGATGACCTTTGCGAGGTTAGAGCCGGCGGTCTGGATGACCCATTCTTCGTTCTCCTGCACGACTGTAACGCGTGTGATTCCGGGTATGCCCTTGAGCTTCATGTTGAGGAGCTTGTTGCGCAGGGTGAAGAGCGTCGAAAGGTCGGCGTTCTCGAGGTTGACCCTGATGACCTTCCCGTTCTTCTCGGGCTGGACGTTTCTCTTGCCCGTCTCCATGACCTCGGCTACATCCTCGATCTTGACGTTGCGCTCGGCCATCATCTGCTCGTTGACATGGAGCTTGATGCCCTCGGTCGGGTCGACCTCGCTGTACTCCACGACGCTTCCGACCTTGGTGAAGAGAAGCTCGTTCGCGACCTTCAGCGTCTTCTCCCTGGACTTGCCGTATTCCTCGGTGAGATAGACGTCCATCGAAGGCTTGGCCGGAATCTTGCGCGCGTCCACCAGCTCCATCAGTCTCGGAAGACCCAGGGTGACGTCGCGTTCCTTGACGCCTGCGAAGTGGAACGTCCTGAGCGTCATCTGGGTTCCTGGTTCGCCTATAGACTGGGCCGCGACGATTCCGGACGCCTCTCCTGGCTCCACGGTCGCGTAGTCTATCGACTCCATGACCTTCTCGAGCACGTTCTTGGCGCCTTCCTCGGTGAGGTGCGCCTCGGAGAGCCTCTGCTGGAGCTCCTCGAAGAGCCGCTTGTTCAGCTTGTTCTGATACTTCTTGAGCAGCCCCTCGGCCTCCTTCTCGCCTAGCTTGCCGCGTGAGGGGTTCACCAGCCCCTCTGCGCTGATGACCCTGTCGAGGTTGACAGGGCGGCCGTGATCCGACTTGGCCGGGTCGATGCCATCCTCGCCGTAGAGGAACTGGATTATGTTGCCGTTGGGGTCCCTGACAGTGAGGTCGTACTCGACACGCAGGTGCTCCATCGCGTTGACGAGGCGCCTCTGCATGTAGCCGCTCTGCTGTGTTCTGACGGCCGTGTCTACTAGCCCCTCCCTTCCTCCCATGGCGTGGAAGAAGAACTCGGTCGGTGTGAGTCCGTCCCTGTAGTTGCGCTTTACAAAGCCCTTCGCCTCTGGCGAGAGGTCGTTGGGGAGGAAGTGGCTGAGCGACCTGCCGCGCAGGCCCTTCTCGATCCTCTTGCCCCTGACCGACTGTTGTCCGAGGGCTGCGGTCATCTGCCCGAGGTTGAGGCTCGAGCCCCTTGCCCCTGTGCGCGCCATGATGACGCCGGAGTTCTCGGTGGAGAACGACCTGTCCGCGACCCTGCCCGCCCTG
This sequence comes from Nitrososphaerales archaeon, assembly GCA_030038365.1. Taxonomy (GTDB): domain Archaea; phylum Thermoproteota; class Nitrososphaeria; order Nitrososphaerales; family Gagatemarchaeaceae; genus Gagatemarchaeum. The sequence continues at coordinate 51,994 of JASHPA010000117.1, forward strand.
TCCCTGGCCTTGGAGAGCTCGTTGACGATGTAGAACTCGAGCGAGCCTTCAGGTGAGAGCCCCCTTGTTGTCGGGAGAGTCCCGGCCTTGTACTTCTTGATGAGCTCGGTGACCGCGTCGTACGCCTCCTGGAGCGTGTCGGATATCCGCTGGACGGCTTCTGGCGAGAGGCCAAGCTCGTTGTACCCATAGCTGAACCCCCGCCTCGTGATGTAGGCCTTCAGCACTCCGAGGATGGAGTTGAGGAAGCGCCTAGCCTCGTCGTTGCCGTAGTCTTTGGCGATGCGGTGTAGCAGACTGTCCGGCTCCTCTGCGCCGATCGCAGCCTTGTCGATGACGCCGGAGACGAGCTCACCGTCCTTGATGACGACGTCGTTCGCCTCACCGGTCTTTGCCTTGCCCCACTTGGAGGTGAGGACGAAGTTAAGGTCCTTCGGCAGGAAGAGCGAGAAGAGCTGCTTGCCCGTGTACATCGGGTTAGCTCCCTTGACCTTAGGCTCGGGGAGTTCGCCTTCGTAGCTACCGGCGAGCGCTAGGTTCGTGAACTGTTCCGGTGTGAGGAAGGTCTCCTCCCTCGTAAGAAGGTAGGCACCTGTGAGGAAGTCCCTGATTGCGCCGATGATTGGCCCTCCGTACCGGGGCGAGAGTATCTGGTCCTGGACGCGCATGAGCATGAGCGCCTCGGAACGCGACTCTTCGCTCTGTGGCACGTGGAGGTTCATCTCGTCTCCGTCGAAGTCAGCGTTGTATGGCGGACAGACGGAAGGATGGAGCCTGAATGTGCGGAACGGAAGCACCTTGACCGTGTGGGCCATCACGGACATCCTGTGGAGCGAGGGCTGCCTGTTGAACAGCACGACGTCTCCGTCCATCAGGTGCCTCTCGACTACGAAGCCTGGCGCTATCGAGTCTGCTAGGGCCTTCCTGTCGCTGGCGAAGTCAAGCCTGATCTTGACGCCATCGGGGCGGATGACATAGTTGGCGCCGGGGTGCTCGAACGGCCCCTTGATGACGAGTGCCTTGAGGTTCTCGATGTTCCACTGCGATACCTTCTCCGGGATGGTGAGCTTCTTCGCTACCTCGAACGGGATGCCGACTTCGCTGATGTCCAGCGACGGGTCGGGGCTGATGACGGTGCGGCTCGAGAAGTCGACACGCTTCCCAGAGAGCGAGCCTCTGAAGCGGCCCTCCTTGCCCTTGAGCCTCTGGCTGAGCGTCTTTAGCGGCCTGCCCGAGCGGTGGTGCGCCTGCGGGATTCCAGAGACTTCGTTGTCGAAGTAGGTGGTCACGTGGTAGTGGAGCAGGTCGACGAGATCCTGCACGATGAGGTGCGGGGTACCCGACTCCTTCGCCTCCCTGACCCTCTGGTTGACCCTGAGGATGTCGACTATCTTGTGGGTGAGGTCGTCCTCCGAGCGGATGCCCGACTCGAGCGTGATCGACGGCCTGACCGTGAGCGGCGGGACCGGAAGGACCTGAAGGACGAACCACTCCGGTCGTGCCACGTTCGGGTTGTAATCGAGGAGCTCGAGGTCTTCGTTGGTTATCCTCTCGAGCCTCTCCCTGATCGCTCCGGGGAGCAGCCTGGTGGCGCCTCCTTCCTCCGTGATCTCGTGGAAGATCGTGGGTTTTGTGAGCTCGATCTGGTACTGCTGCTTGCCGCAGTGAGGGCAGAGCTTGACCTTCTTCGCCTTGGTGAGTATCTCCTTCGCTAACTCCTCCTTCAGGGTCGGGGTGAACTCCGTGGCGTTGTTCAGCCTCTGCCTGTAGGCGTCGAGCTCTGGCTGGGTGAGCAGTATGCGTCCGCAGGTCCTGCAGGTCGCCTGGACGAGCTTGTTGATGTCGCTGACGAAGGCCATG
>JASHPA010000118.1 GCA_030038365.1 Nitrososphaerales archaeon
TAGACGCGAAGCAAACGCGGCTGCAAAAGATCGTCAGCAGGGTGCTGGAGCTCATGGGCGGTGCCGAAGGGGGCCGTTACGTCCACAGGGCCTATGAAGTGGTCGCCCTCTCGAAGAAGTCGGCTGAGTCCTTGGGCATCGAGACTGACAAGGAGTTCGTGCACATGCAGGGAAGAAAGGGTCTCTACATCAACGTGGACACCGTACTCGCCGCGCTGAGAGCCAAAGCGAAAGCCGAGACAGCGAAGAGGAACCCTAGCGAGCCAGAGACCTGGGTGGACGCGGTGGCGGAGAAGATAGCGGTTGCAGCCTTCAGGTTCGAGCTCCTGAAGCAGGACCCGGACAAGATGATTGCTTTCGACATCGAGTCATCGCTGCAGCTCCAGGGAGAGACTGGGCCGTACCTGCTCTACAGCTATGCGAGAGCGAGGAGGATACTGGACAAGGCGGGTTCCGAGCCGGTCGTGAACTCGGCCTCGGCCGCGAAGCTCGTGCACCCCAAGGAGGTAGAGCTGGTCAAGACAATCTCAATGTACGACAAGTCCATCATCGAGGCCGGAGAATATCTGACCCCGAAGGAGGTCGCCCGATACGCGCACAGGCTCTCGCTCCTCTTCAATGAGTTCTATGAGGCGGTGCCGGTGAACAGCGAACAAGACCTGGAACTGAGGTCGGCTCGCCTGGCGACCGTCGACGGATTCTCAAGAGTCCTAAAGGATTCTCTGTCGCTGATAGGAATCGAGACCCTAGAGAAGCTCTGAGGTGGAAAGAAGCTAAAAAGGCCACTGTCCCGGGACGGTAGTCGCAGCCCGATCGTCTAGCGGCCAAGGATAGGGGCCTCTGGAGCCTCTGACCCAGGTTCGAATCCTGGTCGGGCTATTTTGAATAAGCTTAGAATGAGTTCCGTTTGGTGAACAGAGAACGAATGCCGCCAAGCAATAAGCAAAAGGCACGCAACGGGGGCCTAAGCTTCTAACAGTACTGAGAAATCGAACTGCGAGGCGAGAATCCTAGCACGGCTGAGTTTCTGTCCAATCAAAGAGCCGTCTGGAGTCCGGTGCTGCTGTCTCGTGCCATCTGCTCGAACTCGAGAGAATCCTCGCATAGATGCTTTGAAGGCTTACAGAGACCCCTCGAGAAGGCAACGAGAATCCTTATCTATGTATGGGTGCACATACATACAGTTGACCTCCAAGAACATCTCAATAACCGAGGAGGCCTACGGGGCCCTGGAACGAGAAAAGCGCAAGGACGAAAGCTTCACAGATGCCATTCTGCGTTTGACGCAAAAGAGAGGCAAACTGTCGGATTGCTTTGGAACCTGGGAGACAACGGACGCAGAGCAAATCGCGATCGAGCAGGAACTGAGGAGGGTATGGAAGCGTACCTCGGAGAGGATAGTAAACGAAGTGCCTTGATACGGACTTCCTGATAGCGATACTTCGGGGAAAGGAGTACGCGGAGCAGAGGATGCAGGAGCTGGATGAAGAGGGTAGGCAAGCCACCACTTCGGTCAATGCATTCGAACTCTTCTATGGAGCGTACAGGTCAGCCCAGAGACAGAAGAATGTCGACAGAGCGAAAGCACTGCTCGATAGGCTAGACGTTCTTCCGTTTGAGCGAAGTTCAGCAGACGTCGCAGGAGAAATACTTGCAGGGCTATCGTCAATTGGCAACCCAATCGACTTTAGAGACGTCATGATAGCTGGTATCGTCAAGTCAAGCGGGTTCGTGCTCGTGACAAGGAACAGGACGCATTTCAGTCGCGTGAATGGCCTGAAGCTCGAGTCGTGGTAGGAAGCAAAGCCGCGATATAGCTCAGAATTCTGAGTCGCGGTCTCAAGTGGCGTCACGAGAACTCGTAGTGTCTCTGTGCATGGGATTCGTACCTATTCGGGTGTGGACCCTGGTCGGGCTACTTCCATACTAGCGCTTATCTATCGCACCTTGAATAAGACGTGACAGTCGACCTTGCAAGAGCAAGAACCGATGACCGAGTTCCCGGAAGTCGGAGAGGCCTTTACGGAGGCGGTCAGACAGTCGGCAACCGTCTCCGGCCAAATCGCCAATGCGAGGTAGATTGCCATTGACCACCCCCACGCGAGGGCACAGTCCCAAGTGGACGTGGCCCGCCCTGCTGGTCCTCACAGGCGTGATGCTGTGGGTAGTGGGTCTGGGAACCTTTGTCGAAGGGTTTCCTTCTTGTCTAGCGGGCGCGGGCTGTCCCTCACCCCTTCTTAGCGATGTCTTGTCGAATTTGCCGTCGGTGGCCGCGATGTCCGTGGGAAGCTTACTTATCGTTCTTCAATTCGCTTTTATCGTTAGGTCGATACTAAGGACGAAGCCAGTTCGATCTACCGATGAGGATTCGGCTGACGGGTAGCTTAGAACACAGTCACCCTTCGCAGCGTAGTAGTAGGTTTCCTTTGCGGAATCGAAGTCGGCCGCCGCAATCGTTCTCCAAACGGGCTTAGCACAATTAAGCGAATCGCATCAGCCGACTACCGCCCATCTTGCTGGACTGCAATGCGCGGCCCACAGCGAGCCATGAGGAGGATTCAGGCGCGACCTGGGACGCGGACGACGAGAAGGCACAAAGTATTTTGTCAAGCGGCCCGGCTGCTTTCATTACATCTTGTATGCAGCCGAGTCAAGGGGTTTATCAAATTCCGGACATGGGAATCTCCAATGCCTATCTTCTCGACGTAGGAGAACAGGGCACCGTCCTCGTGGATACTGGGACGCCAGGCAAGAACCAGAAGATTCTCTCATATCTGACTACCATCGGTAAGAAGCCCTCTGATGTCACTTACATCGTCCTGACGCATCCCGATGCCGACCACTCGGGCAGCGCTGCGGAGATGAGGAGGCTGACAGGGGCGAAGCTGGCGATCGGCGCGCTCGACGCCCCCAGGCTCTCCGGGGAAAAGAAGCTCAAGGAGGTCGGCGGGCTCGGAGGGGTGATGGTCGGGGTCTTCGGCGCGTTCATGCAGGTCGAGAGGACAAAGCCTGACATAGAGCTCGACGATGGATCGACCGTTGGTCCCCTCACCATCATCTCCACACCAGGGCACACAGACGGCAGCATTTGCGTGCTGAAACCCGGCGCCGCCATATGCGTGGGGGATCTGCTCAGGACGGATGGTTCCGGCAAACTCCAGCTTGCGTCCCCAAACATGAGCAGGAGCATGGACGAGGTCAGACGGTCGACCGAGAAGATATCGAAGCTCGAGTTCTCGATGCTGTTGCCTGGTCATGGCAAGCCTATAGAATCCGACGCCTCCAAGAGGCTGAAGGCATTCGTCGCGAACGGATTCAGGGAGTAGTCACGTTACCGCGGTCGCCGTCCTTCGAGACGTCGGCGCTCTTGCTGACCGCTGTCTGTGCTCCTCTCCACGCGTAGACTGCAATGATCACAAGCAGGATCACAGAACCGAAGACCAGGACCGTGACCGCAGAGATGATCAGTGACACGATCGATGAAAGAACTACTATGGCGGCCGCGAACGACGCGACCGTAACCAGTCTTCGCAGATGCTTGCCCGAAAGCTCTGCGGCGAGCTTCCTCGACTCATGGTCGATTCCTTTGGGAGCCTCGAGTACGTACGAGGTCTGATTCTCGAAACTGAGCCTCTCCGTGAGGATGGCGAGAAGAGACCCTGCCACGAGATACGACCAGAATACCCCGAAGACAGGATAGAGGACGGTCGCCAGAGGCAGGTAGAGAAGCCACCCTGAGGCGACGAGCATGAAGTCCCCGCGATACCGGTACCCGAAGGTAAGAACGAGAGTGCACGCGGCCGAGAACCCCAAGCCGAGGTAGCTGGGGTCGAGGAAGGCGACGATGGCCGCCACCGCGTAGGTCAAGCCCGCGAGCGTACGTCTCGGCACAGCTCACTCCCCTCCTAGCTGGACGAACCCGGTATCCTTCGTCCACTGATAGATGACTGAGCACCTCTTGAACTGTGATTCGAACCATTCCTTCTCCGTTCGTGCAACGCGGATGCCCATGCTGAGGCTCGTCCCTGCCGCCATGCGCATCTCGGACAACGCGTCGGATTCGTGAACGAGCGTGTCGACCAGGACAGTATGGCACGAGAACCCGTCCGCGGCGAGCGACTTGACCGCGTCGAGGACGTTCAGTCCCGGGTTCGCCGTGACTATGAAGAGGGCACCTCCGCGAAACCGGAACTGTTTCCTGAAGTACCTCTTGAGGAAGTCCTCGACGTGACTGACACCCCAGACCGTCCCCTCCTGCGCGACGACGAGCCTATCGAGAATTGCCCTGAGGTGCCTCGAGCCGAACCCGGGCTGCAGCCTCGAGGGCGCCGCGCCCAGGACTTGGAGGCCTACCCGATTTCCTGAGCCTATCAGTGCATGAGCCAGTTCGTACGCGCAGGCGATGACGTCCGACCTCGCGCTCCAGTCCCCGATTTTGGGGAGGTCCCGGTCGAGCAGGTCGACGATGATGACGCAGTCGAGGCCTCTCTCGGCATGCCATTCGTTCACAAGCGTCTTTCCCAGCCTTGCGCTCGCCTTCCAGTTGATGTTCCTGAGGGAGTCACCATACACATGCTGCCGCGTGTTCATGAATTCTAGCCTGCCGCCCTTGAACCGGGAGGGCGCCTGTCCCGCGAAGCTCAGCGCCTTGGCGCGGCCAGCGAGGACCTTGCGTGAAAGCAGTCGAGGGTAGAGCCTGACCGAGGCGGGGGCGGCGAGCTCGAACTTCTGTTCCCTCAGAGCGAAGAGCGACTGTATCTTCACCGCGCATTCCCCGAAGTGGACATCCCCAGGCTCGAGTAGGGAGACCTCGTACCTCAGGGTGGCCCACGAACCGGCGCGAAGAGCGCACATCAGGACAGTTGACCCGCGAGTCATCGTTACCCCCGGTGGCAGTCTGTCCTCTAGCACCAGTCTTTCCACATCCCTGCCCTCGTTGGTGACGGTGAGCTCGACGAGGACCCTTTCTCCCTCGACGACCTTCGGCTGGCTGAGCCGACGGGAGACCGAGACACGGTACTGCCGGGCCCGAAAGAAGGGGATGTCCTGGTCGAGAAGAAGGACCAGGATGATGGGTACCGCGGCGAGCCCGATTCCCGAGAGCGTCGTGACCGAGACCCATATGCCCACGGACGCGATTACCAGTAGGAGGACGAGCTTATTCTTCAGGGGCACCAACCTTCGGTACCGCTACGCGCTTCAGGACATCCTGGATGATACTCTCCTGGCTGGTCCCCTTCACCTCGAGGTCGGAAGCCAGGAGGAGTCTGTGCGCGAGCACTGGCACGGCGAGTTCCTTCACGTCGTCGGGGGTAACGTAATCCCTGCCGGAACAGGCGGCCTTTGCCATGCACATCCGGAAGAGCTGTATCGAGCCCCGCGGGCTCGCCCCTACGTCGACCCCGGCAGTGGAGCGGGTCAGCGCGACGACCTGGACTATGTACTTCTTGAGGTCGGCATCGACGAAGACGCCGTCCAGGGCACGTTGCAGCGAGAGAATCTCCTCGGCGCTGCATATCTGGGGGACGGCTTCCACGTCATCCTGCAGCGCCTTCTTCTTCTCGAGAATCGCCACTTCGTCGGACTCGCCCGGATAGCCGACGCTTAGCCGCACGGTGAACCGGTCCATCTGGGCCTCAGGGAGCGGGTAGGTCCCCTCATACTCGATCGGGTTCTGGGTAGCGAAGACTATGAACGGGGCAGGGAGACGAAAGGTCTGGTTTTCCTGCGTCACCTGCCTCTCCTGCATCGCCTCGAGGACAGCAGACTGGGTCTTCGGAGGAGACCGATTGATCTCGTCCGCCAGGAGGACCTGGGTGAATATTGGCCCTTTAAGGAACCGAAAGCTCGTCCCTGCATCGAGCACGTACGTGCCGGTGACGTCCGAGGGCAGCAGGTCGGCGGTAAACTGTATCCGCCTAAAGTCGCAGCCCATCGCCTTTGCAACCGACTTGGCGAGGGTCGTCTTCCCCAAACCGGGGTTGTCCTCGAAGAGCACGTGTCCTCCCACGAGGATGTCGTAGGCGATGAGCTCGACGACTCGAGACTTACCGACGATAGCGTTCGACACCGCCTGCACGAGGTCCTGCCGGAACTTCATGAAGGACTGGGTGTCCATTCTATCGCGTCAACGAGCCGGCCGAGATAAACCGTTTGCGGCGGCCCTCATTCCGAAGCGTGGAACTTCGCCTCGAGCTCTGAGAGCTCGTCTTTGGGGAGGTTCCTTAGCTCGGTCGCGGAAAACACCCCGCCCTTGAGGGCAGGGGCCTCACCCCGAGCCGCCGCGGCTTCTTTCGCCTTCGCGACCTGAGCGTAGCTGAAGACCCTGCTTCTCACCACCGGCGGTTTGACCCAGAGCCAGCGGGGGAGCTCCACCTTCCGTAGGCAGTAGTAGGAGATGACGAGGACGGCAAAAGTGAGTACGGAGACATCGACTGCCCAGTACGGCGCGATGAGCACTGCGCCGACACCTGCCGTCGCTATCCCGGCCAGCGCCAGGAAGCTTCTCCGGTTAGCCACGCAGAAGACGCTCCTTGAGACCATCTACAAACCTCGCCATCGAGTTGGCAGCGCTCTGCGCCTCGTCTTCCGAGAGTTCACTTCCATACCTCGCGCGGTCGAAGGCGGCCGCAAACCTTGCCGCCTCGCTCTGATTAATCTTCAAGGCTGTCGCGACCCTGCTGAGATACTCCAGAGGTGTCTCGGAGAGTTCATCGACGAGGCCTATCTGGGCGCAGGTCTTCCGCATTATCGTGTAGTAGCGGATGAGTGCTGCGTTCCTGAGCTTCTGTGACCAGGCTCCTGCCATAAGCGACCGCTGCTTGTCAAGCTGATTTATCGCCGAGGCGAAGTCATAGACTCCCGTCTCGGCGGGGGACCGGAGCAGGAATGCGATGCCTGCAGCAATGGCGGCGAAGATTACGAGGTAAAGTAGCAGGTCCGCCGATAACTTTGGTGGCCCGGGCGGGACGTACTCGCCAACCAGCGGTGGTGCATTCGCACCTGTTGCCAGGCCGAAACCATTCTTCGCAAGACCCGAACCGCCTGTGACGCCACTGCTCACCGACATGTTGGTCGGCGGAGTTATGGCAGCGCCCCCAAGGTTAAGAGACCCCAGCCCGGACAGACGTCCGCCTGCTATC
>JASHPA010000119.1 GCA_030038365.1 Nitrososphaerales archaeon
TTGCCGTCGAGGTTGTGGACCAGGAGCCCCGCATCGGCCACGTTCCTTCCCAATGCCGCGTCCTCCACTATGCTGTCCCTTACCGCCTCGTATCCTCCTGCAACCATGTAGGCTTCCCTGGTGATGAGGATGTACTGACCATTGGCACCTCTAATCACCCTTCCCCGGTCGGTCATCTTCGAAGCGCTTGCGGCAATCCCTGTCGAGAGGAAGAAAGAGCCGACTGGGAACAGCAGTCTCTCGGAGGCAGCTCGAGTGATGACCTTTGGCCAGAGAGAGACCAGCGAGACGCGGCCCTTCTCGAGGTGGGCCATACTGCTCGAGAGGCTATCCTTCGTGTGGGTCACGTCTCCATCGGTGAAGAGGAAGACCTCCCCCGCCGAAGCCCGGACCCCTGTATCGCAAGCCCAGCATTTGCCGCGCCACCCGCTCGGACGCGGAGGTTCAGGGATCACTCTGACCTGGCTGTCGAACTCCCGCAGAATCTGGTCTGTGCCATCGCGAGATGAGCCACTCACGACGATTATCTCCTTGTTAGGATATTCGAGTTCCACCAGTGACCTAAGCGACTCCCGAAGCGTGTCAGCTTCGTCCTTGACTGGGAGGATTATCGAGACTCTCTTCCGCTGCTCAGGTTTCCCTTCCCCGAGTATCGGTAGCATGCGAAGCCCTCGGATGGCGGTCACACTGACGGTAACCATCGCGAGAAGATAGATGACAAGGACGACGTCAATCAGGATAGTCGCCGCGAGAGCAGTCATCCTGCCCGACCTTCGGGCGGCGGTTTTTACGTATTATCCGCGAATGTATGGCATCGAAGTACATTAGCCATTGTCAGGCTTCGCAGTCGATTTCCGCGCGGTGACCATAGTTGCGATGGGTCCCTTTACTCTCCTGGCCGCGGCAGCGGCCGCCACCCGCCTTTATCATCAGTCCCGTAGCTGTGCCTCTTCGTGGCCTTGGCTAGCGCTATAAGCAAGTGCTTGCAGCTACGGGTTAATGAGATTCAGGCGTGGCTTCGCTCACCCGTACGTCATACTAGCCATCATCGCTGTGGTTGTTGTAGTAGTGTTACTGCTCCTCCTCTAAGGCACCCTGTGCTTCAAAACTCCTAAGCTAGGAACAATTAAATTCAATCCTTAATTTGTCACACCGCGGTAGGCAAGTGGCGGCTCTCAACACTGTCAAATGTAGCCGGTGCGGCCAACCGTTCACAGCCGAGCAGATGGTAGCGAACCCCGGCTCAGTAGCATGCACGCGCTGTGGGATGCCGTACAAGAGCAAGCGTCGGGGGTTGATACTCCGAAGGCGCGGAACTGCTATCGTCGACACCTCCAGAGGGATACTAGTGGTCGCGGGGAAACGACGGAGGTTCGTCCTACCTGGCGGAGGCGCGCGCAAAGGCGAGAGTCGCAGGGTCGCCGCGATTCGTGAGTTGAAGGAGGAGACGGGACTAACAGCGAGGACCAGCATCTACCTCTTCTCCTACAACAGCCCTACGAACCGCAGAAGGGTAAGAAACCTGCACAAGGTGTTCCTGATCGAAGCGGAGGGCATCGCTAGACCGGACAACCACGAGGTGAAGTACCTGGAATACTGGAGACCCGGAGCGAACCTGCAACTGAGCGACTCCGCCAAGGTAATCATCGATAGGTACCTTGGCACGTTCAGGCGCCGGGAACTAGGCTCTCATAACTAGACAGTCGAAGAAACTCTTTTTTCAAGGGGTGCCTGAGACTCGTCATGACGATATTCGACAAACGCGAGCTCGACTTCCTGAACTCGCACGAGCTGGGCCGGCTGGCGACGGCTTCCAAGAAAGGATTCCCTCACGTAGTCCCCATCGTGTACGCGATGGATGGGCAGGACATAATCATAGCGATAGACTATGGCACGAAGAAGCTGAAGAACCTCAGGGAGAACAAACATGTGGCACTGGTGATCGACGAATCTGACTCGCATCGGGGACTCATGGTCGAGGCAGACTGCGAAATCCTGGAGCATGGGAAAGAGTATCTCAGACTGCTGCAGATACTCTACGATACCATCGAATACTACCGGAAGAACCCGTGGAATGAGGGAGAATCCCCAATCCTCAAGCTACATCCGACCAAAGCAGTATACTGGTAGTTCACATGACCACAGGAAGGTCTAAATTAATCGCGCGTTCTCTCTTCATCATTGGACACCTTCGATACGATAGCCACAAAGCTGGACGTTCGTGAGTACTCTCCGAAGCATGTACCGGCCGAGATCAAACGGAAGATATTGGAGGCGGCAAGACTCACCGGCTCGTCGATGAATACTCAGCACTGGCGCTTCGTCGTCGTACAGGATTCTGCCAACCTGAAGAAGCTCGCTGTCGACAGCACCACAGGCCCCTGGGTAGAGAAGGCCGATTTCGCGATAATCATCTCGACCAACCCCAAGATACCGGGAAGCAACGTGGACGCGGGACGGGTGTTGCAGGACATGCAGCTAGCTGCCTGGGATTCAGGCGTCGCTTCCCGTCTCTACACCGGATTCAAGGAGGACGAGATGCGCAGGGACTTTGCGCTCCCTTCTGAACTCAAGGTCGCGGCAGTCCTCGGGTTCGGGTATCCGGCGAAGAAGGTAATTGGTAAGAAGAACAGGAAACCCCTGGAGGAACTGGCTTTCTCAGAGAGGTACGGAAATCCCCTTACACTGAGGTAGCGGCGTCAACTAGTACTTTCCCCTGCCACCGTCGATGTTCACGCACTGTCCCGTGATGAATGATGCCTCGTCAGAGAGCAGGAAAGCAGCCACGTTGGCGACCTCATCTGGCTTCCCGAGACGTGCCATCGGAATCTTGTTGGCGAGCCGCTGCCTCTGCTCAGCCGGCCAGGCCCGTATTAGCTCCGTGTCGATGAGCGCTGGTGCGACGCAGTTCACCCTTACACCCCTGGAGACTACCTCCTCGGCGAGTGCCTTCGTGAAAGTTATGACACCGCCTTTGGCGGTCGAGTAGGGCACGAGGTTGGCGTTTCCTTCCTTCCCAGCGATGGACGCCATACTAAGTATGGAGCCTGATCCCTGTCGCACCATGTGAGAAACGACCGCCTTGGAAAAGAGGAAGACGCCCTTCAGGTCTATGTTCATCACCTGATCCCATTCTGCCTCGCTCACCTCGGTAATCGGCTTGGTTATCCCGGTGATTCCAGCGTTGTTGACCAAGATGTCCACCCTTCCGAATTGCTTGACCACCTGCTCTACACACCCGTTGACCTGTGATTCCTTGGACACGTCGCACTGGATGCCGAGGACTTCACCGCCCTTCGCGAGCCTCGACTTGGCTTCCGCGAGAAGCTTCTCGTCGAGGTCGACGATTACCACGCGTGCCCCTTCAGACAGGAGCCTTTCGGATATGGCAAACCCTATCCCTCTGCCTCCTCCCGTCACAATCGCAATCTTATCCAAAATCCCGCGGAGCAATGTATTGCTCAAGAGGTTATCGCGTAATAAAATCTTTCAGACACGCGATTGCATCGAGAGTGCAGCACTGCTAGACGGAGCCAAGAGTGACCGCCATGCTGGTCGTCCTCGATTGACCGCCCTCGAGCACAATTGCGTCCTTCGACGCCCGCTCTCCAAGGATAGTAGGCAGGCTCGTCGCTGGTTCCACTGCTATGTTCCAAGCATCACCGTAGTATGGGTAGTCAGGGATGCCGTAATTCTGCCAGAACCATACCCAGGGGAACGTCGACACATCCCATTCGAACCTGAAACGAAGTCCGGTCGCGGGGCTCGTCAGATTGTACCACCCTTGCTTGACCCTCACGAAGGTGGTTTCTTCTGCTATCAGGTCCCTCGGAGGGATGACGCTCAGATCGAGGTTACCACCTTCTTTCGACTTGACCACTGGCCAGTCGAATTCTCCTCCGGCTACCCTACCGCTGGCACTCGTCGACTCTATGTTGACGACTTTGCTCTCCGACGGGAGCTCGAGGACACACCCTGGAGCCAGGAATGGTTCACCGAACGATGGATGCTGTATCCAGTAGAACTCTAGGGTCTGCCTGCTCGTGTTGGTCAGTTTCTCTGTTATGCTGATTTTGTCGTCGCCTTTCTTGAGCACGATCTGCTTCTCCAAGAGGTACGGATACCTCACTCCCCTGACGTTGAGAAGGGCGCGCGCTGACTCGCCATCTTCCTCTACGTTGACATTCCATGGGAGTAACGCGGTCTCGCCGTGAAGCCCAAATTTAGCTCCGTGAAGATCCGTGGGACCCGAGCCTATGGCGGGAAGAGCATCTTGCCATCCTCCCCCGTAACAGTCGAGAAATCCGGTCTCCGGAGTGGCGAGCAGCCTATCGTTCTCGGAGGGGCGTCGGTAACCCGGAGGTGAGTGCCAGAGGATGTCGATGTCTTTCGGCTTGTATCTCAATTCGATGATGTCTGAACCTTTGTCCACGAGGGCGACGAGCCTGATGGTCTCGTTCTCCAAGACCAGCGTCCCCATGCCCTTGTAATGCCAGTCTAGTGAAGCCCGTGCAGCTGACATTGCGGACGCCCACAATTCCACAACCATAGATATTCTTTTGCGCGGTTCGAACCATTCTCTCAGATCGAGAGTCAAGGAGTTGACCTCTGGCCGGGGCCCAAGATACGATAACGTCGGTTTACTCGGATGAAAACTGCCAAGCAGAGCAGGAATCCGTACACCAGACTTGCCGAGTGGACGAGCGCAACAGGTGGCGTCTGCGTGAGTATTGCAGGTGGAGGACTGGAGACGCTGCCGCCAACGCCAGCGCTACCTTGATGACCTGACGCCGACGAAGGAAACACAATCAGTCCCGAGAAGAACAATAGCAGGAACACATATCCCACGAAGACCGACAGCAGGATTGCAGGCCCTCGCCGACCTTTCCCCAATCGCGTGTCCCAGTTCGTGACCGACAGTCTGCCTCTGCCCCGGAATATGATCAAGGCTATAGCGATGAGGAAACTTGCAACGGCGAAACCTATCATACCACTAGCGACACCTGACATGCCATAGAACGAGCAAGAGTTGCAGACGGGAAGGTTGAGATAGGACGTGGAAATCGCGGTAAACTCAGCGAGAGCACCGGCTCCAACTGCCACTGCCGGGAGAAGACAGGCGAGAAAGAAACGGAATTGCCTCGGATAGTACAGAAAGACCACGAGCAGGAAGACGGACGACGCAACGATGTTCTCTATGTTGATCGAACCATCATAGACGAAGTTGGAGGTCAGAAGGCCCACAGGGTTGGCGACCGAAGCCTCGACAGCTGGTCCCGGGTTGATGGGATTCCAGGAGAACCACAGGAAGAGCGAGACAAAGACCGCGACTGGAGCGGCGACGATTACGCCGTGGAAGAGGTCGGTCCGTTCATACCAGCTGTGCCGGCTCAAATGCGAACTCAAGAAGTTCGGCGGTAGAACGTAAGCATTTGTCCCACAATGCTTCGGACCAAGAACACTTTTTATCCGTAGCCAGTTCCACTTCCACCATGACTAACGTTTCATTCGTCAATCCATCGGGCGTGGCGTTCCCGAAGGGGTACACTCAGGTCGTCTCCGTCGAGGACCCTCTGAGGATTCTCTACATCTCGGGTCAGGTGTCGATCAACGATAAAGGAGAACCAGTAGCGAGAGGAGACCTGGAAGCGCAGACCAGGCAGGTCTATTCGAACCTTCTCGCGATATTGAAGTCGCAGGGTGCTACGTTCAAGGACATCGTCAAGCTAAACACTTACTGTACCGAGCCCGAGAAGATCGCCGTCGTTCGTAGGGTCCGCGATGAGTTCGTTGTGAAGGAGAGTCCTCCTGCGAGCACGTTCATCGGAGTCACCGCACTGGCAGACCCGGTCTACCTCGTCGAGATAGAAGCCGTGGCGATACTGTGAGACACCTGAGCGCACCATGGCAGTGATGGTCACAGGCGGTACCGGCCAGGTCGGAGCTTTCCTTTCCAAGAGCCTCCTGCGTTCAGGGCAGGAGGTTCTGGTCTTCGACGCCAAGCCGAACCTCGAGAACATCCGTGAAATTAGGGACAGGGTCACACTCGTCGAGGGTGACGTTACCAATCTTCCCTCGATAGTCGAGACAATAAGGAAGTACCGCGTCGAGACGGTCTATCATCTAGCCGCTGTCGTGGTCCTCGATTCCAGGGAAAACCCTCTGAAATCCGCTAACGTGAACTGTATGGGTACTGTCAACGTGTTCGAAGCCGGCAAGACCACCGGTCTCAAGAGGATAATCTACATGAGCTCCTCGGCCGTCTACGGAAGGCCAGAGGCGTACGGGCGAGAGGTGGTCTCGGAGGACGACGTTCCGAGGTGTCCCATCGACCCTTATTCGGCGACCAAGGTCATGAACGAGGTCTTCGGCCAGCACTACTTCTCCAAGTTCGGCGTGAAGACGCTGGGACTGCGCCTCGCTGCAACGTGGGGTCCTGGGCGCTATGTGGGATTCACCGGCGCGTTCAACGACATGGTGCGCAGGCTCGCAATTGGAGAGTCGGCCTCACTTCCGCCAGACTTCGCCTTTCCGGGCGCCCAGCTAAGGTGGCTCTACGTCGAAGACCTTGGCGACCTCCTCGTTCACGCCGGGACCGTTGGGGAGGGCTCGATAAAGCGAAGACTGTATAACGTCGGGACGAGAGGACCATTCACGCCCGTTGATTTCGTTAGCACGCTGAAGGAAGTCTTACCGGACGCCAGATTGTCGGTGGAATGGAGGGACCGCCCCACCGAGTCTGCCCTGAGCGTCGCCGGTCCATCCGGCCTCGACATCGATTGCGGCAGATTCTACGAGGAATTGGGCTATCACGAAAAGGCAACCCTGAAGAGCTCCATCGAACGGGCGATTGCGTTCGAGAGAGCGAGGCTGCACTAGCGCAATCGAGAGAATGGATATATCTCCAGACTTCGTGAGAGAACACAAGGCGAGCTAGGCATTTCATCTACTCGAGGCGGAAAGGGTGGTCCGTCTGCGCGACGCTCTCGGGTTCACCTCCTCATGAAGAAACTGGGACTCGATGTCGCGATTATCTCGGACCCCAAGAACGTAACGTACCTGACCGGGTATCTAGACTACGGAGCGACGCCCGTACCCACATACCTCGTTCTCCTCCGCGACGGGACGGACGTTCTCCTCACAGGAGAAAGGAAAGCCGATGCTGTCTCGGAGGTCTTTGGCGACGAAGTGATCACATTCCAGAACTACCACTTGGGTACCAGAATGGTGGCGCGGCCAGACCTCGCCTCTACCCTCTTGACTCCACTAGTCGGCAGGGCGGAAAAGGTTCGCAAGGTAGGAATCGAGTCGTGGCACACCCCGAAGGTCCTTCTGGATTCTGTGCAGAAGGCGGCCCCACAGGCCATCTACATCGACCTTTCGAAACCTCTGGAGTCGATGAGGATGACCAAGGATGCTGATGAGGTCGCGGCGATAAAGGCAAGCTGCAAACTCGTCGACTACGCTTACTCAGTCGCCGAGTCAGTTGCGACCCCGGGTCTCTCGGAGGTCGAGCTCTATGCAGCAGTCCACCAGAAGGTGGTCGAGAAGGCCGGAGGGTTCCGGTACTTTTCTGGAGACTTCACCACCGGGAAGCGCAGCGTCGACCCCGGTCCCAGCGGCGCGCCCACCGGTCTGACGCTCAAGAAGGGAGATACCCTCATCCTTGACCTCTGGACCACAACCAGGGGATACTGGGCCGACACGTGCAGGACTTTCCTGATTGACGCCACCCCGACCCGCGAGCAGCTGCACCTCTACAGAGTCGTGGAGAAAGCCATGAAGGAGGGCATCACCAAGATGAAGCCCGGGGCGACCGGAGGCGATGTCTACCGCGCAGTGAAGAAGGTCATGACCGACGCAGGATACAGTAAGCTCTTCGCGCACCACGCGGGGCACGGGATAGGTCTCGACCCGTGGGAGCGCCCGTTTCTCATTCCCGGGTCGAAGGACATCATCGAGGAGGGCATGGTCCTCGCGCTGGAACCCGGCATCTACCTGGAGGGAATAGCTGGCATCAGGCTGGAGAACAACTACCTGGTAGAGAAGGACGGAGCAGTGCAGCTTTCCAAGTACCCGATTGGCTGGTGAGCCTGCCTACCGTCCCGCCCAGGTTGTCAGGACGGGAGATAGTCGACCTTGACCTGCCTAGCTGCCCGTTCGATCTTCTCGATGTCCTGCTTGGTTAGCTCGAAATCGAGGGCCTCTATGTTCTCGGCCGCCTGCGCCGCGCTCTTCACGCCCGGTATCGGTATGAAACCGGGGAGGCTGGCTACCCAGTTGAGGGCGACCTGCGAAATCGAACGTTTGTGACTCTTGGCGACGGACGAGAGAACCTCGACTAGCCTCGATATCTGCGAGAGGTTCGCCGGCGCGAAGATTTGGTTCAAGTCCCTCACGTCCCCCTTCGGAGGTTTGGCCGCGGTGTACTTCCCGGTCAGCGCACCCTGAGCCAGAGGACTATAAGCTATTATCGTGATGTTGTTCTTCTTGCAATAGGGAGTCACCTCGTCGTCTATTTCGCGCTGGATGAGGTTGTACCTGAGCTGGTTCGAGACGATATCCGCCCTAGACAGGCACGACCTCGCCTCCTCAAGGTCCCTGACCGCGAAATTGCTGACGCCAATAGCCCTGATCTTACCCTCAAGATAGAGTTTCTCCATCGCCTTCATCGTGTACTTCAGAGGAATCTGTTCCCATGGGTCTGGCCAGTGGACCTGGTAGAGATCTATCTCCTTGACACCGAGTCTGCTCATACTCGCTGCCGCCGCCTTCTGCAGCTCGTCGTACCTGAGGTGGGCGCCGTTCACCTTCGTCGCGACCACGAAATTATCCCTGCCGACCTGCTTGAGCGCCTTCCCTAGGACCGATTCGCTATGGCCGTTGCCGTACGCCTCGGCGGTATCGACGAAGTTAACCCCAAGGTTGTGGGCCTGCTCGACGGCCTCGATGACGTCATTATCCCTGGCCTTCCAGTCACCGCTCGCCTGCCACAGACCTATCCCGACCTTTGAGACCTTGATGCCGCTGTTGCCTAGAGTCGTCTTTTCCACTTGAACCACGAGGACGTGGTCATGCCGGATTATATTACTTGCAACCCTGTTTGGTAACCTTTCTGTACCACGTCACTCCACCTCGAAGGGTTGAAGCGGCGCGACAAGCGCGGCGTGGCAATCCTCGGCTACGGCTACATGGGAAGCATGCATCTCGACGCCTTCAGGCTCATCGACGAGACCCCCGTTATCGGTGTGTGGGGTCGGGACCCCTCTTCCGCCAAGGAGTTCGCCAAGAAACACGGTATACGACCCTACGGGAGCCTGGACGCGCTTCTCAAGGACGAGGAGGTCGCGATAGTCGATGTGTGCACGCCCTCGGATACGCACGCAGGCTTATCCGTCCGTGCCTTGGAAGCTGGCAAGCACGTCCTCGTCGAGAAACCTCTCGCGCTCTCGCTCCGGGATGCTGACAGGATGATAGAGGCAGCAGAAAAGACCAACCTCAAACTCATGGTGGCGCATGTCCTAAGGTTCTTCTCGGATTACATGAGAATGAAGGAGTTGGTCGACAAAGGAACGATAGGGGACATCGCCATCGCCAGAGCCTTCAGGGGCGGTTCTCTCCCTCCGTGGAACCTCTCCTGGTTCGCTGACATAAACAGGAGCGGGGGTGCAGTCGTAGACCTCTCGATACACGATGTGGACTTTCTGATATGGTGCTTCAAGCAGCCCGTCAGCAGGGTCTACGCCAAGGCCGAGCATCTGACACACAAGGACATGACGTCCCATGACTTCACGCTCATCAACATGCGCTTCGACGGAGGCGGTATAGCGTTCATCGAGGGGAGCTTCGCGTTGCCCAAGCAGTTCCCCTTTACGATGAGGATGGAGCTCAGCGGGACGAAGGGCATGGTGCAGCTCGACAACCAGACACCGACGCCCATCAAACTCTACTCGGGAAGTGGTACACAGGCCTTCGCGCCGGAAGTGCTCCACTGGAAGCCCACGCTCCACCCCCTGCCTCTAGACCCCTTCTACAGAGAAATCAGGCATTTCGTTGACTGTGTGATCGACGACAAGAGGCCACTCACCGACGCTGCAGAGTCAAGAAAGAGCCTAGAGGTTTGTCTTGCCGCGCTCAGGTCCGCCAAGGAGGGAGCCCCGATAAAGCTGCCACTGGAGGGGAATTGAGACGGCGAACTCGAAGAAGGTCAAGATAGGCCTCCTGGGCGTCGCGCACATCCACGCCGATAGCTACGCAAACTATCTCGCCTCCTTGCCTCCATCTGCCGAGCTGGTCGGTGTCTACGACAGGGACGAAAAGTTCGGGAGACAGTTCGCTAGGCGATACAAAACCCCATTCAAGAAGGATGCCGACTCCCTCCTAGGCGATGCTGATGCCGTGATAATCGCCTCGGAGAACGCGTTTCACCACAGCTTGGTGAAGGCAGCCGCCAGAGCAGAGAAGCATATCCTATGCGAGAAGCCAATCGCCCTCACTCTTCAGCAGGCCGACGAGATGAAGCGTGAAGTAAAGAAAGCGGGAGTAAAGTTCCAGATGTGCTACGTCATGAGATATCACACCGTCGCCTCCGTGGTCAAGGAGCTGATAGACGACGGGCGTATCGGCGAAATCTTGGCGCTGGTAGGCGTGAACAAGCTGAACTCGGCGGTCGTGACCCGCGACTGGTTCATGAACAAGAAACTCTCTGGTGGCGGAGCCGCCATGGACCATACAGTCCATCTAGCCGACATGATGAGGTGGTACACAGGCAGTGAAGCGAGGGAGGTCTACTGTGAGATTGGGAGGAAAATCAGGCCGCAACTCCGGGTCGAGGATACGTTCCTCACCACTGTAACTTTCGAGAATGGGGTGCTAGGTCACATAGACGGAAGCTGGTCATATCCGGCCGGATTCCAAACTTGGGGCGACCTGAGTCTTGAGGTCTTGGGGAGCGAGGGAGTGATCTTCCTCGATGCCTTCAGGCAGAACATCTACTTCACCGGAGGGAAGCATCCCGAGGATAAGCTGGCCTGGCAAGCCTACGGCTGTGACCCCAACACCGAGATGATTGCGAGCTTCAGCGAAGCTATTCTTTTGGATAGGACACCGCTCGCGACAATCGATGACGGAATTAGGGGGCTGCAGATAACTCTCGCCGGTTACGAATCGGCGCGCAGAGGGGTGCCCGTCAAGCCACCAATCGCCTGACTCCTCAACATCCATCTACGTCCAGTTCAGAAATCTAGCTCTACCACCGTTCAGAATTCCTCTAATCATCGTTTTTCTCGTCAGGATGAAATCTGAGATTGCCGCCTTCTCCGAAGCACCAACGCCCCACGAGTCCGGAACCCCGGATAGGATGCCGTCGACGCGCTCTGCGGATAACGATTCCGTCTTTTCGAGCCACGGGGAGAATGAGCTCATCCCATTCACGGCGAGCGCGATCACCGGGAAGACCGGCATAAGGTGCGATGTCATCTTCGCAACCTCCAGCGTCTCGATGGACCAGTTCCTCCCCGACAGTGTCTCGCTAAAGTCGACTGTCCTGAACTCACGCTTTCCCGACGGCATCGTCTGAAGCAGATTGTTCCCGGGGTTGTTCCTGTCCATGTTGAGGAGCAGGTTGTCGAGTACGATCAAGCCTGGAAGGCTGCTCGCATTGGCTATGACGAGCTCTCTCACGACGAGCCCCTTGAAGTCCACACAGCCTTCCATCCACCGTGTCCCATGGTGCTCGCCGCCGACCACCCCGCGTTTTTTCAGGTCGTTCGACGCGTCGATGAGATTCTGGGAGACCGTCACATACCGGCTCTCCGGGACCGGCAAGCCGAGGAAGCCCGCCAGCGAGTATCCGACGTGCTCATTGACGACAGTCCTCGTGCCGTCCATGAACTTCACGAAATAGGTCTGGCCGTCGTCACATTCAAACGCGTGCGACCCAGCAGACCCCTTCCTTATCCTTAGGTCCCGGACCGCCGTGACGGTCACGTCAGTGAAACCTCCGAGATTTCCCGGGCTCCAAATCTTGTTTTTCTCGTGCGCGCAAGGGCTAAATAAAATCGCTACGGGTCGAGGAAAGAATCCCGCTTGCAGTCAAGACGCCCTCCGGTCTCGAAGGAGACCGCCGCGGACCCCGTCCACCACGTGGACTGGCTGACGCTCGTCGGGTTCATGCAGGAGGACGAGGCGCTCAGTATGGTCAGGAATCAGAACGTCAGTAACCTGACCTCGACCGAGGACTGGGTCGCGATGATACGCTCGGCGAGAGATTCGGTGAAAGGGATCTCGGGAAGGATGGACTCGAAGCCCGATGTAATCGAGATATCCGCCAAGTACCGCGAGAGGCTCTCACGGCTGGAGGCCGAGCCGACATTCAAACTTCACTCGGCAGGAATGCGCTCTATGAAATTCGCACAGGTCGAACTGAGCAGGATACACCTCTTCCAGACCATGGTCAATGTGGAGTACGCCGAGTCGTTGCTGAACAGAACCCCTGAGCCCGACGACGAAGAGGACACCCTGAAGTTTTGCCTCCCGACTCAGATGGAGACCCCAAAGACCAGGATGATGACCTCCTACAACCCTACGACAAGCACTTTCTCAGCTGTCACCGACAACCTGGACCTACGTATCCTTGGCAATACACAGGCGGAGGACCCTGTAAGCCACGTCCCTGTAGCCGGTTTCTACTACGGCGTCGCTCTCCCCCAAGTCACGGTGGTCGAGTACAAGGGCGTCCCACTCCTCAAGAACGGATGTCACCGGGCATACGCCCTCCGCAAAAAGGGGCACAAGTTCTTACCATGCTTATTCGGTACGACAGATTCGTTCCAGGTCACCGGAGCCCAGGCCGCTGGCGCATTTCCCTCGAGCACGATCCAGTCCGACAAGAGCCCAATGCTCTCGGATTTCGATACCAGCGCGGCGATTTTGGTCCCTCGCAGAAGGGTAAAGGTCGTCGCAACGGTTCACGCCGAAGTCCAGGTCGTCCCCCTCTGAGGCCTATCTCAGGTGGCAGACTAGCCGACCAGAACAAGAGTTATCACCGCACGCAATGAGAGGCGGCCCGCCATGTGGGCGGTCCTCTCCGACTTCGACGGCACCATCGCAGAAGAGGACCTTGCTGAGCTCGCTCTGGCTAGATTTGCAGAGCCACGCTGGGAGAGATTCAACAACCTCCTGGCGGAAGGCAAGATTGACGTCGAAGAGTGCGTGGCGAGGCAGTACGACATGATAAGGGTCAAGTCTCGCGCAGAGATAACTTCCTACCTGAGGTCGCTCACCACCCTAAGACACGGACTGGAGGAGTTGCTACTTGAATGCGAATCGGGGAACACTCCGTTCGCGATAGTCAGCGCCGGGCTGGATTTCATCATCAGGGACACCTTCAGAACGTCAGACATACTGATGCCCCGGCTCATCTGCCCACGCTCGTACCTGATACCCGGAAAGGGATTCGGCTTGGTGTTTCCCAAGCGGAAGTTTGCCATTTCCCGGGATTTCAAGGAGGACTCGGTCCTCAGCTACAAGAAGCGTGGGTACCAAGTCCTGTACGTCGGCGATGGTACCGGGGACACGAACGCGGCCGCGAAGTCTGACAGAGTTTTCACAATCAGGTCCTCGATGCTCGATGAGATGTGCCGAGCGAGAAGGATCCCTCACACGAATACCGAGTCTTTCGATTCCGTTACGAAGTTCCTAGCGACGCACAAGTAGGTAGGCCCGGCTTCTCACGCGTGCGATATAGGCACTTATAGACACGGACAATCAATTCAGCGCGTTGAAGCCCACTTTCGGATACTTCTCTGACATAACGCAGAGGGACCTCACATACGCCCTCGAGTTGGGTGTGAAAGCCGAGAAGGCAGGTTTCGACGCCGTCTGGACGAGCGATCATTTCCATCCGTGGGTGCACACAGACGCCAAGGCGGGTTTCGCCTGGGTCTGGCTTGGCGCGTTCGCCCAGGCTTCGCACAAAGTCGCCTTCGGGACAGGGGTCACTGCCCCGATGCTAAGATACAACCCTGCGATAGTGGCGCAGGCCTTTGCCACGCTGGGTAACATGTACCCTGGGCGACCATTCATTGCACTCGGCACTGGAGAAGCCATGAACGAGATTCCCGCAGGAGCCAGCTGGCCTGCGTTCCCGGAAAGGATGGCGCGTCTCGAGGAAGCGGTGAAGATAATCCGTATGTTGTGGACTAACGATTTCGTCAGCTACAAGGGGAAGTATTTCCGGGTCAGCAAGGCTACCCTCTATTCAAAGCCGAAGAAACCGATTCCGCTGTACATCGCGGCGAACGGGAAAAAGGTTGCCGGCCTCGCGGGGCGCTATGCGGACGGACTTCTCACGCTGCCCTTCCCTGATGAACACTATCGCGATGTGCTGTTTCCGGCGTTCGAGAGAGCCGCCAAAGCCGAGGGCCGAGATCCATCGAAGCTCGAGAAGCTCGTAGAGCTGCAGGTATCATATGACCCAGACTACAAGAAGGCCCTAGAGAACACGAGGTGGTGGGCCCCGACGGTGCTTCCCGTCTTTTTCAAGGTCCCGATCTGGGATCCGAAGGAAATAGAGTCGCATGGAAAACTCGTCAGTGAGGAAGGACTGAAGACTGCATGGTTCATATCCGACAGCGTTGAGGACCACATCAAGAACATCGAGCGTTACATCAAGCTGGGTTTCACCAACATCCATCTGCAGAACAGTAGCTGGGACGATACCGGGTTCATCACGACCTTCGGCGCGAAGGTGCTGCCCTATCTCAAGGAGACGTACGGAAGGGAATGACTTTGTACAACGTCTTCGGGGTAAAGATTGTCCAGGATTCTCTTGACCATCCCGAGTGCTTGGCATTCTCTTCTGGCGGCGTCCTCTACGCTGGGGGTGAAGCTGGACAGATCTACAGGATCGACGTCTCAAGTAAGGAATGCGAGGAGATTGCAAATCTGGGCGCGTTCGTAGGTGGTGTCGCGCTGGACGGCAACGACGGCGTCTACGCATGTGTCTCCAAAACGCGAAGCGTCACGAGGGTCAATCCAGACAGGACTGTGTCCGTCTTTTGCGACAAGGTCGGCCGGACTTCCTTCGAGACCCCCAACTTCTGCGTATTCCATCGGAAAGGCGACCTCTACCTTACTGATTCCGGCGACTATCGGCACGCTACGGGAAGGCTCGTCCGAATCCACAGCGATGGGACCTCCGAATCCCTGCTCGGCGACCACCTCAACTTTCCGAACGGTCTTGCTCTCTCGGCTGACAACAGGATCCTCTACATGATCGAAAGTACGTCCGCAAAGATATCGAGGATGACGATAGAATCCGACGGCTCACTGAGCGCGCCTGAGACGTACGTCCAGGTGCAGGGTACCGTCCCGGACGGGATGGCCTTTGATAAGCTTGGGAACCTCTACGTGGGATGCTACACTCCCGATGTCATCCTGAAGGTAGACACCGACCGCAACGTCACGGTCTTGCTCGAGGACAAGACCAGCGAAGTCGTGAATAGGCCCACCAACGTCGCCTTCCATCCCGATTCCCGAAGGACAGACCTTTACTTTGCCAACCTCGGATGGTGGCACATCGGAAGTCTGGACATCGGCACCCCAGGCCAACCTTTGAACTACCCCAAGATACGGTAGTGTGTTCGTTGGGCTCCTAGAACCTTACCCGTATGGGCCGTAGTTTAATAGAACTGGTCACAGAGTATCCCCGGCCAGTATCTTTGACTGAAAAGTCGAAGGTCTTCGTAAGGGACGCTACAGGTCTCGTCAGAGAGTTCAACGCCTGGGACAGTTTCGGCTTTCAGTTCGGAGGGATTGTAACAGTCGTCGGTCTCTCGACGCTCTTCATCACCTTCGCCTTCCTACTTGGTGCAAACATACTGATTTCCCTCCTCATCCTGCTCCCGTTCCTCATCTGCTACTATGTAGTCGAGTCGCAGCTCGCGGGCGCGATGCCGAGGTCAGGCGGGGACTATGTCTATACAAGCAGGATTTTGCATCCGTCGCTGGGAATGGTCAGCGGCTGGATTCAGACCTTCCTGCTGATCCTCAATCCGGCAATCTTCTCGGGACTGATAGTGACGACGTACATCCCGGATCTTCTCTCGGCCGTGGGGCTTTCGAGCATGACTTCTCCGTTCTTGTCAATCCCGGTCCAGTTTGTCTTGGACAACATAATAATCGCAATATGCATTGTACTCGTAATCATCCCAATCAGGCAGTACGCGATAGTCCAGAGAGTACTGTTAGCCCTCGCGGTCTTGGGAGCGATACTCGTGCCGGTGGCTCTCTTGGCACTCGGACACGGAGGATTTGTGTCCTCATTCAACTCCAAGTCGCCAGTCTCGTATGACAGCGTGATATCGACTGCACAGTCTCATGGCTTCACGCAGTCTTTCAGCTGGCTGGATACAATACTCGCTATCCCTGGTCTGGGCTTCTTTTTGATTACTAACTGGCCTGCTCAGGTTGGTGGTGAACTCAAGAATCCCAGAAAATCAATCTCCCTGGGGCTCTTCGTCGGTTTCATCTCTGCTTGGATCATCTTCTTCATCACGGCTGTGCTCTACTACAACGTCCTAGGGACGAACTTCGCAGGAAGCATTGCGTATCTTTCGACGAATGACGCTGCCGCAACGCCTTTTGGCGGGAGCATAGTGCTGACTTCGATTATCCAGTACATCTACGGGCTCAATGCTGTCACGCTCATAATTGCCATTAGTCTCATTGGTGCCTGCGTCCTAGTGATAGCTCAGTCGCTACTTCTCTCCACGAGGTTCGTCTTTGCCTGGGCCTTCGACAGCGTCATTCCGCACAGATTCGCCGATGTAAGCCCGAAGACTGGGACGCCAATCTTTACGACGATTATCCTATGGGTTGTTGCAGAGGTAGTGCTGCTGGTGGAGCTTTTTGAGAGCAGCGCGGTCGGAGTCTACCTCAGCGCCGCGCTGGGTGTGGTGGCATTTCCGATTCTGGCGTGCATCGCAGCAATCCTCTTCCCGAAGCTGCGCAAGGCGATGTACGTCAGTTCGCCTCAGTTCACCAAGTATAGCCTTGGTGGTATACCCTTGCTCGTGGTTGCCGGAGTGATAGGGCTCATAGGGTTTGGGCTTATCACGACGCTTACCGTAGCATATCCACAGGCCGGTTCTCCCGTCACCGCGGCCAACGCCAGTTTCATGGGAAGTATGTTCATATTGGGTGCTCTGATTTATTTCATCAGTCACACCTACAGGAAGCGGCATGGCGTGGACATCTCCCTCTCCTTCAAGGAAATCCCGCCCGAATAGTCGCAGCCTGAGCTCATCTCAGATGGGTATCCCTTCAACAATGCCCTCTTCCCTTATCCTAGTCACGGCACGGAGTCTGGAGTAGCCCTACCACCTTGGTCTCGCACTCGAGGGAAGCGCCTGCCTCCAGAGCCGAATACTCTCCCTTTTCCACCGCTTGATCGAGGGCGCTCGGATAACCAGTCCATGCCTCGATGGCTGCACAGTAAAGACCCCCTCCAGCCTCCATAGACAAGCCAGAGCCAGATGGCTTTGAAGACCGAAGTGGGGAAAACCAGCCCAATCCCCGTCCCGCTGGCCGTCTCCGTCACCGACAGCCATCCCTCCCTCAACTTGGTCGCGTAGTGCATGTCGATGGTCCCGCTTCGCTCTGTCCCTACAATCCTCATGTCTACCTGCCGTCCGTCGCGAGACTTCGTACGGCCACGTATACACCATGCCTCTCTCGCCCAGCCTACTGTCGGGTGACGATTCGTCGATCAAGACCTCTGACTCTGGAATGTCGATTCTGGAGGTTTGGGACACCGATATCCCAGGATGAGTGCCCCAAAGGAAATCGACCCTCTCGGTCCCGACGTTGGTTACCCGGTGCCGATTCTCGAGGATGCCAACCCCATCCCTTAGAGTGACCCAACGCTCCACAAGGATAGGAGATATGATTGCCGGCCTCTGCATATGGACGACTACCTCGTTCGAGCTTTCCTTCTCGATGGAATAGTCAAGGCAACGACCAGAGTTCTCCGAGATACGGATAATCCTCACCCTTGTATCTGCAAGGCGTGCCCGTGGGGATGCATTCATCGGTTCCGCCATGCCACCAGTTGTCGACATTGGCACCGAACACGGGTTGACGAATCTCTACTCGGGGATTATGATACAGCATGTCCCTTCCCGCCTCCTTGAGCACGAATTCGAAGACCTTCGCTCCGTAACCAGGAAGGATCGTCGCGCGGAGCTTGTCGTTCTCCATTATCAGTGCGTCAAAGCCTCTGTAGCTCCAGTCAGTGCTGATTCGGCACGTCATCGATAACGCGCTACCGCCTGACGCTACGTGTATCCAACATTATTCCTTACGCGTCCGGGTCGTTACTTATATCCCATGGCCCCCGTGCGCTTCATGTGAAGATTACAGACATCAAGGCTACTCCGGTCACGATACCCATGGAAGCCCCCCTGCGATGGAGTATGGGCATCGAGACGGGAACTACACGCACCATTGTTGAGGTCCACACCGATGAGGGAATAGTGGGAATAGGAGAAACGTACGGCGGAGATTCGACGGCCTCCGTCGTGACGAACCAATGCAAGGCGATAATGAAAGGTCTGGACCCCATGGAGATGGGCAAGATAATCGCCAGGTTCGGGCCATACTTCGAGATTCCTTACGAGACCAGCATCCCGCCGCACGCCTTCGCCGGGGTGGAGATGGCCTGCTGGGACGCGCTCGGCAAGAAGCTTGACCGGCCGGTCGCGAGCCTCCTTGGAGGGATGCAGAGGTCAGAGATTGACTTCATATCATACCTCTTCTACAGGTACGAAGGCAAGAAGGGCATACCTCCGATAGACTCTCCGAAATCGATGCTGAAGTATCATCAGCGGCTGGATGACGAAGGAGGTAAGTTCCTCGGCGCCAAGATCAAGGGAGGCGTCTTCCCGCCGGAGGATGAGCTCGAGACGGTGAAGCTCTTCAGGGAGACCTACGGGAACCGCTTCCTGCTGCGGTTCGACCCGAACGCCGCATGGTCGGTCGAAACCTCCATCCGGATGTTGAAACAAATGGAACAATACAATCTCGAGTTCGTCGAGGATCCGACGCAGTACATCGAGGGCATGGCACGGGTGAGGAAGGAAGTCTCCATACCCTTCTCGACCAACATGTGCGTGATATGGTTCAACCAAATCGTCCCGGCCGTCCGCCTCGGCGCGATAGACATGATACAGGAGGACCTTCACTTCTGGGGAGGCCTTGCTCTCAACCGAAAACTCGTGGGTGTAGCAGAGACGATGCAGCTGGGGCTCGCGATCCACTCCGATCGAGAGCTCGGTATCTCGACCGCCGCGGTCCTCCACTTCGTCTCAGCGCATACTTACCTCACCCACCCGATTGACTCACACTACCACCACCAGCTCGATGATATCATCACAGAGCCCTTCCAGTACAAGAACGGGAGGATGAAGGTACCGAAAGGTCCCGGCCTGGGAGTAGAGATAGACAGGAAGAAACTCGAGAAATATCACAAGGCATACAGAGAACAGGGAGACGTCAACGAATTCTACGACGCCCGACGTCCTAACTGGGTCCCGACGATGCCCCAGTTCTAAATCGGCACCCCCGAGTCGCCTGACAAGCCTTATAGCCTCGGAAGGGAAATAATCCCTATGCGCCGTGCGGGCCTACAGGTGGTCACGGCTACGGTAGCCCACGAGGACGACTGGACGGTCTGCACAGGTGACTCCGACCAGCGGGACATGACCATCTCGAACGTGAGCTACTCCACCCTATCACCGCTATACGATCAGGAGACCATAGTCGTAAGAAGCACAGCCAAAGACAGGTACACTCATCTGCTGAAAAGCCTCAGGAAGAACCCGAGAATCAGGAGTGCCGAGACGCTCTGCTCATCAGAAGTCCGCCGGACCAACTACTTCCTTCTCTCTGTGACGGCAAGAAGTGACGCGAGCATATTCAGCATGATCGACAAGTTCCGCGGCATACCGACACGGGTGAGATACTCCGAGGGCTTGGAGTACTGGCAGTTCCTGTGCCGCCGCAAGTACACGGAGCAGGTCGTCGCGAACATCAGGGCGATGACTAGGGTCAGGAAGCTCGAGGTGGATGACGTGTCGCCATCGATTCTCGAAAGCCTCTCGACGGACGAGGCCCTCCTCTCGCCGCAGGAGCTCAACACCACCATGACCGCCTACAAGATTGGTTACTTCGACTATCCCCGCAGGGCGAACCTAACCGACCTGGCCCGTAATCTCGAACTGAGCAAAGGCACGGTCCACGAGTATCTCAGGAAGGGGATGTTGAAGGTCGTCCGCAGGGAGTTCGGCTTCCCGTCGGACCAACAATCGTAATGCCAAATTCCTTATGAGTAAGGGTCTGTTTTTATTATCGAGACCGAGGACGCGAGCCCGGATGAAGAATTCAGAAAGACTCTACAAGAAGTACTCGGAGGTATCCCCCGGAGGCGTCCAGTCCAACTACAGATTCGAGCAGCCCCATCCCATTTACTACAAGCGTGCCGCTGGTTCGAAGCTCTGGGACATCGACGACAAGGAATATCTTGATTTTCTCATCGGCTACGGGAGCATAGTACTGGGTCACGCCGACCCGCGAGTCAGGCGGGCGGTGATCGATGCTCTTGACGCGGGTATGACTTCCGGGGTTGAGACGGAACTCGATTTCAAGCTAGTCGACACGCTCTGCAAGATGGTACCTTCAGCGGAGATGGCCAGGGTATGCAATTCCGGAACGGAGGCTGTCATGCATGCCCTCATGATTGCAAGAGGCTACACGGGCAAGGACAAGATTGCCAAGGCGGAGGGAGGATACCACGGCTGGTACGATCCCGTGCTCGTCAGCTATCATCCGGGTTTCAAGGAGGCAGGGCCGGAGAAGAATCCGCTGCCGATTCCCGCCTCATCTGGACTAGATCATGCGGCGCTCGGATCGTCCGTCATATTCCCGTACAATGACGCGGAAAGTGCACGCAGGATAATCACGAAAAACAAAGACGAGATTGCAGCGGTGATGATTGAGCCCATCTGCTTCAACACAGGAGCGCTTATGCCAAAGAAAGGGTTTCTCGAGGAGCTCAGGGAGATAACCTCCGAGCTGGGTATACCCCTGATCTTCGACGAGGTGATCACAGGCTTCAGGATAGCCCCAGGAGGGGCACAGCAATATTTCAACATCAAACCCGACTTGTCTATCTTCGGCAAGGCGATAGCCAACGGCTACCCGGTAAGCGCGATTGCAGGCAGGGAGGACCTAATCAACGTCTCGAAGCCCGGCGGCAAGGTAGCCTACGCAGGTACCTACAACGGGAACCAGATCTGCGCTGCTGCCTCATCCGCCACGCTCGATGTCCTGAAGAGCGGATCCATCCAAAAGTCTCTCGCCCGCAACACGGAGTTCTTGCGCAAGAAGGTGGAGAGACTAGGTGAGGGTCGAAAGTACGGGATCCACTTCCAGGGAGTCGGTGGGAAGTTCCAGATATTCTTCTCCGACCGCGTAATCACGAACTACCGTGAGACGATGGCCGTCAATGCGAAGATGTACGCGGCGTTCAGGAAGTACATGCTCGACAACGGGGTACTCTTCCACTATCACGAACTCTTCCATCACGGGATTACCAATGCACACACGAAGGAGGACCTTGCGGGCTTTGTTGACAGGTTCGGAAAGTTCCTCGACGCCTACGATCGCAAGAACTAGATTCGGGCCGGCGGGCGCAGCCCTGTCATACCGAAGAAGGCCTTCACTTGGTCTATGCTCGGCTGGCCCTTGAACGCGGCGCCCAGGTCAGGCCTGCAATAGACCCACGAGGAGCCTAGCTTGACAGAAAGCAGCCTGCCGAGGATGGACTCGCTGCCCACGTTCATCAGATTGAAGGGAATGGTGGACGCGGTCTTCAGCGCGACGGCAGTGTCGATGAAGGGAACCAGGTCTCCGGCGTCAAACGTAAGAGATACGATTTTTCCGAGGTCAGCCCCTCTCCTCTGCATCGCTGAGATGATCATGGCTCCCTGTCTTCTGTCTATCACGGTCTGAGTGTGGCAGGAGAAGACCATCTCTGCGCCGATGCTCTTCGCGCTGCGAGCCATCTCCTTCTGTTTCGCCACGAATCGCCTGTCCTTTGAAAGCTCTGCCGGCGGTGAGCCTGACTCTGCATATTTTCTCTCCTCCCGGCTGAGATATCGCGGTTTGACTTTTTGGTGCGCCTCATCGAACATGTCGAGTTCGCAGTCGATAGCTGCCGCGCCAGCGTCCAAGGCCTTCACCAGCCTAAGGGCCCTCTCTTCCTCGGTCACCGGAGGACAATCACGATATCCATAGAATACCATGAAGCTCGGCCGCCTGTTGGTCGCTAGGCAAGGGCGATTGGTCGAAGCGAATATCTCTCCGAAGGTCTTCTCCTCCAGCATCGCAAGGTTCACCTCGAACGCGTCTACCTTTTCCTCGTATGCGTCGATGAGCCCAATCGTCTTCTTTGGCGATGCCTCGCTCACTACCAGGCAGATGAACGGTCTCTTCAGGGATGTCAGCTTCATCCGCCTGCTCGAGAAGCCACGGTCGTCTTATAGATTGGGCGTCCTGCCAGTCCAGTCTTCGGAATCAGCCGGATAGCTTAATACGCACGGGAAGCTCCAAAGCCGCGATTGAGATTGAATATGAACAAGCTCACCCCTGAAGAGGAGGAGGTCATAGTCCACAAGGGAACTGAGATGCCCTTCTCGGGCGAATACGAGCACAACTTCAAGGCTGGCATCTACGTCTGCCGGAGATGCGAGACACCGCTGTATCGTTCCGAGGACAAGTTCGACGCCGGATGCGGGTGGCCGTCGTTTGACGACGAGATTCCAGGGGCCGTGAAGAGGGTCAGGGATGCGGACGGATACCGCACCGAGATACAGTGCGCGGCCTGTGGAGCACACCTAGGCCACGTCTTCATTGGGGAGGGTTTCACCCGGAAGAACACAAGGCACTGCGCCAACTCCATATCGCTCAAGTTCGTCCCGAAGGCCGTGGCGACCGAACCAGCCTGATTCACGCCAGCCTGCTCAACCTTTCTACGACGGAACTCTTGTATCCCTCGTCTCCCGACACGTAGGGATAAATGATTGGGAGGTCAATACCTGCCCCCACGAACTTTTCCAGCATCACGATGACCTCTTCGTCAGATGGGTTCGCCAACGATATCTCCAGAAGCTCATCGGGAATCGAGAATCCGTAGTGGAGCTTCCGGATGACATTTGAGACTCCAATCTGTTCGAACATCGCGTGGTACTGGGGAATCCGGTCATACATCCTGATTTCATCGACCAGCATCTTCCTCGCGGCGGTGTCCTTCTCCGCGAAGAACAGCTTGATGTAGCATCCGAGCGTAAACTTCCTGCTGCTTCCCTTCGGCCATATGCTGTTCACGAAGCTCGGAGGACAGAAGTTGAGTACGGCACCATCGGCATGTTGTCTTGCCACCGCCAGTATCCTCTCTCTCAGGGCGGCGAAGAATATGGGAGGAACCATCCGTCCGGGATAGGTCTCACGGAGTTTCGACGCAAGGCTCACCAGCCCTCGCACGGCAGGGCCGCCTGTTCCAGAGCCTGTGCCTACTCCTAGGATTAATCTTCCTCCGGACCCTTCGCTCAGGGTATTGACTCTGGCGAGCAGCGTCTCAACCCCATAATCTTGCGACCTGATCACACCTGTAGCTACGCGGAGGCGCCGGGTCTTCCCCAGCGCGATCCCGCACATATCGAGGGCGTCGAAGGCCTTCCCGACTGATGGGAACCAGACAGAATCGACGCCGGTGTCGTCAATCAGGGAGACGAACCTGCTCATCAATTCAGGTCCAAAGACGGTGGCGCGTAGGGCCATCCCTACCCTCATGCAGCTACACCTGCATGGCCTGGGCGTAGGCTTCTTTCAGCGCGTCCACGCCTGTCCCGAGTTTTTTGGCGAGCGTCTTGCTGTCCGCCTTCGCTATCTTGGCCGCGAACGTGAAAACGACTATGCCCTTCGAACCGCTTTTCCTGAGATTCAGGTGCACCTTCTTCTCTCTCGACACGCGGTCCGCCACCTCCTCGTATCGCTGTATTCTCTGATAGACTAGGGGATATTCGCGATCGAACCTTGCCTGGAACTCCTTGCTGTCGAACTCGGAGTAGTTCACGTCTATAGACGCCGCGGCAGACTCCTCTCCGTAGGCTACCTCGATCCAGTCGATGGTATCGCCCAGGGGAAGGGACTCGAGCCATATCTCCCCATTCTCCTGTTTCCAGATCTCGTTCAGGTATGGAACCACCCTCGCCCGCTTCATATCGCTGCACTTGAGGAACCATTTAGGCTGGAGCGACCGGTTTCTGAACTGGTCTGGAACGTTCGTTATCTCGAACTTCGTCGCGGTCAGGCTCGACAGTATTTCCTGAACTGTTTCGATTTCCTTCTCGGTGGACACCAAGGGTCGTCATCGTACCCGGTTAGCCCCGCATCCGGAAAAGCCCATTGTAATCATCCTGTGGCCGCCGATGGCCGAACGAGTCGTCGCAACCTTCCAAGAATACCGTCCGCCGAGTAAATAAGCATCATCGAATATCTTTACTGTAGTTCGAGACCACATTGCGGCCTTTGACCGCACGACCACATCGCGTATAAACAACACACTCGTCGTGCACGCCTTAAGATGTCGGAAGACAACCTCATGTGTCCACGATGTGGGCTCTCGCTTCCCGCAGGGACCAAGCGATGTCCCGAGTGCGGGAAGGAGCTCGTGCGACCCCCGAAGCCGCCAGAGGCGGACATTCGCGGCGCGAACAGGCGGAGGAGCATCCAGACGGCGATAGGTTGTTCTGCCGCCCTCGCATTTGCTATCTTCACCTTCGAGGCGGGCTACACTGCGATTTTCATAGCATTTGTAGTACCAGCAGTCGCCTTCGCCCTTGTCTATACTTGGGAAAGAAACAGGGGAATAAAGCCGGGCTGGGAGTTCTTCGCCCTCTCCGCGGTCGGCACCTACGCCGGCGGCATTTTCGGCTGGACGTACGTCTTGGTGCCGGTTGTAATCTACTTCCTTGCGTTCCGTTACTGGCTTAACAGAAAGGCGCGTCGCCTAGGCGCGCTTGCCGGGACTACTCCCGGATAGGAACCTCAGTCCATCACTTCGCCGCCATCTACCACGATTCCCTGGCCAGTGATATAGCTCGAATCATCGCTCGCCAGAAAGACGGCTACGTTGGCGACCTCGTCCGGTCTCCCGAACCTCCCCTCCGGTATTGAGCTGCGGTATGATTCCGCCACCTCCTTGCCAAGCCAGTCGACCCAGCCCGTCTCAATCGAGCCGAGAATCATGCAGTTCACCCTTATTCTCGGGGCAAGCATCCTCGCGAGCATCTTGGTCTTCGTAAACACAGCAGCCTTGGCGCAGGCATAGACGAGGCCCTGGGTATCACCGACAAGCACGGGAGTGGACGAGATGTTGATTATCGTACCACCCTTCGCCATCAGCGGGACAGCACGCTGGTCGCACGAGAACCCGCCCACCACATCCGTCGAGAGAACCTTCTGCCACATCGTCTGAGTGATTTCGTCCAAGGTAGCGTTCCATATGCTCGCGTCGGCCACGCCAGCGCTGTTCATCAGCACGTCCAGCTTGCCGAACCTTTCCTCTATGAGGTCGAACATCCTGCCGACCTCCTCAGGGTTCGAGACATCGGCCTTGACGGGCAACGCTTCCCCGCCCGACTTTCTTATGCTGGCTACTACTTCGTTAGCTTCCGTCTCCGATGTCCTGAAGTTAACCAACACGGCCGCGCCTTCCGTCGCGAACGCCCGCGACACTGCAGCCCCTATCCCCCTGCTTCCACCGGTCACCAGAGCGACCTTTCCGTCTAGTCTCAAGGATACCCGACGCGTTCAATCCCGGATTAAGGGTTTGCCGTGAGCGCTAGTCGTCTATGTAGTCACGGATTGCGCGGAGCTGGTCAGGGTTCTTCCGCAAAAAATCGACGAGCTTCTCTATCTTGTGAATCGTAATCGGCTGAATGTAATGCTCGATTCCTTCCGTGTCCTCGTAAGCCACTTTCTCCTCCACGCCTATCAGCGACAGGAACTCCGAGATTATGTTGTGCCGAGAGATTACAGACAACGCCGTTTTCTCTCCTTTCTTCGTGAGTGTCATTCCTCTGTAGGGTTCGTAAATCAGGTATCCTTTGGCGGCCAGCTTCTGGACCGTAAGAGTAACCGTAGGCGGCTTCACCTTCAAGGTGTCAGAGATGTCCAGGGTGCTCGCATATCCCTTGTCGTGGATAAGGTGGTATATCGCTTCCAGATAGTCCTCCAACCTAGGGGTTTCGCCCTTGACCTGGACCACTCTCGCCATCCGACTCGATGGCGCAAGCTGATTCACACGATAAAAGCATTCTCAGGCCGGCAGGCCACGGCCGGAACCCTACTTCAGCCCTGATTCGACGAACTTGATTCCGGCGTTGGTCAGGACATACGCCTTCAGACCATCCTTCTCCTCCGGCACCTGCATCATATGTCCCTTCCAGACATTCTTGAGGATCTTGTCGGCGACATTGCCCGGCACCTTCTCCCTTGCTTCGACGAAACCCTTCTCGATGTCCTTGGCGTTGAACGACTTGTAGTCCTCACGCTTCTCGAAATGATACGCGATGACAACGCACCTCTGGACGTCGTCTGCAGGCGCCTTTTCGAGTACCAGCTGCCTCACGGTTGGCTTCGAGGGCGCCGCGGGGGCAGCGGGTACGATAACAACAGGCTTCGGCGTCTCGGCATCCTGCTTTGCCGTGACCAGCTGCTCCAGAATCTTGATTCTCCTCTCGTGGTCCTTCAGCAGCGCCTCCACGCGCGAATAGGCATTGTTTTCCTTCGGCATCGATTCTCCTGGCATGCTCCCTGGGGCCTACGTCCGAAGCAAGCCCTAAATTCTCTTTCTATGTGCAGTGCAAACCGAGTTGAGCCAGGTCCTGAGGGTCTGGGGCGGTTCATATCATGACTATTGGTTCGCCGACGACGCCATTCTCAAAGTCAGACTCGTCCCTCAGTCCTTGACTATCGCCGGTATCGTGATCCTTGTGGCGCTGACTGCCATCCTAGGCATCCTCGGCGTCATCTTTGGTGCCCTTGTCGCAGTGGTGATATATTACGCTGGTAGGAGCATCGCCAGACGCAGGCGCGACTTCGCCGCTAGCCTGTCCGTACAGGATGTCCGGCGCCGGGGCATGGTCACCCTGCGAATTCCATACTCCCTGGTCTCCGAGGCCGTACTCAAGGGAGATCGCCTGACACTTTCGGTGGAGGGCAGAAAGGTGCGCGTCAAGGTGCCGGACGAGGACATGCCGAAACTCCAATCGCTCTTACGACAAAAGCTGCCAGATAGCGTGAGCATATCGCCAGATTAGCTAACCACGCCGCTAGGGGAGGGGTACGAACTCGACCGAAATCTCGTCGTCCAGGTTCAGGATGGCATACGAGCGGCTGGATGTGAACTTTGTATCGAGTGGGGACCCAGGTTCCAGCACCAAGATTCCTCTGAGCTTTCTTTGATGAGCATGGTGCGTGTGGCCGTGAACGAGCACATCGAGCCTTCCATCGAAGAGACTGAGAGATTTTTCATCAGCGTCGTGCCCCGTCCCGAGATGGCCGTGGTCAGTCCCACTTTCCGACCCGATAACTCGAGGGTCTTCTTCGACGGTAGCGACCTCTTCAGTTCGTCGTCACAAAAGTTTCCATATGCTGCCTCGACCAGGGCGCACGACGCCAGCGTATCAATCACCTGCCTCGATACGATATCCCCCGCAAGTAATACAAGGTCGGATTTCCTCGCATCCTCCACTAACCTGCCCGGAAGCTCATGATACCAGTCAGGGATGTGCGTGTCAGCGGTGACGAGGATTCTCATGATTGGGCGCGAAGCACGGTTCTCTATTTAGGATGCGCTCATCGACTATATACTGAAGCCTCCGCGTCGTGTATCACCCCCGACGCCCGGGCAAGCAGGTGCTCCTTGGGACGCGAAGACAAGGAGCATGCTGCCGGACATGGCTCTGTGTTCCTATGTGGGTGTCGTTCCGCTTGGCGTGGTGCCTGTTCCACTGCTAGACATACCGGCGCAGGGGCCTGAGGTAGAAGACACCGACTGGCTGGTCGTGCTCGAAGACGAAGTGCTGGATGTCGACGTTGTCTCGGTCTGGGCCGACGCGAAGGTCAGCGCGGTAAGAGCTGCCAGGACTGCCACTGTTATGACTGCAGCGGCCAGGACTGTCCTCCTGTCAGTGCTGAATGTAAGACTCATTTTGTTTCACCTCCACGTCTACATTGAACCTCCCAGTCGTAATTAGCCAATTTCCGTAATGGACCCTCAATCATTATTGAATCTCCACAAGATTGGATCGGGATGCGTAGCGGACTCGGCTCCAAATTCTCTAAGGATTAGGGAAGCATTCTGGAAATATGCTAAATATGTACAATCGAGGCTTCTAGGAGCATGTCACTGAAGCCCGGGACGCTTGGCGGAGATGGACAAACGTAGAGGTTTTCCCCATGGAAACAATTCCAGAAGAAAAGACTTCAAGCCGGAAGGTCACCCTCGTCCTTCTAGTTATCGCGCTCTTTCTGGGCTCAGGACTGATTTACTTCGCGGAAGCGAGGAACAATAACACCAGCTCGAACGCCGACAGCTCGACGATCAGCAATCTGGAGACTTCCATCTCTAGTCTCGAGAGTACGAACAGCGAACTCCAGTCGCAGCTGGCGTCCCTCACGAGCCAGCCGAGTGGCAACGGTACAGGTTCGGAGTCGATAAACGCGGAGCAGATCTACGCGGCGGCGAACGCCAGCGTCGTGACCATCGAGGGTACCGAACTCGTCAGCGACAGCACCCAATCCGGGGTCGAGACTGTGCTCGGGTCGGGGTTCGCCATCTCATACCTGAACCAGTACTATATCGTCACGAACAACCATGTGGTAGATGGGGTCAGCAACATGACCGTGACATTCTCTGATGGAGACTCCTATCCGCTCAAGGTAGTCGGCACGGATGTCTACAGCGACCTCGCCGTCGTCTCGGTGCCGACCGCGCCGACGAGCGAATTCGTGCCACTCGAAGTGATATCGTCCGACAACCTGGTCATCGGGCAGCCAGTTGTGGCCATCGGGAACCCGTATGGGCTCTCTGGCTCGATAACCTTCGGCATAATCAGCCAGCTCGGAGGAACCATACAGGAGTCGACGACGAACGGCTTCGCCATCTCGGATATCATACAGTTCAGCGCGCCCATAAACCCAGGTAACTCCGGCGGCCCACTCTTCGATGCAGCCGGTTATGTCGTAGGGATAACCACGGCCACCGTCAACGGGTCGCAGGGCATCGGTTTCGCGATTCCGTCAAGCACGATCCTCAAGGAGCTTCCGTCGCTGATATCCAACGGTACGTACGACCAACATTCCTACCTGGGCATCGAGACCTCCGACATGAACTACCAGCTCGCGCAGGATTCCGGTACCAATATCACATATGGTGTGCTAATCGAGGACGTAGTCAGCGGAGGCCCCGCAGCCAAGGCCGGTCTGAGAGCTGGCACGACCACGGTCACCGTCGACGGCGCGCAGTATCTCGTAGGCGGAGACGTCATCATCTCCGTCAACGGGACAAAGATAATCAACGGGAATGCCCTGTCGAGCTACCTTGAGGAGTATACCGTGTCCGGACAGACAGTACAGCTAGGCATCATAAGGTCGGGCCAGGAGATGACCGTGGATGTTACGCTGGGGACGAGGCCGCCGCCCTAGCTTGGTGGTTACTAGTATCGTTGTCTCGACGCAGTGTGACAAAGCAATCGACGATAGAATTATTGATGGGAACCGCGAGCGGCGTCACAATGGACTCTTTTGAGCGGCTCCTGTGGTGGCTTTTCGCCGGGAGTGCAGGTGCGCGCACTAGAGCCCTAGTCCTCTACAGCATAAGGACGGAGCCGAGGAACGCCCAGCAGCTTTCGCTCGCGCTGCACCTCGACTACACCACGGTAAGACATCACCTGAGGGTCCTGGAGTCGAACCGGCTGGTGCTCACTGAGGGCGACAAGTACGGCAAGGTCTATTTCGTGTCCGAGAACATGGAGGCGCACTGGGACAAACTCGAGGCAATCTTGAAGAGAGAAAAAGGAACAAAAGAGGGAGGTAGCAGGCAGCGATGAGCGGACCCGGCGAGGAACCTGTATCACCGGCCTCATCTCAGGCCCTTCCCCAGCCGAAACCAAAGCGTTCCTACCAGCAGAAACTGTGGGTACCGATAGTCCTCCTGATCGGGCTCGTGGCTGGGGAGCTGATGTCGCTCGCCGTGACCACGGAGACGCCGCAGTACAGGTTCGGAGGTGGTCCCCCGTTCTTCTTCCACAACTTCCCTACTGATCCACTCTTCCAGTTCCACATCGTCCTCACTACGATAAACGTGGCTCTTCTCGTAGCACTCGTCGTGGTATATGGAAAGATGTACACGGAGACCAGGGCGAACTTCGCGCTCGGCCTCGTCGTGGTCTTGTTCGCGCTGCTCGTGCAAGCAGTTCTGACCTACCCAATCTTCGACAGTCTTATCGGACCGCCAACCATAGAACCTGGTCTTTCCAGTCTGGCTGCAGACGTGTTCACCATCTGCGCGTACACTCTGTTCCTCTACCTGAGCCTCGAATGATAAGAGGTGGCTATGCACGTCAGCAACGCTTAGATGAACGCAGGCGGCGCGCGCAAAGGTGGGAATGGAGAACCAGCGGGAAGAAGCGAGGATTATCAGGGAACTGAGGAAGTTCGATACCGCGACGATATGCAACGTGGTCGCCACCTATCCGGGGAGCGACCTCTGTCTGGCGCTGTATGATGCATGGCGCGGGGAATACTACACGGACACCTCTGTGCGTTGTATCTACCCCGAATACGCGCCAGTTTGCGGCTACGCGGCCACAGCATGGTATTCCGACGAGAGACCAGAGCACACGAAGCCCAGTCAGTGGGCACTGCCCGACCACTTGGATGCGATCCCAAAGCCAGTCATTCTAGTAGCGAAGCAGTCTTACTCCCACGGACTCGATAGACTCTCTGGGCTGTTTGGAGGCAACATGACGACCCAGTTCAAAGCACTCGGTGTGGAAGGAGTCCTTACAGATGGTCCGATGAGGGACTATGTGGAGATTAAGGCCATGAATGTACAGTATCTTGCCTCCGGCCTGACATCCGGGCACGGTCCTGTTCAGCTTAGGGAGGTCGGCATGCAGGTCAAGGTCGCAGGGATGACGGTCTCACCGGGAGAGATAGTCCACATGGACCAGTGCGGGGCGTGCAAGTTCCCGGCTGACAAGCTGTCACAGGTCCTCAGCAACGCGACCGAGCTGATCTCCCGAGAGCAGCGGGAACAGGCGAAGTTCAGGGAACTTGGTTTCAGCCTGAAGCGATGGAAGTCTGAAGTCTGACGCTCGGCATCTCTTACCCAGACAGGCGCGCGAAGACCTACTTTCCGAAGATGTTCGCGAGAGGGCTCGAGTTCACAAAGTCAGTGACCGGCCCGAATATCGTCTTGACGTGACACGGTCCTCCGCGGGTACGAGCGACCGGAGGAAAGACTCGGTATCACTGTCTGCCTTCGTCGTCTTCAATATACCGACCGCCGTCGAGTATCAGTAGGCGACCTTATCTCTGCCCTTGAGGTGCAGCATCGCCCTCGCCTCGTCGGGGGTCGCGCTCTCTCGCCCAGTGATTTCGAAAATGAGCTCTCTTATCCTGGCCACCTGCTCGCCACTGCTCTTCGCCAGGACGCCCTTCTTCAGGTAGACGTTGTCTTCCAGCCCGACCCTGACATGGCCACCCATACGTGAAGCAGTGATGCCGCAGCCGAACTGGAACCTACCTGGTCCCGCGGCCGACCACGTATAGTTCTCTGGACCTATGACACGATCCGCTGTTGTCTTCATCGTGACGAGATCCTCCACCGCGGGACCTATCCCGCCCAGAATCCCCAGCACAAACTGGATGTGGACGGGAGGAGTAAGCAAACCATCCATGATAAGCTTGTTTGCGTTGTATATGTGACCGGCGTCGTAGCACTCGAGTTCGGGCTTGGTGTCGTTCTCCTTCATGGCCTTGCAGAACTCCTCCATGCTCGCGAAGGTGTTGCGGAATATGTAGTCCTTGGTCGCCTCGATGGCGGGCTTCTCCCAGTCGTACTTCCATGTCTTGTACTTCTGGAGCAGGGGATAGGTCGAGAAGTTCATCGAGCCCATGTTGAAGGAAGCGAGCTCCGGTTTGAAGGCGGGTACCACCTTGAGCCTCTCTTGGGGCGTCATCCCCATCCCGCCGCCCGTAGTGGTGTTGATTATGACGTCGGACCTCTTCTTTATCGATGTCAGGACAGTCCTGAACAGCTCTATGTCAGGCGTCGGCTTGCCCGTCTGCGGGTCCCTGACGTGTATGTGGACTATCGCTGCCCCTGCTTCGGCGGCCTTCACAGCGTCATCAGCTATCTGCTCCGGTGTGATCGGCAGGTATGGACTCATCGTGGGGGTATGAATGGCCCCTGTGACCGCGGCGGTCAGGATGACTTTGTCCGAGGCGGCTTGCATGGCAGAAAACATCCGGTCGGCCGTTAAATGCAGTTCGGTCGACCTCGGCGCACAACGATTATAGGGTCGCGGCGCTGGCGACCAATCATGACCGTGGGACGCTTCCAGGTGATGGCCACTCTCCAGGCCGCCCGAGCTTTCGAACTGGGATTACCCATGGAGTCGGCTCTTTCTTGGGGCCTGAACCGGGCGATATTCTATGCTGCCGCGAAACGGGGGTTCAAGGGGACGTCAGGCGTATCAAGAACGACTCCACCTTCCCGCAGCAATCCTAGTACTTCTGGAGAATATCATCTAGGAGACGAGAAGGCATACACCCAACCGGGTAACGACAAGCTCTTCGAGATAGGCGGCAAGCCACAGACAAAGGAGGACTTTGAGAGACAGATTGCTGCTCGCTTCGGCGGAAGGTTTCAGTCGGCTTGGGATGACGCGCTCGACTATGTCCGCCACTTCGACCGGAATACGCTCCTGTCCGGCGGAGAATTCTTCGCCTCTGTCTACAGGCCAAAGAGGGACGAATTCGCCGCCAAGTGGACAGAACTGGCGGCCTCTAGTCCATCCCGGCGCAAACGGAAATGACGGCGCTCGACTCAACCTTATATGAACGCCGCAGAGCGACGACGGCAGGTCGAGAGCAGAAATTGCCGCCCCTAACCTTTGATGACCTCAAGAAACGCGTCGCTGAGCACGTCAAACTGGCCGTAGGTGCCGACGACTTCGACATCACCTCGGCCAAGCTCGAAGAGGTGAAGGGAACCTGGAGCGTCGACGTGGAATACAAGAAACCCAAGGCGATGTTCTCAGACACGGCTCATCTCGTAGTAGACTCAACGACGGGCGAAGTGAAAGAGTTTCGGAAGGGCATGTAAGGCGGATGCGAGACCGAAACTGACGGATTCATCGAGGAGATATCGAAGTGTCTGCAGCCTCTAAGCGGGCGCCTCTCGCAGGGAGCGAACGCAGACCACTCAAGGGGGCGAAGCCCTACGGGAGGCTCAATCCCACGGAGATGATCAGGGTTACCGTCGTGCTGCGGCCACGGCGCCCGGAAGAGGAACGCGCCCTCGTTAACGACTTAGGCTCCAAGCGGCCTCGTGACCGCTCTTATCTCACGCGGTCAGAGTTCGAGGCAAAATTCGGCTCGAGCAAGGAAGAGCTGCAGAAGGTGAGAGACTTCGCCAAGAAGAACTCCTTGCAAGTGGTCGAGGCCAGTTCTGCGAAACGCTCAGTGGTCCTCTCTGGGACGGTCGCTGGGGTAGGGAAGGCCTTCGGTGTCGCCCTCGCGCAGTACAGACATCCTTCCCGTGGCGTCTACCGCGGACGCACCGGGCCGGTCTATCTGAGCCCCGAGCTCGTGCCCATCGTGAGCGCAGTGCTCGGTCTGGACAATCGCAGACAAGCTAGCGCTCACATCAGGTTCAGGCCCATGGTCTCCGCGGGAGTGTCGTATACACCCCCACAGGTGGCTGGATTCTACGATTTCCCTTCGGGACTGGATGGCTCGAACCAGACGATTGGGATAATCGAACTCGGCGGCGGTTACTCTATGAAGGACATACAGACGTACTGCGCAGGGCTCGGGATAGCATTGCCTTCTGTAACCTCCGTCTCGGTCGACGGCGCCACCAACTCACCCACGGGAGACGCCAACGGAGCCGACGGCGAGGTCCTTCTGGACATAGAGGTAGTCGGTACCATCGCCTCCAAGGCGAAGATTGTCGTCTATTTCGCGCCCAATACCGATGCGGGCTTCGTCGATGCTGTGAACGCGGCGGTTCATGACAGCCTAGGAACACCAGGTGCCATTTCGATAAGCTGGGGAGACGCAGAGTCCGAGTGGACGACGCAAGGGATTCAGTCCCTCGACCAAGCCCTCCAGGACGCCGCAACCATGGGATTTACGGTCCTGGTGGCCTCGGGCGACGACGGGTCGTCAGACGGGGTCAACGACGGCCTCGCACACGTCGACTTTCCGGCGTCCTCACAGTATGCCGTTGGCTGCGGAGGGACACACATCAGCGTCAAGAGCGGCGGGATAACCAGCCAGGTCGTGTGGGACGACCTGCCAAGCGGAGGAGCCACGGGAGGGGGAGTCAGCGATGTCTTCGCTCTTCCTTCATGGCAGACGGGCGTAGGCGTGCCGCCATCAGCGAACCCGGGCTCGAAGGTCGGGCGCGGCG
This sequence comes from Nitrososphaerales archaeon, assembly GCA_030038365.1. Classification (GTDB taxonomy): domain Archaea; phylum Thermoproteota; class Nitrososphaeria; order Nitrososphaerales; family Gagatemarchaeaceae; genus Gagatemarchaeum. Next base: position 34,832 of record JASHPA010000119.1, read on the forward strand.
TTCCCGATGTCTCGGCCGACGCGGACCCTGAGACAGGTTACAGAATAATGGTCGACGGGCAGCAAATCGCTGTGGGAGGGACGAGCGCAGTCGCCCCCCTCTGGTCCGGCCTGCTCACCCTGATCAGCCAGAGCACCGGCAAACCGGTAGGGTACGTCAATCCCATTCTGTACGCAAGTATCTCCCGGACCGGATTCAGTGACATCGTCAAGGGCACCAATGGTGCCTATGAGGCGGGCCCCGGCTGGGACGCCTGCACAGGATGGGGGAGCCCCGTCGGTGCGAGACTTCTCAGTGCCCTCTCTTCCTAGTGAGGAACCGGAAAGACTCATCTATTCGACGCGCCCAACTTCCGTCGAATGACGGCAAATAGCAGCTCAAACCGCAGAGTAGGTGTCGTGGGTCTTGGGGTAATGGGAAGCCGGATGGCTAAGAGCCTACTACGCGCCGGATATGAAGTCGTGGTCTACAACCGGAGTCCGCAGCCCGTCGGAGAGCTTGTCGGTGCCGGCGCGGTTTCCGCCAGTTCACCTCAGGAGGTGGCGAAGCAATGCAGGATCATCGTCCTTGCCCTGCTCGATTCGAAGGCAGTCGAGACTGTGGTGCTCGGTGAGAAGGGTATAGTCCACGGACTGTCGCCTGGTACCATCTTGATCGACACGAGTACGATTGGCCCTTCCGCCTCCATCGGGGTAGCCGGAAAGCTGCGCGCGAAGGGCGCCTACTTCCTGGACGCTCCAGTGAGCGGGGGACCCGAGGGAGCCGCCGCTGGGACCCTTTCCATCATGGTTGGCGGCGACCGTTCCGCATTCGACGAGTCCAGGGAGATATTCTCGAAGATAGGAAAGAATGTCTTCTATCTGGGCGAATCAGGGTCCGGACTGAGGATGAAGCTGTTCAACCAAGCCCTGGTGGGGGTCTACTTCGTCGGCGTGGCAGAAGCATACTTCTGGGCCAAGAAGATGGGCCTGAAGATCGAGGACCTGCAAAGGATAATCTCAATGAGCTGGGGAGATTCACCAGTCTTCCGGCACGTCGCCTCGACGGTCATCTCAGGGGACATGAAAGCGGGCGCGTCGATGCGGAACCTCGAGAAGGACCTCGGCATCATCTTGCAGAGCGCGAAAGACGACCAGGTGCGACTCACGTTGCTCGAGCTTGCTGACCGTTATATCTCGAAGGCGGCCGAGAAAGGCTACGAGGCCTACGACGCGTCGATGCTCTACTCGATTTTGGACGAGATCAGGAGCTAATGCATCAAGAGCGCCCTCGCTGGCTAGCGGCGCGGCTCAAAAGACAGAAAGCACGTTGTCGCCTATCTCCTTTATCCGCTTCTTGTCTGCGCCAGACGAGAGGCATATTTCGGTCGCACCTCCTTCGACGTAGGCCTGTAGCTCCTTAGTGAACTGGGACCAGTTCTTGCAAAGAAGCATCCCGACCCTAATCTCCTCGTCGGTCACATGCTTCCCGGCTTCCTCAACCGCTATCGGGTCCTTGATGCTCCATGAATCCTTCTTCAACCATCCTAGTGACGGGTAGAAGTCTCTCCTGAGAGTCTCCGGCGACTCGAAACTGAAGCTCACGTGGGCCTGTACGCCTCCACCCCGTTTCCCAGCCTCCTTCCGCCCCCGCTTGAACTCGGGGACTATGATGGACCTGAACTTCTTCGCGTCGTTCCGCGGAACGATCGTAACGAGAGTGTCCGCGCAGAGACCGGCGAAATGGGACGCCCGTCTTCCGACAGCCGAGAAGTAAATCGGAATCTGGGTCTTCGGCCGTGTGTACATGTAGTAAAAATCCGCCGAGTAGTACTTTCCCTCGAAGGCGAAGGGTTTCTTCGAATCCCACAGCTTTCTGATAAGCTGGACCCCTTCGACGAGCCTCTCCATCCTCTCCTCCCAGTCCGGCCATCTCCCGTTCCAGAACGGCCTCTCGTTAAGTGCCTCCCCGCTGCCCACGCCGAGCAGGAACCTCCCGGGATACATGTTGTCGAGCGTGGCACTGGCCTGGGCGACTATCGCGGGGTGGTATCTCGCACCAATCGGGGTGGTTACGAGCGGACCGAGCTTTATCGAACTAGTCCTTTCGAGAGCGACACCCAAGACGCTCCACACGAAGGCGGACCTGTTCGCAGAATGGTACCACGGGACGAAGTGGTCGCCGAGCCACGCCGTCTTGAACCCCAAGTCCTCCGAGTACTGAACCGCCTCGACGAACTTCATCGGGTCGTAGTGGTTCTCACCTATGTCGAGCTGGACGTCGACTTTGGCCATTTGGCAAAATCGCGGTTCCGTCCCCTTAAATCCATTTCACGTAGCACTACTCACATCGCGTGACTACAAGGAGTGAGCTGAGCTTTTATCCTGAACGGCCAAAGTCGGCTCTGGCGAATTCAATTGGGACTGAATGATAGCAGGAAGAGCTGCTCACAGAACGTGATGCTGTCAAGAGACGAATCGTAATGACAGCTATGATAGAGGCAGAGAACCTAACAAAGGTCTACAACGGCAAGATCAAGGCCGTCGACCACATATCCTTCTCAATCGAGGAGGGCGAAGTCTTCGGGCTCATTGGACCGAACGGTGCCGGGAAGACCACGACGATAAAAATGCTGAACACCTTGGCGACCATCACCGAAGGCAAGGCTTCTGTGAACGGGCACGACGTGCAGAAAGAGCCCGGAGCCGTACGGGACAGCATAGGACTCGTCCCTCAGGAGCTCACCGCCGATGACGAACTCAAGGGAATAGAGAACATCATGCTCGCGGCCAACCTGCACCACATGGGAGGCACAGAGGCCAGGAAGAGGTCCGAAGAACTGCTGAAGCTTGTCGACCTTGATGGTGCCGCGGACAGGAGGGTCAAGACCTACTCAGGAGGGATGAGGAGGCGTCTCCAGCTGGCCATGGGTCTTGTCCACATGCCGAAGGTACTCTTTCTTGACGAACCGACACTAGGACTCGACATCCAGACGAGGGAGAAAATGTGGGACTACATCGCGCAGCTGAACCGCGAGAAGGGTCTCACGGTCTTCATGACTACGCACTACCTAGAAGAGGCAGACTCCCTGTGCAAGAGAATAGCAATAGTCGACAAGGGCGTCATAAAGGAATCCGGGACACCCGCTGAGCTGAAGCGGAGGCTCGGAGGGGATATCTTGACCCTTGAGCTCGGCGAAGGCGCGCCCGACCTTACCGAGTTCTTCAAGGGCATCCAGGACATCTCTGAGGTGACCAAGGTGGCCCAAGTCTACAGGATCAAGCTCCCGAGGACAGAAAAGGCGCTGCCTGTCATCGTCGAAGCCGTCGTCAAGAAGAACATTCAGATTGTGGAGATCTCCTTTACCAAGCCCACACTGGACCAGGTGTTCCTCGAGGTGACCGGCAGGTCGATGAGAGACGAGGACGCCACAGAGAGCGACTCGATGACGCAGAACTTCATGATGGAGAGAGCAAGGTAGAGTCAAGAATGATCAACGAAACATTCGTACTTTCCGCAAGGTCCCTCAAGAAGTGGATCAGGAATCCCGCGGCTGTCGTCCCGGGCCTTGTCACCTCGATCTTTTACATCGCGCTCTTCGGGAGTTCCTTCAACCCGACAAACCTGATTCCCTCGGGATCGGGCGCGTCGGGGGTCCTGACAAGCGCGTTCGGGGGTGCGCCAACCTACATCACCTATCTCACAGCCGGCGTCATATGCCTGATACTCGTATTCAACATGGCCTTCGGAGGGATAGACCTCGTCCTCGACAGGCAACTGGGGTTCCTGAACACCCTCCTGACCGCGCCCATATCTCGGGCGTCGATATTCCTCTCCGGGGTATTCCAGAACTTCGTGAAGGCGATATTCCTGGGCGTCCTCACGTTCCTGATAGCGCTGGTCATCCCGAACGGCCTCGAGCTCCCCTCCGGGTTCACTGTCGTGGACTTCCTTGGGATATTCCTGGCATTCTCACTGCTGGGCCTCGGACTGTCGTCCGTCTTCACGGCGATAGCCCTCAGCGTGAAGAGCATCGACTCGCTCGTCGCGATAGTGAACTTCCTCACTCTGCCCCTCATCTTCATGAGCAACGCACTCTTCCCTTCGAGCTCGTTCCCACAATGGCTAATGGACATTGCCGACGTCAACCCAATCTCCAAGGCCAACGAAGCCGCGAGGCTGCTCATCATCAACGGGAGCCTCTCGAGCAGCCAGCTCTCGACGTTCACCGGCGACATACTCTACCTAGCGGGTTTCGTGGTGGTTTTCGGGCTCATCGGCTACTTCGCTGCGATAAAGGCGCTCGCCCCGAAGTGATGGATATGCAAAAGAGAGACGTGCACACAGACGGGGACGAGCTTCATGGCTGATCTGCGTGTATCGGGGGGCACCACCGTCAAGCTGGGTCGCGTCGAGGGCGAGCTGAAGGTGGGCAACGACGCAAGAATCCAGTCCGCTGACGGTACCGCCGTAGTCGTAACCGGGGGCGCAGAGTTCCACGGCAACGCCGAAATCGAGTGTGACTTCGAATGCCAGAATCTCACCGTGCACAGGTCCGGGAAGCTGCGCGTCAATGGGAATCTCACGGTCAACGGACCAGTGGACGTATCCAACTCGATAGTGGTCGAGAAACTGCTCAAGGCCGAAACGGTGGATGTCGGAGGGCACGTCAACGTTCATTCCCTCTCCTGCAAGAGGATGAGAGTCGGGGGAACCGCCGAAGTATCAGAGCTTCTCCAGGCCGAGACGGTAGATGTCGGCGGGAAGATAGAGGCCAGAGGGCGTCTCGAGGTGAAGGATCTCCAGGTGGGAGGAAAGGCCGAGGTGGGAGGTGGCGCGATTACGGGAACGATAAATATCGGCGGAAAGTTTGAGAGCTTGTCCAAACTGGAATTCGGCGAACTCCAAATCTTCGGCTTCGGCTCGATCGCTGCCGGTTCCAGCGGGAAGAAGATACTCACGTCAGGAAAGCTGCAGGCGGAAGGTGATCTGCATTGCGACGAGATGGAGGTAAATGGAGTAACTTTGGTGGCGGGAGACTGTGACAATGTACGGGTGGTCGTCAAGGGTAAGTTCGATGTCAAGGGCTCCCTCGCGGTGTCGGAAAGGCTGGACGTCCACGGCTCGACAGATGTGAGGGACACCTTCAACGGCGGGGCGCTGCTCGTAAACGGAAGGTTCTCCGCCGACAAGGCTCTAGTCTCCGGGAATGCAGAGGTCCACGGTTCAATCGAGACGCGTAAGGGTCTCAAGGCGAAGGAGGTTCTTGTCGGGAGCAGTTCCAGATGCAGGGGGCCGATCGTGGCAGAGGTGGTCGAGGTTGGAGCAAGCGGACCCGGCTTGAGCGCCTTCGTATGGGGACAGCGCCTTCGTGTACAGGCGGGGACTAGCCAGGTCGATGACATCTATTCCTCCAGGTTTGTGCTCGGTCCAGGTTCCAGGGCTGGGCGGATATTTTCCGAATCGGTCGAGCTCGGTCCGGGCTGCGATGCGGAGGAGGTCACCTACGTGACGGGGCTCAAGGTCGACGCGCACGTCAAGATAGCGCATCCCGTGAAGAAGGTCGACAAGCTGGGGGAGCCTCCGCTTTAGGGGACCGTTATTGGAGGGCGACTAGCGGATGAGGAACACCAAGCGTTCTCGGGCCGACCTCTATGCGACCGTCTTGGAGGTCATCCGCAGGTATCCGGAGGGCGGAAGGATTACGCGTATCTCCTATGGCGTGGGTGTCCCGGTCGACAGACTGAAGAGGATGGTCGAGAGTCTCTGCTCGTTCGGGCTCGTCACGAAGACGACCGAAGGGCAGGAGGTGTACTACGGTGTCACCCCTCGCGGCCTCGAGTTCCTCGATACCTATCGGAAAATGAACGGGTTCCTCGCGACGTTCGGCGAGGATTAGCTCGACGGCATGTAGCGCGACATGCTCAACCCTCCGTCGACCAGCAACGTTGCCCCGGTTATGAACGAGGCGTCGTCAGACGCAAGGAATGCCACGGCAGCCGCTACATCATCGGGAGTCCCCGCGCGACCCAACGGCGTACTTCCTAGATTCCAGCTGACGGCCTTGGCGTCCTTATCCACGTCCTGCGTTATACCCGTACCTGCTATGTAGCCTGGAGCTACTACATTCACGTTTATGGTGGGACCAAGCTCTACTGCGAGCGACCGCGTGAACTGGTGGATTCCTCCCTTTGACGTCCCATATGCGGCTCGAAGCTTCTGCCCCACATGCGCGCTCATAGAGCCTACGTTCACTATCTTCCCTCCGCCTCTTGCAATCATCCCCGGAGCTACAGCCTTGGTCGCGTAGAACATCCCGCTGAGGTTCACGGCCAGGGTTCTGTTCCACTCCTCGTCCGTCATCTCAAGCACCTTTCTCGCCAATCTGATTCCGGCATTGTTCACAAGCACATCTATAGGTCCGAGGTGTGTCGATATCTCGTCCGCCGCCCTCTTCACATCCGTGGAGCTCGATATGTCGGCCCTAACAGCATAGACCTTTGGCCCCAACCCCGCAGCTAGCTTCACCGTCTCGTCCGCCCTTTGCTGGTCGAGCTCTATGATGCCCACATTTGCGCCCTCCCGGGCGAAGCGAAGCGCGATAGCCCGACCGATACCATAACCTCCTCCGGTCACCAGTACCGTCTTACCGACGAACCTCCGCAAGTTACCGCTGTTATCAACCATGGCTGTCAAGAGCGGACACCACAAAACAGACCTTATATCACCGCCGGCGCGCCTGGCGCTCGTCCATGGCACCGATTTTGAGGCGCAACAAGCTCAGGGAACTCATGAGAAAGGGCAGGCCGACACTGGGGACGCATCTTCACAGCTCTTGGCCTGGGTTCATGGAGATTGTAGGCAACGCGGAAACCATGGACTACGTTGAGTTCAGCAGCGTTTATGCGCCCTTCGACCTGTACGCGCTCGAAAACCTAGCCAGAGCGTCAGAACTCTACGATATGTCGACCATGATAAAGATAGACCCAATCCCCAACTATTTCCTCGCTCAGCGCGCGATAGGCGCTGGATTCCAGAACGTACTCTTCGCGGACTTCAGGACTGTAAAAGACGTTGAGGACGCCATTGCGGCGGTGCGCCCGGAGCCAAAAGGGAAGAACGGATGCTGGCTCCACAGAGTAGAAGGATACACGCTCAAGAACGGCTCCAAGGAATTCGTGAAGTACGCGAAGGAAGTTGTGATCGCGATAATGATAGAGAAGAAGCCTCTCTACGACAAGCTGGAGGACGTACTCAACCTCGACGATGTCGACATGATTCAGTTCGGTCCGTGCGACTATTCCATGTCGATCGGCCATGCGGGCGAGTTCTCCCATCCGAAGGTAAGAGAGGCTGAGGAACGAACGATCAAGCTGGCCTTGAAGTATGACAAGCATCCGAGGGCGGAGCTTGGAACGAACTACACCTCGGGAGAAGCAGGATACGAGAAGGCCCTCAAACGGTACTCAAAACTCGGCGTTACCGACTTTTGCGTTGGCTATGACGTCGAGATAATCCTAGATTGGATGCAGCAGTACGGCAGACTGACGCGAAAGGCCCTATCCGTGGATTAGTTGTCCTGTTTCGACCTGCGACCAGCTATCGAGAGTCTCTGCGAGATGTGATTGTGACGCCGCCAGCGAAGAAGATAGTCGCGACCGACACTGAAATCACCAAGGACGTTCTCAGCAGGGTGAAGAAGGCATCAAGGGACCGCTTCGAGATTTTGGATATCCGCGGGATACCCAAGGACCGCAAAGGTGATGTCGAGGTCCTGATGCTGAAGGACAGCGGACTCGTGGGTCCCGAGCTCTTCAAGGAATTCCCCAACACTAAAGTGTTGCAGTCGCTCTCTGCCGGCGTCGACTTCATCGACATCAGCTCCATCCCGGGGAACGTCCTCCTGTCCTCGAATGCTGGCGCGTACAAGGAACCGATTGCTGAACACGTCTTCTCAATGATACTCTTCTTCGCCAAGAACCTCGAAAGGAATCACGAGAGGTTACGTGCGGGAGTCTTCGACAACTCTCCCGACGGGACTTTCCTTGCCGGCAAGACCATCGGGATAGTCGGCGCCGGAGGAATAGGTCAGGCCGTTGCAGGGATCGCCAAGGCGTTCAACATGAAAACGGTGGGCATCAACACATCAGGCAAGCCTGTCCCCAACTTCGATATCGTGTGGAAGATGGACCACCTCGACGAGCTCCTGCGCCTGGCTGATTTTGTCGTACTCTCGATCCCACTGAACGTACACACGAGAAACCTCATCGACGCGAAGAGGTTGCGTACCATGAAAGAGAACGTCGTTCTCATAAACGTGGCTAGAGGGCCGCTCATTTCCCAGGCAGACCTCTATCAGCATCTCAAGTCCCATCCCGGTTTCGCGGCGGGGATAGACGTCTGGTGGTCGTACCCGAAAAAAGGGGAGAAGTTCTCGCTCGTGTTCCCCTTCTTCGAACTCCCCAACTTTGTCGCCAGTCCTCACAACGCGGACGGAGTACCCGAGATGGCCAGGCAGGGCCGCTTGCATGCTCTCGAAAACGTTCTCGAATACATAGGCGGCAATCCCCTCCAGAGGGTCATCGACAAGAACGACTACAAGGGCTTCAAGGGCGCCCGCCACTAGTCCAGGCCTTGAGCCGCGAGCCGCCTGCCGCGAAGTATTTCTCGATAAGACGGTGCAAGCTGGACGACCTCAACCGGATAGTCGAGATAGAGAAGGCCGCCTTCCCAGACCCCTATGACAGGTTCACGTTCCTGCAGCTCTTGGAGCTCGAGCCGGATGGTTTCTTGGTCGCGGAAGGGCAGAGCAGACTGTTGGGATACATGACAGCGGTAGCCAGAGGAGGCGAAGCTACGATATACTCCATCGCCGTGGCGCCGGAATACCAGCGGACGGGAGTAGGACGTGAACTGATGAAGACTGAACTGGACTACCTTTCAAAGAAAGCGGACAGTGTCAATCTGCAGGTGAGCGTAGAGAACCACGCGGCAATAGCGCTGTACAAGCAATTCTTCTTCGTCGAGGTCGGAAGGATCAGAAAATATTACCGAAACGGTGACGATGCCATTGTGATGCGTCTAAACCTCCGCTAGTAGCCCTGTCTACGCTTCGGTAGAGGACGAAGACTCCGGAGGCTGGGTAGTCTGTACCGGACCAGTTCCGGTCGGCGCGGAAGCCTTGGGAGCGTTCTGAGCGAGCTGCGCTTCCAGTCCTCTAATCTTCTTGTGACTCCACAGCACTAGGTATGTCAAAACCGTGACTGCAGCCGCGATAAAGAGGAGGACTCCAGTCAACACGGCGAGAAAGACAACGCCGAGTATCAACACCGTACGAATCACCTCAGTCGTCTTCCACGCGTTGCTCATTACTGTCGTCAGGCGATGTCCAGCAGTTGGTGTTAAGTCTTGGGGTTAGATTTTGCCGAGTCCGAAAGTATTTACTACGCTAGTGGGCAGAAAAAGCCGTCGGTGCAAAGAGTTCGCAACAATCGTCCCCTGACTGGCTAAAGAGTTACGTCGAGAGTATCGACTCGCGGGTGTCGCGACTTCTCGGAAAAGGGGACTCACCTCTCGAGAGCGCGGTTGCAGAAGCCTTGACGGGAGGAAAGAGGATTAGGGCGGTTCTCGCGCTCTTGTGGTGCGAGGCCATATCAGGAGATTATGCTGCCGCCGTCCCGGTTGCCGTCGCCTACGAGCTGGCCCATGCAGCGGCGCTGGTGCAGGACGACATCCTCGACGACTCCGAGATGCGTCGTGGCTCACAGTCAATCGTCAAGAAGCACGGACTGAGGTCGGCGATGCTCGCGTCCAATGCGCTGCTCGCCCAAGTCCCCCGCGTGATATCCGAATATGGCCTGCATGATTCGGGGGGACAGATTCTCAGGAAGCTCTTCGAACTCTTCGGAGATTCCTTCGGCTCGACAATTATGGGGGAGTTCCTCGACCTCGAGATGGCCGAGAAGGA
>JASHPA010000120.1 GCA_030038365.1 Nitrososphaerales archaeon
AGGAACTTGTGCTCGAAGAACATGACGGGGTCGTCCTGCCGCAGGGCCGTGGTGAGGAGACCCTTCGCATCGTAAGGGGTCGAGGGTACCACACATTTTAGACCAGGGATGTGGGCAAAGACCGAGTAGAGGCACTCCGAATGTTGAGCCGCAGCCGATAATCCTCCACCTATCATCGTTATGATGGTGAGCGGTACCTTTGCCTTGCCCCCGAACATGTATTTCATCTTCGCCGCCTGGTTGAATATCTGGTCTCCCGTTACTCCGAAGAAGTCGACGAACATCAGGTCGACGACTGGTCTGAGGCCCGCAGCGGCCGCACCGACGCCCGCCCCGACGAAACCTGACTCGGAGATTGGCGTATCGAGCACACGGTCCTCGCCGAAGCGTTCTTTGAACCCCTTGAACCTCCCGAACACGCCTCCCCAGATGCGGACGTCCTCTCCCATTATGATGATGCTCTTGTCCCTCTCCATCTCCTGAGAAAGCGCCTCCGTGATGGCCTTCAGGAAGGTCAGGCTTCTCTGCTCGGTAGTGGTCTGCAACTCTTGCGCCACCGGACTACCTGTCCGTGTACACGTCGTCCGTCGCTTCGCTCGGGTCAGGCCACGCGCTGCCGTCAGCGTATCTGACGGCGTCCTCGATCTCCTTCGAGACTTCCGTGTCCATCTCCACGAACTCCTTCTCGGTCAGGTCGCCATCCTGGACCATCTGGTCCTTGAGCTTGGTGATGGGGTCCTTGTCCTCCCAGACCCTGACGTCCTCCTTGGTCCTGTAGGTCTGGTCGTCTCCCTCGAAGTGCCCCATGTAGCGGTATGTGTCGCAGACGAGGAACGAGGGTCCTTCACCCTTCCTTGCCTTGGCGATGGCGACGGATGCGGCCTTGGCCACCTCGAGGACGTCCATCCCATCTACCCTGATTGCCGGCATGTTGTAGGCCCAGGCCCGAGTCTCCGGGTCCTTCACGCTGGTAGCGTACCTTATGGAGGTCGACTCGGCGAACTGGTTGTTCTCTAGGACGAATACCACCGGCAGCTTCCAGATCGAGGCCAGGTTCATCGCCTCGTGGACGGCGCCCTGGTTCAGCGCTCCGTCGCTGAAGAAGCAGACGGACACCTGGTCGGTCTTCCGGTACTTGGCAGAGAGTCCTGCACCGACGGCTATCGGAGCACCGGCACCTACTATGCCGTTGGCCCCGAGCATGCCCAAGTCCACGTCAGCGATGTGCATCGACCCGCCCTTGCCTTTGCACGTCCCTGTCTTCCGGCCATAAAGCTCGGCCATCATACCCTTGATGTCGACGCCCTTGGCGATGCAGTGGCCGTGACCCCTGTGCGTGCTGGTGACGTAGTCCTTATCGGTCAGGTAGGAGCAGACCCCGACAGCCACCGCCTCCTCGCCGATGTAGAGGTGGACGAAGCCTTTGACGCGGGTCGCGGCGAACTCCTTCTTCACCCTCTCTTCGAACCGCCGTATGGTGAGCATCCTCCGGAGCATCTCTAGAAGTTTCTTCCTGTCCTTCTTCTGTAGCACGACCGAGCTACTCATGGTCTCTGGATTGGCCATGCCTCTATTAAAGCTGGCATCGGAAGACAGGTCATGGCTGCGTTCTCGGTCGCGGCGGGAAAACGCATTTGTAATCCATCATCCCGCGCCTATGCATCACTTGGCCAAGCCGATAGTTATCCCAAAGCTAGGTCTGACGATGAAGAAGGCCACTGTGGTCAAGTGGCTGAAGAACGAGGGAGAGGCGGTCACAAAGGACAGACCGGTCGCGGTCATTGAGACCGAGAAGGTCTCTGCCGAGCTGCAGGCTCCCGAGGACGGGGTCCTCCTGAAGATAATCAAAGCGAAGGGGTCGACGGCCGTGGTTGGAGAGGTCGTGGGATTCGTCGGGAAGACGGGCGAGCCGATCCCGGAGACGACTGCCGCCCCACCACAACCGGCCGCGGCGCCGGCCACTGGCTCAGTCACTTCACAGAGTACCACGTCTACTGACTCGCCCAGAGGCAAGGTCTCTCCGAGAGCAAGGACGCTCGCTGAAGAGAAGGGAATCGACGCGTCGACGATTCCGGGGTCGGGACCGGGCGGGATCGTCCTCGAAAGGGACGTCCAAGACTACATCCAGAGATCGCTGTACACTACGGAACGCGGCCTTAAGGTCAAGGAGATCATACCGCTATCCGCGACCAGGAAGGCGATAGGGGACAACATGACTTTTAGCCTGCAGACTATGGCTCAGGTCACCCTACACTACGACGCGGACGCGACAGAGCTCGTAGCTTTGCGCGAGAAGAGGCTCGCCGAGATAGAGGCGAAGACAGGTGCCCGCGTCACGTACACCGACATACTGGTGAAGGTCGCCGCGAAGGCCCTCCGCGCGCATCCCATCATGAACTCGACCCTCGAAGAGGCCGGGATCAAGGTAGTCGAGGACGTCAATATTGGCGTAGCGGTGGCGAGCGACCGGGGCCTGATCGTCCCGGTCGTGATGAACGCCGACAGGCTTGACCTCGCCGCTGTCGTGACCGTGATGAAGGACCTCGCCGCGCGGGGGAGGGAAGGCAACCTGACCCTCGCCGAGGTCACGATGGGCACGTTCACGATAACGAACCTCGGGATGACGGCGGTCGATGGGTTCACACCCATCATCAATCCGCCTCAGGCGGGGATACTGGGTGTCGGCAGAATCGTCAAGAAACCGGTGGCGGTCGGGGATGCTGTCGTTCCAAGGTGGACGGTCGCGTTGAGCCTGACCTTCGACCACCGCGCGATGGACGGCTATACGGCGGCGGAGTTCCTCAGGACGATGGTCGAGACGCTGCAGGACCCGGCAAAGCTTGCGGATGCCGTGGGCTGAAGGTCAGAGTATCTTCGTCACTTCGAGGTAACTGAGCCTCACTATCAGGGGGACCGCCTTGTTCACCAGGGAGAGCTTCTTCCTCAACCCCTTCGACATCTCCCATTCGGTGGCGAGCTTCGCGAAGGTCAGGGCAATGCGCAGAAGTTTCACCTCGGTCACTATCTGCTTCCTGCAGTAGGGACAGACAATCTTCTGCGCTACCGCATCCAGGTCGCTCTCGGCCAGCTGTAGAAACCCGTATGTCCTGTCGCCTCCCGCCTGAAAGTACTCGAGTACCTCGTCCCACTTGTGGAGGGACGCGTCGACGGAGTGCCGTTCTACGAGCGTCATATTATGCCGGCCCTCCTGAGCCCCCCAAGAAGGACGTTGGCGATTATGGCGAAAGAATAGGTCAGGGTTCTGAGCCTCTCACCGAGACCGTGATGGTGGGGCCGATTGCCATCGACGCGGATCCTGTGGAGGACGTGTGAGATCTCGTCGGCCTCGAGCACCATGTGCCGCCTGCAAAACGGGCAGTCAATGTTGGCTGCGGCGCTCCTCATGTCATAGGCAGAGAGATCCAAGAACGCGTCCAGCGTGGAGTCGCTGTCGCGCATGGCACCCAGCTTCTTCTCCCAGGTGTACATCAGGTCATCCAACGACGAGTCGGGCACGGCTCTCCTCCATCGGCGAGTCCCGGGTCTTATCTGAACGTTGGGGCGGAGGCAGGGACCTCGAGATTAAAATGGACGGGAAAAGCAGTCCGTCCTGTGAAGTCAATCAAGCATCAGGACCTGCTGAAGTTCACCAGGCAGGTCTTCATTGCCGCGGGCAGCGAGGAGGACGAGGCTGGTCTCGTCTCTGAGTACCTGGTCAGGTCGAACCTTTGTGGGGTCGACTCCCATGGCGTCATCCGTATCCCAGACTACATACGGATGGTAAAAGACGGCAGTCTACGCCCGAACGTCGTCCCCAAGGTCGTCAGCAGCAAGGGCGCGACGGCGAGGATAGACGCGAGGCTCGGTTACGGGCAGGTCAGCGGAAAGATGGCGACGGAGCTCGCCATCGAGAAGGCCAAGAAGTATGGTACGGGGACGGTCGCCGTATTCAACGGGAACCATGTAGGCCGGCTTGCCGAGTATACTCTGATGGCCGCAGAGGAGGACATGATCGGTATCATGATGATCAAGGCATACGGGACGATAGTCGCGCCGTGGGGCTCGAGGTCCGGCCTGCTGTCCACCAGCCCGATCAGCTTTGCGTTTCCCGGCAAGAGGCATCCGCCGGTCGTGGGAGATTTCGCAACCGCGGCCTCTGCGGAGGGTAAGGTAAGGGTAAGGTACAACAGAGGAGAGAAGGTCCCTCCAGGCTGGCTCCTAGACGCCAAGGGAAATCCGACGGAGGACCCAAGCGACCTTTACAAGGGCGGGTCGCTGCTGACGTTCGGGCAGTGGAAGGGGTATGCCCTGAACCTCTTGATGGAAGCCGCGGGCGGGGCACTCACAGGCGCGGGCGTGCTCGAATCGTTCACCGGTCTGAATGGGGTCCTGGTGCTGGCCATCAACATAGCGTTCTTCAGTGACGTCGACGAATTCAAGGACAAGGTGGACTCGATGATCGAACAGATCCGCGCCCTGCCTCCTGCAAAGGGGGTCAGGGAAGTGCTCCTCCCGGGCGATCCGGAGTCCAGGGAGATGGCCAAGAGGATGAAGGGCGGCATCCCGATCGAGGAGAAGACCTGGGACAAGATCGCTGAGGTCGCCCGCAGCTACGGGATCGACGTACCGAAGGCCAGGTAAGCGCTCAGGCGCGCTCCGAACGCACCTGTTTGAACACGAACGGCAGGACGCCACCGCTGTCGTAGTACTCCATCTCTGCCTTGTTCTCGATGCGGACCTTCGCCTTGAACCGCACCACCCTGTCGTCTGAGACGGCGCTCACATCGAGCATCGCCCCCGGCTTGAGGGCGCCTAGACCGCGGAGAGAGAAGACCTCGTCTCCTTTGAGGCCCAGCGAGTTGGCGCTCTGACCCGCCGGGAACTCCAGAGGCAGGACACCCATTGCGACGAGGTTGCTCCTGTGTATCCTCTCGAAGCTTTCGGCTATGACGGCACGGACACCCAAGAGCTTTGGGGCCTTGGCCGCCCAGTCCCTAGAGCTTCCCGTGCCATACTGCTTGCCGGCGAGGACTACAAGCGGCGTGGGCTTGTAGCGCATCGCGGCATCGTATATCGAGGTGATCTCACCGGTCGGGAAGAACCGCGTATACCAGCCCTCCTTGCCGTCGGCGAGGAGATTGTGGAGCCTGATGTTGGCGAACCCGCCCCGGACCATGACCTCATGGTTGCCGCGGCGCGCGCCGTACGTGCTGAAGCGGACCATGTCTACGCCGTGACCGATGAGGTACTTGCCGGCGGGACTGTCGACCGCTATCGAACCTGCGGGAGATATGTGGTCCGTGGTCACCTTGTCTTCGACGAAGACGAGGACCCTTGCACCGATGATGTCTTCGCGCTGCGGCGGAGTACCCTTACCGTCGAACCATGGAGGCTCTCTTACGTAGGTGGAGGAGGGGTCCCACTGGAAGGTATCACCCGACCCGCCTGGCAGGGAATTCCATTCGTCGTCGCCCACGAGGGCGCTAGCGTACCTGCTCCTGTAGACATCGCCGCTCATGGATTTTGAGGTGAGCTCCTTGACCTCCGAGAGCGAGGGCCAGAGGTCCTTCAGGAACACGGGCTCACCAGAAGTGGCGCGTCCGAGCGGCTGGGAGAAGTCGAAGTCTATCCTTCCAGCGAGTGCATAGGCGACCACGAGCATGGGTGACATGAGGAACGAGCCCTTGGCGAGCGGATGTATCCTCCCGTCGAAGTTCCTGTTCCCGCTCAGGACTGCGACCGTGTACAGGTCTCGCTTCTTTATGGTTGCCTCGATGGCAGGGTCGAGTGGTCCACTGTTCCCTATACAGGAGGTACATCCGTAGCCCACGAGATTGAAACCGATACGGTCGAGGTACGAGAGCAGTTCTGCCTTCTCGAGATAATCCTTCACGACCGATGACCCTGGCGCCAGGCTACCCTTCACGAATCCCTTGGGCGCCAGTCCCTTCTCGACAGCCTTCTTCGCTATCAGCCCCGCCCCTATCATCACGGTGGGGTTGGATGTGTTGGTGCAACTCGTTATCGCCGCGATGATGACCGAACCGTCATCAAGCCCGCTCGGGTCATGCCCGAACTTCTCCTCCTGCTCGAGCGCCTGTGCGCTCGAGCCTGACGAGATGGCGCCCATCGAGATGGTGCTGGACCGCGATCTCCTCTTCTCTTCTATCAGGGACCCGGCAAAGGCAGGAACGCCCGCGAGGGTCCTGCGTTCCTCAGGATTGCGTGGTCCGGCTATGCATGGTTCGATTTTGTCGAGGTCGAGGATGAGCACCTCGGAGTACCTTGGTTCGGGAGCGTCGGGCGATGCGAAGAGGCCCTGCAGCTTGCAGTACTCCTCGACGAAGCGGACGTGCGCTGGATCGCGACCAGTGTCGGTAAGGTAACGAATCGTCGAGTGATCGACCGGTGAGAAACCTACGGTCGCGCCATACTCCGGAGACATGTTCCCGAGCGTCGCCCTGTCGGGGACAGAGAGGTGTTGGTAGCCCTCGCCGAAGTACTCGACGAAGGCGTCGACGACGTTCTTGGCGCGGAGGAGTTCGGTCACAGTCAGGACGATGTCGGTGGGCGTGACACCCTCGCGGAGTCTTCCCACAATCTTGACGCCGACCACCCTGGGCACCGGCATATGGTACGGCTCCCCTAGCATCACGGCCTCCGCCTCTATGCCTCCCACACCCCACCCGAGCACGCCGAGACCGTTGACCATCGTCGTGTGCGAGTCGGTGCCGACAAGGGTGTCGGGTGTCGCAAGGAGACGAGCCCCATGTTGCTTGAGCGCGACGACCGATGAGAGGTATTCGAGGTTCACCTGGTGGCAGATTCCCTTGCCAGGAGGGAACACCCTGAGATTCCTGAAGGAGCCCTGCGCCCACTTCAGGAGGGAATAGCGTTCCGAGTTCCTCTCGTACTCCTTCTCGATGTTGAAGTTGAAGGCGAGCGAGTCTCCCCATCTGTCGACCTGTACAGAGTGGTCGATAATCAGGTCCATCGGGACGCTCGAGTTTATCTTCTGCGGGTCTCCTCCGCTCCTCTTCATCGCGTCCCTCATCGCCGCGAGGTCCACTATCAGGGGTATCCCTGTGTAGTCCTGGAGCAGGACCCGGTATGGCATGAACGCAAAGTCCGAGCCGATGGTCTTGGGCCACTCGAGCAGCTTGGTCGCCTCCTCGTCGTCTCCGACTAACGACGAGGTCCCGATGGCGTTCTCGAGCAGTAT
>JASHPA010000121.1 GCA_030038365.1 Nitrososphaerales archaeon
TCGGGGGTCTGATCGGTATCATCGCGGGGCTCGGCGCGACCGGCTTTTACTACGGGATCCTCCTCTTCACCGGTCTCATCCTCGGGAACATCACCGGTTACACCCCTCCCGGCCCCGCGGGCGAGATCGCACTGGCCGTCAGCAGTCATCCGGAGTTTTTCCTCATACCTGTGGCCACCGCGTCGGGAGGGCTGCTCGCGGGACTGATCATCTATTCGTTCGCTCCCGAGGCGGAGGGACACGGCACCGACGAAGCGATAGCCGCGTTCCACAGGAAGGACGGGAAGGTACGGCGGAGGGTGCCCGTCGTGAAGGCGCTAGCCTCGATGGTCACCCTGGGGTCGGGGGGCAGCGGAGGCAGGGAGGGCCCGACCGCCCTCATAGGTGCGGGCTTCGGTTCCTTCATCGCAGAGGCCCTCCACCTTTCGGTCAAGGAGAGGAGGATCGCGGTCGCGGTGGGTCTGGGGGCAGGCATAGGGTCGATCTTCAAGGCGCCATTCGCGGGCGCGATCCTGAGCGGAGAGATACTCTACAGTGGCGGCGACTTCGAGGTCGAGGCGCTCGTGCCGTCCTTCATCGCGGCCCCCGCGGGATACCTGATATTCGCGTCGATAACGGGCTTCACCCCGATCTTCGGGACTTCTCTCGCAACCTATACCTTCACCGGGCTTGACACGATACCAATCTACGTCGTCCTGGGACTCGTCTGTGGGCTGACAGGGCGCTTCTACTCCGGTACGTTTTACGCGGTAAAGCGTTCCTTTGAGAGGCTCTCCCTGCCGAAGTACTTCAGGCCCATGGTCGGTGCGGCCGTCGCCGGGGTGATAGCGGTCTTCTTCCCAGAGGTCGTGGGGCTGGGATACGGTTTCCTCCAGTATCTCATTAACGGGGACCTCTCCGCTATCTCGGCCAACTACATCGCCCTTCCCCTCGTCGTCACCCTGCTCCTCGTCGTCGTGCTCAAGGTAGTCGCAACATCCTTCACCGTGGGCTCCGGAGGGAGCGCGGGAGTCTTCGCCCCGTCCCTGGTCATAGGCGGCTTCATCGGAGCGGTCTTCTGGGTCTGCTTCAACTATGTCTCCCCGGGGTGGATACCCATGGCCGCCCCGCTCGTGGTGGTCGGGATGATGGCCATGTTCGGAGGTGTCGGGAGGGCGCCGATCTCGGTCATGCTGATGGTGAGCGAGATGACCGGCTCCCTCTCTCTCCTCGTGCCCGCCGTCTTCGCGGTGCTCGTCGCCTACTTCGTGGTCACGCCCCGGTACACGATCTACAAGAGCCAGGTGCCGACGAGGGCTGACTCTCCCGCTCACCTTGGTGAATACAGCACCCCGCTCCTCACCAAGATTCTGGTGCGGGATGCCATGGACACCGAGGTCTTCTCGGTCTCGACGGGCTCCGTGGCGAGCCGGGCTTATGACGCCCTGGTCGAGAAGCGCTTCACGGGCGTCCCGGTCGTCGACGACTCGGGACGGGTCGTCGGCATTCTGACGATGTCTGACCTCATGCGCGTGCCCCCGGAGAATCGGGGTATGGCGTCGGTCGAGACGGTGATGACCAGGAACGTCGTCACGTCCGTGCCGGACGACAGCCTCTTCGTGGCGATGAACAAGCTGGTCTCCAACAGTATCGGCCAGCTCCCCGTCGTCGACAAAACCTCAGGGAGACTCGTCGGTATGATCACCATGGCCGATGCCATAAAGGCATATGATGCCGCGCTCAAGTCGACCTCGGGCCCTCCTGAAAGCCAATAAGCAACCGTAACGCTGAGCCGTATATGCCGGTGTGCCCAAAGTGCAGGAAGCTGATAAGCGCGAGCAAGTATGCGAGGCACCTGAAGCGGTGCGGCGTCGTGCACAAGCATGGCCCGAGCAGCCTCGACCAGTCAGACTTTTTCATGAAGATATGAAAGGGCCGCACCCGGGCAAGGCTGCCAGTCCTAGCGTGCGCCTGCCTCGCTCTCGAGGGTCTCGAGGTTGGTGGGGTCCCCGAGGACGAGGACCGTATCGCCCTCCGCTATGCGGAAGGCCGGGTCGAAGAGATTCTTGACGACGTTTCCCCCTCGGACGACGCCTATGACCGTTGCGAGGCCCGAGACCTCCTGCAGTCCCTTCCCTACGAGTTTCGAGGACTTGAAGACGGTGAACCTCGCGATCTCTTTGGTGCCTATCTCCTCCGAGAAGACTATTCCGACCAAGTCCTTGGTGGCTGCTGAAAGGGCGAGAAGGTGCCCGATCGTCACGGACGAGGGTATCACCATGTCCGCTCCCGAGCCCTTCATCGCGTCCGTCAGATCCGAGTCGTGGACGACGCTGACTATCCGGAGGTCGGGGCGCAGCCGCCTCGCGCTCAGGGTCACCATCATGTTCTCGGCGTCGTCCTGATGCGAGACGATCAGCATGCCGGCCCTCTCTATCCCGGCCCGCTTCAGTGCGTCTATGGGACGCGAGGGCTGCTCCAGGACGGCTAGCTCGTTCGACTTCACAAGCGTCTCGTACATCTGGGGGTCCACGGTGATCACCACGTAGTCCAGGCCGAGTTCGTCGAGCTTGTCGATGACGTACTTGCCGAGGTGGCCGTAGCCGAAAACTATTACGTGGTTCTTGAGCCTCTCCATGAGCTTCTCTTCGACCTTGCCCTTCGCAAGGTCCCCCTTGATGAAGACTCCCACCGTGGCCTGCAGTATCGAGGCGCCTGCGCCCACTGATACTATGATCATCACTATGAGGAAGACGGCCTCGGTCTGGTTGAGGGTCGTGAAGTTCCCTCCGTTGGGGACGTAGAGCCCGATGGTCGTTATCGTCGAAACAGACGCGAGGAAAGCCGCGACAGGCGGAAGGCTTCCGTAGTAGGCGAATATCACCGCGCCGGCGACGAACATCGCGGCGAGGATGGTGAGCTGCCTGTAAACCGCCCGCAGGAAGACGATCGGCTCGTAGAACGCCTGGTAGAAGACGAAGCTAAGCTTCCTGCTCTCGCGCTTGAGCTTGACGCGCCGCTTCAGGGGGAGGACCCTGTCCTCTGCTCTGTCCACGGAGTGACCGCGCCAGGCCACGCTCTTTACGCATTTCCAACCAGTGGTCGCCTCCTGAAGCTGATGCCCGACCGGCCGACAAACCCGTAGAACATCGTCTTCAGCAGGTCCTGGACCAGGAATGTCGCGACCGCGTATCCCCAGACGATGGCCGCCAGCTCCCAGCCCATCGCCGGGAGCAGCACGCCGTACACGACCATCAGGGTCGCCGTAAGCTGCGTCAGCGCCGCTGCCAGGAGGAGGGGCCTCGCCGGCCGTATCGACCAGAAGGGACCCTTCGTCCGCGAGACGAAGAGCGCAAAGTGACCTCCCACCGAGAGGTTCAGGTAGACGAAGGACTGCAGGACGCCGCCGTGCAGGTGCAGTACATCGAGCGCCACATACAGGAGGATGAAGCTAGATGCGACCCCTATCGTTCCGAGGAAGGTCGAGACGGTGAGGAGCGACCTCATCTCCCACCTGTCGGGCTTCGCCGAGTACCTGACGTTGTCGTAGGCAATCGTGACTATCGGTAGGTCGTTCAGAAGCGCGAGGAGCACTATCATCAGGGCGGTGACCGGGTAGAACTGAAAGGCGAGTATTGAGAGGGTTACGAAGAAGAGAACCCTGAACGTCTCGTTGATGCGGTATATCGCATAGTTCGTCATGCGCTGGAAGATGTTCCTGCTCTCTCTCACCGCATCGACTATCACCGAGAGCCCGGGTTTGGT
>JASHPA010000122.1 GCA_030038365.1 Nitrososphaerales archaeon
GTTCTGCGGACCAGGGAAGAACCTGCCCGAACCAGTACGGCCCCGCCGGCACGGCGGCGACCGCGAACGGTTCACCCACAGCTCTTTCGACCTCCCCGGAGATTTATCTCCTTGCTGGCGCTGCTGCAACGATTGGAATAGTTCTCTTCGGCGTGCGCGTACGTCAGCACTAGACGCCGCTGCTGGTTCCTGAGGACCCTCCGCGTGCGGGCTTTCGCGGCTTGTCCTTCATTACCCTCACACTCGCTTTCACCAGCCTCTTGACAAGCGGGATTGGTATCTTCTTGTCAGACGGAAAGCGGACGACTGATTTCGTCACGACAAGACCCGCGAGATCCTTCTTGTGGTCTTCTATCGTCGGAGGGCGCAAGCGCAGGTCTATCTGCGAACTCCGGTAATCGAACCACGCGAACATGCCGTTGTAGTCATATCCCGGGTACGAATACCCTGGAATGAAGTAACTCGTGGTTTCGATGGCGTCTGGTGCCGCCTCCTTTATCGCGGTCCTTATCTCCTCCAGCTTGCCTCTGGCGTCTACCGGGCAATCAGCTATGTACTTGTCCACCGCGTCCGGTTCCGATTTGTCTGGCACGCGCCTGGCCATGGTCACCCGGCGGGGACCGCCGGGTCTGGTGCGAAATAAAGCCGAACTTTGTGGCCAGCACCACCTCGTCCCGCCGCCCCGCGATAGCCCGGCCGACGAGTTCCTAGTTCAGGTATGGCCCGTAACTCTCAGCCGTATCGAAGTTTACGCCGAGGTCCAGGGCGCGATGAATCGTCTTTACGGATTCTTCGTTATCTGCCCACGCGCGCCGGTGTAGTAAGCTGACATGCCCATACAGCCCAGGCCAAGCCGGGAGACCCTCAGGCTACTGCTTCTCTCAATATCGGTGTACACTATTTTCCACACGCCGCCGCTCGTACCAGAATTAAGTATCTCATAACTAAACATCCCTATCTCGTGCGAGCGCCAATGGGTTACGTCTTCCCTCACGCTCTTCAACAAGCTCAGCGTCGACTGTGACTAGGTTCCCCGGAATCCAGTCAATATGTCCTACGGTTTCCCACTGCTCGCCGGTGACACAAACGATGAGCGATTGGAACACAAACATCATTGCCGAGTTTCGGAAGAACCATGGGAAAGTAGGCGGCCACTTCGAGGGTGCCCCGTTGCTCCTGCTTCACACCGCGGGGAGGCGTAGTGGCAAGAGATGGGTCAACCCTGTCATGTACCTCAGGGACGGAGACCGCTATCTGGTATTCGCTTCGAAGGGAGGGGCCGACACGCACCCCGACTGGTACCAGAACCTGAAGGCGCACCCGGACACCCAGATCGAGGTCGGCGCCGAGACCATTGACGTGCATGCGGAGGAGGTCACCGGCGGCGAGCACGACAGACTCTACGCGCGCCAGGCCTCGCTCTATCCGGCGTTCGCCCAGTACCAGCGTCAGACCAAGCGGGTCATCCCGGTGATGGCCCTCACACCCAAGAAAAGGACGGCCCGGGCGAAGACTCGGCCTTAGGCCGGTAGCATCGGGTGCTTGCGGCGGTCGTAGCAGAGTGCTCTTCAGGGTCCGCTAGTATCCTGCACAACGACCACGACACTGGGCTAGGCGCTGCTAGTCCACTGATGTTGCCCGGTCTTCATTCCTTTCAGTGATATGGAAAAGGCATGATGTGCTAATTAGGATCGACTGCGGAGGCCGAGACAACGATTATTGCCCGATGATTTTTCAGGAACGAGCCAGGCGAGCCCTTGACTGACAACCCAGACCTTCGCAGGCTTCTCTGGTTCCTGCTCGGTTCGACGAGAGGCGGTGAGATGCGCGCCCGCCTCATCCAGGAGCTCAGGGTCAAGCCCGGAAACATCAACCAGCTCGCGGTGCGGATGAAGGTCGAGTACAGGACAGTCAAACATCACATGGAGGTCCTCCAAAAGAACTCGCTCGTGGAGTCGAGCGGTGACAGGTACGGTCTGACCTACTTCCTGCATCCTTGGCTCGAGGCGCACATCGAGGTCTTCGATGATCTTTGCAAGCAACTCAAGTTCAAGTTGGCCGACCAGCCCTGACCTTTCGAGAAAGAGGGGAGAGACCCGGGCGAGTGTGCCCGGGTCAGGTTTGGAGTTCCTCAGATTGCCGCCAGTCCTGCCGAAGACGCTGTCGCGGGAGCCGAGGAGAGGGTCACGAGGGATCCATTGGGGGATGCGAGGAGTGCTGTTACCTGTCCTCCGTTAAGGACGTACAGGATGTGTCCGTTGCCGCCGAAGGCGAGGTCTAGGGTCGGTATGGATGCGGTTCCGGCCACCGAGCTCACGAGAGTGAGGCGCCCTGCACCCGATATTCTGTACGAGGATATAGTGCCTCCGTGTGCGTTGGACGTGTACACGGTCGAGCCACCGGGCGACGTCGCGACCCAGCAGGGTGCGAGCCCAAAGTCAGGGACCGAGGCGCTGATGATGGTGAGGGTGCCGCTGTCTGAGAGGGTGTATGTTGAGAGCGTGCCTGTGGCTGCTTCGCTCACGACCAGATAGCCACGGTCGTTGAACGCAAAGCCGTAAGGTCCGGAGGAGTTCGAGGGCGTGCTCTCGGCTGCGCCTGCGACGCCGTTCCTGACGACGAAGGTGTCTATCAGGTTCGCCGCCTCTTCGGTCACGACCAGGACGTGCCCGTCGTTGTTGAATCCGACCTGCTCTGGCGAAGAGCCGGTGCCTCCCGCTACGGTCTCGACGGAACCTGGGATGAACGTCAGCTGTCCGTTCCAGGAGAGCACGAAGCCCGCGATGTTTCCGGCGACGGAGCTGGTCCCAGCATCAAGGATGTAGACCAGGCTGCCGTACACGGTGACGCTGACCGGTTCGGCTCCCCGGGAGCCTGTGATGCTCGCGAAGGTGAGGCTGCCGTCGTTGTTCACATGGAAGACGGTGATTTGATTGCTGCCTGCGTCGACGGTGATGAGCCAGTTACCGTCCTGAGTCAGTGCTACCGCACCCTGACTCGCCAGCGCGGACCCCGTACCTGTCCCATGTGTCGGGAAGGTTCCAATCTGGGTCAGCTGTCCGCCGGGCCCTGTGGCGTATTGCAGCACCGAGTTCCCTGTGGAGACGTTGTTGTTCGTGTAGACAGAACCTGACTGGGGGAAGGATGGGAGGGCCGCCGCAGGAGCGGCAGCCGAGCCGAATCCTACTAGTAAGATGGCGATGGACATTACGATGAGGGTTTTGTTCTTCATGAATCGGGCAGACGGTATGTTTTTTCAAAAGCCTTGTTCGAATTCTCTTCCAGATTAGTTCAGATTCGTACCCAATCTAGGATGAGAAGTTCGCCATCGCCTGGAAACCTCCGAGAGCCCCGCCGGTCACCTCAGAGCGTGATCTTGAGGAGGACGGCCAGCCCCACGAATTCCAGGACGGCCATGACGGATAGATAGGGAACGGCCTGGCTGCCAAAGAACGGAGACATCGTCGCGTAGGAGAACGCCGTGAGCGCGTTGTTCCCAAGCAGGAATAGGGCGAAGATCACCAGCCCGAAGGAGTGAGCGGCCCTGCTGTGGATTGCTATCCTGACGTAAACTACGAGAGTTACTATCAGCAGGACCGAGTTTATGGCCGAGAACAGTATCGCGATATCCATGAGCGGTTCCAAATCGGTCTCTACGTGTTTCCTGCTGGTTGTTCCTTCAGAACCTATTAAGCGTATTTCAATATCGGGGAAACCTGCCGCAAGAAGTCGAGAGCAGCAGACTATAGTTTCTCAATAGCCCGACGTCCCGTTCTTTGGGGTACGTTCAAGGGGCGGGCCGGTACCGGGACCCGGACTAGCTCTTCCGCCTTTGGTTCTACGGTCCTGCTGCCGATGAATCTCGACCGAAGCCTGAGGAATGGCCTCTCGACGAAGTAGTAAGAGGCAGTAGCGACAGAGAGGGCTGCCGCGACGGAGAGGACGCCCCACTCGATCCACGGCAGCCCGAACCCGAAGAGAACTATCTCGATGGGAAGGTGCCAGGTATAGAGGCTGTAGCTCAACCTTCCGAGGTAGGTGGCCGCTCCGTTAGTGAAAATCCTCCTCACCAGTGAACCCATGGGCGCGGTGATTGCGGAATAAATCAGCAACGCGTACTCGAAGGCGAAGAGCATTCCTGGAAACGCCATCATCAGGTTCGAATCGGAGAACATCGCACCTATCGCGTACTCAGTCACGGCCACAAGGGCTATGCAGGCGAGCAGAGGAATGGAAGACTTCTGCCGCCCATCGGCGCCCGCCTTACCGTAGACGTAAAAATTCGCGAGTGTCGCGCCGAGGGCATAGTGACCGATGTAGCTCGGGTATTGCCAGAGGTAGAGTGGCAGGATGGTATTGCCGCCGAACTCGCTCACCACTGCATACCTGTATACAATCGAGATGGCAAGACAGACTGGGAGCGCCACCTTCCAGCGCCCCCGCACGAAGAAAAGCGAGAAGACTGGAAGGGTCGCGTAGAATATCTCCTCGATGACGAGCGTCCAGTTGACTCCATTTACGCTATTGAACGTAGAACGGAAGAAGCTTTGGACGAAAAAACAGGTTTGCGACTATCTGCTGTACGGTCACGTTGCCGTAGACCAGCAGGAAGCCGACACCCACGACCAGGACGCTAAGATAATACACGGGTAGAATGCGGAAGACCCTCTTCAGGTAGTAATTCCTGAGGTTTTGCTTCCCTGCCCGCGCGATGAACGGTATCGAGAGCAGGAACCCGCTGAGCACGAAGAAAAAGTCCACCCCACTGTTCCATGACAGGATCATCGACGAGTAGAGCGTCGGGATGACCAGCCCTCCTATGACGAACAGGTGGAAGATGACGACGCCGATGCTGGCGTAGCCCCTCATGGCCGTTATCTCCGGAATCTCGTCCATCGGCAGGTCTACCCTCGCGCTCTTAGTGAAGGTCGCCATTCTTTCTTCCTAAAGCAGTAGGACTAGGATTCTTTTGGTCGCGGAATACCTAAAGAAGTGCGAATTCGGGGCGCAATGCGTAGCTGTGTCACAGTTTCTTTGGGTTCAGACGACTATCAATCGGCACCCTCCGAAGGACCGCTACCGTCTACTTTTCTCGGGGCCGCAAGAACAGCCATCTCCCTCTACCTTTTCGGTCTGACAACCGGTTTTGCGCGTAACGTCGCCGCGTCGCTCTTGGTCGCTATCCGACATATCTCAGAGAATTCAACCTTCTCGACAAACGCGTTCTTTCTGATACCCTCCAGCAACTCGTCAAGCTCTTTGAAATAGGCTCTGCCAATCACATTGGCTACCGCATTGACTCGGATTGATACTTCGAAGACGTTCTCCTCTTTGAAAAGGTCTTTGGCAAACTTCAGACACTGCCCCCCGTTAACGAGGACAAAGAAGTCGCCGATTCTCCAGCCGTTGAGAAGCGCCCTCTGGATGAAATCGTCCGTCGAGTGTTCCCACCCTCTTTCTCCCGATTTTTGCAAAGTATCTCGGACGCCTCCCCGAGGGGGACTAGAGTCCCTTGACATGCTGCCTTCACTTGAGGATTGCCATAAGGCCGTCTTACCATTGTACCTAACATTGCTTTCCACACGTCATAGACGCTCAGCCGCCAGAATTGCCACGAAGATACCTCTAGTACAAAGAAGGAGGCTCCGGGGCGTAACGATTCCTAGTGGGGCGAGTGTGGTCCTTCTGGAGTGCAAAATATATCTCTCCTGGACTTTCCAAAGATTCGATAGAATGAAGCTGTACGGCGGAGTCGAGGCCGGAGGAGCGAAGTTCAATTGCGTCGTTGCAACGGCCCCGCGTGACCGTCCCGTCGCCGAGCTCAGGGTGCCGACCACAACACCTGCAGAGACCCTGCCCAGAGTCATCGAATTCTTCAGGGAGTACGACCTGAGAGCCCTCGGCGTCGCGTCGTTCGGGCCGGTCGACCTCCGGCGCGAATCACCGACCTACGGATACATCACCGACACACCGAAGAAAGGCTGGCAGCACACTGATTTTGCCGGGCTCTTCGAGCGGACTTTCGCTGTTCCGACGGGCTTCGACACTGACGTGAATGGCTCGGCGCTGGCAGAAACTCTCTACGGTGCGGCCGAGGGCCTCAGCTCCGTGGTATACCTGACCGTCGGGACGGGAATTGGTGGGGGTGCGGTCATCGATGGTAGGCCAGTACACGGCCTGATACATCCTGAGATGGGCCACCTGCCGGTCCCACACCATCCTCGCGATGCTTACCGGGGGTGCTGCATATTTCATGGTGACTGCCTGGAGGGATTGGCCTCAGGTCCTGCGATCGAGGGCCGCTGGAACAGGTCGCCCAACAGTCTTCCGCCCGACCACGAGGCATGGGAACTCGAGGCATACTATCTCTCGCGAGCGATCTGCGCAGTCACCTATACGATATCACCAGAGCGCGTCGTGTGTGGTGGAGGGGTAATGCGCCAGAAACAGCTTTTCCCTCTGATAAGGCAAAAAGTGTCAGAGATGCTCCACAACTACATCAGGAGCGAACTAATCATGCATCACATCGAAGAATTCATCGTTGAACCCGGTCTTGAGGACCACTCCGGAGTCGTGGGCGCTCTGGAACTGGCAAGGCGCGCAGAAGCAGGTCTGCGCCATTGACACGATGAACCCACATATCAAGAATCGATTCCCTTCGTCAATCAACCGGGTAACGATGACTACCCCGGTTAACTGTCGGAAATGATTCAAGCATCGCAAACTTTTTACAATGTTGCGAAGAGAGTCTGTTGGCTTCTTGAACCTCTCCGAGCCGAAGAGACCCGGGATTGCGGTCGCATTGATTGTCATCGTCATCGTAATAGTCGTCATCATCGCGTCGGTGGGAGCATACTATGCCCTGTCGTCCTCCAAGACCACGACGACACCCAGCACCGGCTCGTCAATCACGACCACTACCAGCACATCCATCACCGTGTTGACGACTGCGTCCAATTCTGAGAGTTCGACCGGCCCGTCAGGACTCACCTACTACAGCGGGACGTTCAACTTTAGCCTTCCGGAAGGCCCCTCTGGCGTCAGGTCGCTCCCCAATGGTTCGGCCCAGTATTACAATTCGGTTCAGACAGCCAGCGGCACGTTCACGTTCTCCCTCGCCGCCGGTGGTCTCTCCGGGAGCGGGACCGGAAAGGGTACCTTCACGATGACGACGACAGGATTCTGCTCGGGCTCCGATACGTTCCCCTACACTTTCACCATCCCCGACGTCACGACGGAAATACAAGGAAACATCACAATCTTCTTCGCAAGCCCCGTGCCGGGTAACTACACTGTTGCGCTGACCTGCACGGGCGATATGACTGGGGTGAGCACCGCGACCAACGACCCGGGTCCTTTTCTGCCCGTGTACCCGAATGAGATTGGCATCCCCATAGCATCGCTTCCGACGAGCGAGGTCTTCCACAGTAATCCCTCGACAACTTTTGTGTGGGGCTATTCGTTAGAAGAGACGAGCGGTTGAGCCACTTCGAGACGGTACGACACCACCAGATGAGGACATTGCTAAGGCGTCGGCGCGTTCTCCCCTATCAGCTTCTCCTGCTTTAGGTCATCCCATAAGCCCGAAGGGATCTTCCGCTCGACCGACTCGAGATTCTCTCGCATCTCCTCGTCGGTCTGAGAGCCGGGGATGACCGAGGTGATGGCAGGATGGGCGAGGATGAACTGGAGAGCCGCGGCCCTCAGCGGGACATCGTGACTTGTGCAGACCGCATCTATCTTCACAGCCCTGTCGATCATCGCCTCCGACGTATACATTGTGCTGCCCGGACGCTTGCCGTTCCTTAGGTCGCCGGCCAACAGGCCGTAGCCGAAGGGCGCACCTGCAACGACGCCGATTCCCTTGTCCTTGCAGTATGGGAGGAACTCCTCATCCGCGCCCTGGTCGAGCAGCGTATACTTTCCCGCTTGCAGGAAGCAGTCGAAATCTCCCTCGCGGGCGAGGCGGAGCTCCATCTCCCACTGGTTCATTCCGGCTCCGATAGCCTTGATGGCGCCGGTCGACCTCAGCTCCTTCAGCACCTTCAGGGCTTGAGTCATCACTTCGTTGTAATGGTAGTCCGGGTCGTGCACATAGATGATATCTATAATACTCTCACCAAGGCGCGCCACGCTCTCTTCGTACGACTTCCTCGTCCCTGTCAGGCTGTAATCGAAAGATGGTTCGCCATCGTCCCGGAGCAAACGACCGACTTTCGTAGAGATGACAAGGTCAGCAGGTTTCCTGTGATTGCTGAAGTACCGCCCGATTCGTGTCTCGCTCCGACCCTTTCCGTAGAGCGGCGCGGTGTCGATGTATCTTATCCCGAGCTTGAGCGCTTCGCTGATCGTCTCTTCGGCTTCAGCGTCCGTCGTGGGGCCGTACACTCCCCCAAGAGGCCCTCCCCCGAGACCCACGCGGGTCACCTGCAGACCGGTGCGACCTACCCTCCTCTTTTCTAAAGGATTCAAGTCTCTATTCATGATGAGAATTCTATTTATCGGTTCCCGGCCTCCCGGGTCTGGAAGCACGTTATGCCACGCGACAATGGGGCCGAGCTAAGGCGTCTCCACGACGTGATTTCGGCCTGCAGACTCTGCCCAAGGCTAGTTAGCTTCAGAGAAAACCTACCGGCTAGGGCGGCGTTTAGGTCCCAGGAGTATTGGAGACGGCCCATTCCAGGATTCGGGGACCCCGGCGCGTGGTTGATGCTGATTGGTCTGGCGCCGGCAGCACACGGAGGTAACCGGACGGGCAGAGTGTTCACGGGCGACGAATCAGCCAGATTTCTCATGCGCGCTCTTCACAGGACAGGCTTCGCTAACCAGCCTACATCTACATCGAGGGACGATGGATTGCGTCTGAAGGGGTGCTACATCACCGCGGCCGTGAGGTGTGTGCCACCTGGCAACCGGCCGACGCCCCAAGAGTTCGGTACCTGTAACCAGTATCTAGAGAGCGAATTCCAGCTGCTCACCAGCGTGCGCGCCGTTGTGACGCTCGGCCAACTCGCATTCAGAGCGTACTGCAATCTTGCGGGCCTCAGAGGCATCAAATTCGCCCACGGGGCTCGCGTCGAGCTCGAGGGGAGGCCTTGGCTCTATGGTTCTTACCACCCTAGCCCTCGCAACACCTACACCGGTAAGCTGACCGAGACTATGCTTGTGGAGGTGCTGGAAAGGGCAAGAGCCGACCTTCTCAGGCGATAGCTGTCTTTGCGATGTCTTTCTTCAAAAGTTCCAATCGACATAATAGTGCGCCAATCCCCGCAAAATCCTCTTGTTGAGAGTCGTAGTCCTTGCGGCGGTATGTGCTATACTTCTCGCATCCTTTCCGTCCGCGCTGGCCCAGAGTCAGTCTGCCTCGACAGCGAAGCCCATCCCTTCGACCTTCTTCGGAGTCTCCGTCCTCTATCTCCAGAGCAACACGCAATGGCCGCTGAAGGTACCCGTCGGCACACTGGGGAAGACGGAGGGGACCGAGTGGAACGATGTCGAGCCCTCGAACGGGACTTATGATTGGACCGGTCTGGATGACGCCATCGCGCTGGGAAGGAGTGCCGGAATCACAAGCTTCGTGTACACTTTCTGGTCCACCCCCACCTGGGCCTCCTCGAACGCCTCACAATCGTGCATCCTTACCTCCATCGAGAACTACACCGGCTGCGCCGCTCCGCCCGCGCACATCGGCGACTGGGACGCCTTCGTGAAGGCGGTGGTCTCACGCTACAAGGGAGTGATACAATACTACGAGCTATGGAACGAGGCGAACCTTGCCGAGACCTTCTCCGGGAACGTGAGCGAGATGGCCACCATGGCACAGCACGCCTACGACGACATCAAGCAGATTGACCCTTCGGCAATAGTTATCGCTCCCTCCGTATCGCGGGTGGGGATAGCGCCCTACTCACCCGGGTGCATCTCCTCCGAGTGCTGGCTGGCACAGTATCTCCTGGCGGGCGGAGGGAGGTACGCCGACGCCATCGCTTTCCATCCCTACGCCTGCTTCGATAACGATAGTGCCTGCGCA
>JASHPA010000008.1 GCA_030038365.1 Nitrososphaerales archaeon
CCCAGCGGCACGTAGCCGATTATCGGGAGCGCCATGGTGGTCCTGCCGATGAGCAGGTACGCGAGCGGGAAGCTGGCGGCAGCGACGAGGAACGGCTTGTAGCGTTGCCTGACCCCGACGGTGTCGTCGACGATCCCTATCACGCCTACGAGCGAAAGGGTCGCCAGGATGAGCACCGAGGTCTCGTCCACGCCGAAGCCCAGGGCATAGAGGACCAGCACGGCCGGGAAGACGGCCACCAGCACCGCCAGCCCACCCATCTCCGCCGTGACCCTCTTGTCGACCTTGTGGTTGTCCTGGCCCGTTATCCCAAGCTGCCTCATCTTCACCGAGAGATACCTAGCCAGCAGGAGCGACGTCACTCCGGAGACGACGACCGCCACTCCGAGGGATATGAGGTTCACAGGTTGCCCCCCGACGCCCCGATGCTGACCGTGACCCTCCAGAAGACCCTCGTCCCTATCGCGAACCCGACGACCCACGTCAGCACGGTGAACGAGGCCCTCCAGAGCGGGTCGAACGCCGGCGAGAGCTGCCAGAAGACGTACGCAAAGACGGACCCGAGGACGACAGGCACGAGGCTGAGCATCACGACGGCTAACTCCCTAATCATATTCGTCCGCCCGTTCCAGAGGGGTCTGTCCCGAGAGTATCTCTCCGTCCACCCGCTCGAAGTCGGGGAGCGAGCCGACGTCCGCCCAGTACGCGTCCTCGAAGTAGGTGCCTATCTTCTCTCCAGAGGAGATCAGCCCAGGGAAGACCTCCCTCTCGATGCTGTATCGCTTCCCGGCTGGGATGCGCGAGAAGACCCTGTCCTCAAGGACGTAGATGCCAGCGTTCGCCATGTAGCTGAGCGTGGGCTTTTCCTCGAACTTGACGACCAACTGGCTGCCGTCGGTCGTTATGTTACCGTAAGGTATCTTGACCTCAAAGCGCTTCAGCGCCAGGGTGGCGATGCCCCCGTGCTGTGCATGGGCACGGAGAAGCGCGCCGATGTTCATCTCCGTCACTATGTCCCCGTTCATCGCGAGGAACCTTCCCTTCACGAGCGGCTCCGCGGTCTTAAGCTGGCCCGCCGTGCCCAGAGGGACCTCCGATTCCGCGTACTCGATCTTCACTCCCAGGCGGGACCCGTCGCCGAACGCGTCGATGACCTGCTTCTTGAGGTATGCAACGCAGAGTACGAACTCAGAGATGCCGTAAGAGCCAAGATACTGCACGGTCCTCTCGAGCAGCGGCTTCCCTCCCAGCGGGAGCAGGCACTTTGGCATCACGTAAGTCAGGGGCCTCATCCTGGTACCGGCGCCTCCGACGAGGATTACCGCCTTCAAGCCAGCACACTATTCCACAAAGCTTTCGATGAGCAGCCTTTTCTGCACCATCGAGTCCCTGAGCCTTCCGTACTTCCTGTACTCCCTGATGAACCTGAGACCCTTCGAGCTCGGCTTGAACATCCCGTTCTCGTCCCTCTCCTCGAGGAGGTTCTTTGAGAGAAGGAGCGGCAGGTACTGCTTCAGAACGTCGTAGCTGAGGTTCGCCCTGTACATGATCGCTGTCTGTCTCGCTCCGCCCCGCGAGCACTCCAGCATGTCGGCGAGCAGGTCCATGGACCCGCGCTTCCTCCTGACAGGCTGGTCCCGCTGCACGACCTTCGGCCTGGCGCGCAGGGCCGCCTCGAGCTGGCTCTTCACGGCCAACGGCTCCAGAAATCTCCGAGGAACCGGATGTAGTCCAGGTCGTTCCTCCATGACTTCGCCGAGGGGTTCCCCCAGCGGATCGCGCACTCAGAGTACGCCCATGCGAGCATCACGCCCCTTGCGAGCCTTGCCTCGAGTGATGTCCGAGCGCCTTCCAGCTTGGAAAGGACCGACGCCAGGGCCCGCATCAGTTCCACGCTCCTGAACTTGAGTTTCAACCTCGCGCAGAGGTCGAGCATCATCCTCTCCTGCCTGGCGAGCGTGAACCAGATACCGTGGCGCTTGGCCGAGCGAATCGATGAAGAAAGAAGATTCTTTATTCCTTCGGTGTTGACAGTGGGTGCGCTGAAGTCGGTCGGCGCCAAGGAGAGCGAAACTGGGCGCTCCAAAACGTCATATAAGGCTACTGGCCGTTATCGAACTTTTATTCTATAGGACTGCAGTGGAAGATATAGAAGATATCGACGCATTTTACTCATCGATTCCAAGGGTCGCCGGTGTGCTGCTTGCTGCTTATCTTGCCGCCTACGGTTCATCTTAGTTCTTCATAAAGGCTAAAGGCGGGACTCAAAATCTCGTGAGCGGGGATGTCGGAGACGAGCGAATCAATCAGTACCGCAGCCCAAAAGGTGGACCTGAAGCCGTTCATCGACGAGATAGAGGTAGAGATAACCCGCCTCCTCAAAGGAGGGCGCCCCAAGACCGACAGCGAGTGGGAGGTGGACCTCTCGCGACTCGAGGCGGTCCTGAGGGACCAGAGCCGCAGGCTCGCGAAACAGCTGGGGCTAGCGGGAGACCCGTTCATGCTCTTCATGCTTACTTCCGGGATGCTGTCTGTGGCCTGGTCGGCTTTTGCCGTGAGACGGGCTTCCCTGGATGACAGGAGGGCCTTCGACGAGAGGATGGAGCTCGTCGAGCTGCTGAGCGGCATACAGAACGCGCTCTCGGTCTTCCTCTCGGCCGCCACAGCATACGCCGATGTCTACAAGGCGCCCGACGCCTAGACCAAAGCAGTGGGACGTGGTTCTCGTGCTGTGGCCCCCAGGCTAGGCCTGGAAGGGCGGCCGGGTACACCCTTGTCGTCTTAGCCAGCTTCGAGGAGCGCTTGGATGACGCGTAAAAGAGACCAATGCCAACAACAAACGCTTCAAGCTAAAGGGATGGATTACCGAGACCACCGCATCTTGACCCAAGCAGTTCGGGAGGTCCATGATTAGAAGGGAGAGGAAGAAAGAGAACTATCCTAGCTGGTTTAATGTCAACGTAGCTTTCTCAGCTCTGTACGTGCCGCAAACGTTCTTGTAAGTAAAATAAGGGTAGAATTTAACTTGCGACCTTACTTCGGAGTCGCATGTTGGAGGTCACCTCTTTCTTGCTTTAGTTAGAATCACGATTTTGCCGTTGCGGGTCTCGATTTCGCCTTGCTTAGGTCGGCGAGAATTTTCTTGATGTCCTTTCGAGTAAGATTATTCGAGACCGACTTCACGATTAGACTTTCTGAGCTGTGCCCTGCCCTCACTTCTCGTTTGATTATGCGAGCGAACAACTTATGCTCGCCCTTCTTCCTCAACCTGCTGAGAAACGGCACAGTGAGATTGTATCTCGTCCTAAGCAGCTCACAAGTGTCGCAGAGTCCGATTTCCCAGACGCGACCCGTCATATCAGATTGAAGAAGGCATTCGTCATATACCGTTTCATAATCTATACCCGGCCTGGCAATGCGAAACATGTCTTCCAGATCTCTCTCCCTTTCAGTAACACCCTTCAATAGAAAGATGTCCTCATTAGAGAGCAGGCGGACGCTCAATTTTCCATCGTCAATGT
>JASHPA010000123.1 GCA_030038365.1 Nitrososphaerales archaeon
GATGAACCTTATCCTCACATCCCAGAAAGGAAGCGAAGCAAAGGCCTCCGCCGAGTTCAAGGAGATAGCTCTCCAGCACGGGCTCCGCAAGCTCCACATCGAAAAATCCGATTTCGACGGCCTTCTCGAGGTCGACATGGAGGACCCACGCGGGTTCCTGGCATTCCTGAGAGATTATGTCCGCTCTGAGCCTTTCCGTGTCCACTTCATCCAGAGGGTGATCCCGGTCGACGTCGTCGTCGACACTACCATAGAGCAGATCAAGGAGGCGGCGAGGCTGCTCGGGGAACAGATAGGCGAGGGCGAGACATTCAAGATCGACGTAGATGAGAGAGACTCGCCGTATACGAGGAAGCAGCTCATCGACGCTCTAGCCGACGTCGTAGAGAGAAAGGTCAGCCTCGAGTCGCCGGACAAGATCCTTCAGGTCGAGATACTGGGAGAGTACTCCGCCCTGTCGGTGGCCCGTCCCGACGAGATGATCAGCATAACCCGACTGAAACGCGGCGCCTAGACACGCGTTCCCAGAAGCGCGGCGGTCTCGACGGCGGCGAGCCCTTCCTCGTCGGCCTCGTCCTCCTCCCGGACCGTGTATCTTCCGTTGCCCGAGAGCTGCTTCCGCAACCGGTCCACCGCGCCCTGGGGGCCGGCCGCCGCGAGCAGCTTGGTACCGGCCGCCTTGTACCCGTGCGTCTTGAGGGCCATGGTGATCTGGTCGGTCCCCGCAAGCCTGAGTAGGAGGTCCACTTCAGGCCTCTCCGCGAGGAGAGCGCCACTCTTCCGGGCCCTCAAGGTCTGCATGGCTATCATCCTGACTGCCCTCGGCCCGAGAGGCCGCTTCATCTTTACGACCTGGATGATCAGCTCCGGATAGCTCGACCTCAACCGGAGGAGTTCCTTCTCCGCTTCCGAGGCGTCGAGGTCTGCTTCGGCCGAGATGACGGCGTCCATCGGCTCAACCTCCGTGCGAAAAGGGAACGAGGAGGACGCGGTCCCCGTCCTTCAGCCTTCTGTCGTCCGCGGCTGCCGTAAACGCGCTCTCGCCGTTAACGACGAGCAGGGTGTTGAACTTGGTAAAACCGACGTGGGGGTCCGACCCTGCCATCCCGCGCAGCACCTCCAGGAGCTCGCTGGCGGTCAGGCTCTCCTCCGGGACCTCTACCGTCTCCTTTCCGACGCTGGTCTTGATATGTCCGAGGCACGTGACAACGATAGTCACTCGAGCACCACCACGGGTTCCCGGTAGAGCCTGCCACGATAAAACGAAGGCGGT
The DNA here is from genome assembly GCA_030038365.1 of Nitrososphaerales archaeon. GTDB lineage: Archaea > Thermoproteota > Nitrososphaeria > Nitrososphaerales > Gagatemarchaeaceae > Gagatemarchaeum. Next base: position 1,274 of record JASHPA010000123.1, read on the forward strand.
TCTATCCTCCTCCGGGAGCGGGTAGAGAGGACCTTCTCGAGGACGTCGTTGTTCCTCCGCAGGTCCTCGATCGGGTAGTTAATGCCCATCGGCCGCACCGGGAGCACGTGGAGCGTGGTCTTGGGTGGGAACAGCCTTCCTTCCCTGGCCGCGTGCACGACGTCCGTCTTCCGGAGCCTCGGAGCCAGCAGGGCCATGTAGTCTCCCTTCAGCAGTTCGGGAGAAGCTGTGCTCTCATCCACATAGCCGATGGCGGCGCCCGACTCGCTCACGACCCTGTCGAACTTCCTTGTGGCCTCCATGACCGACTCTGCGCTCTCTTCCCTCCCTGAGGTGTAAGCCTTTCCGAGGTAGGTCAGCGTAAGCCCCCGCTGGAGTCCGGCCTCGTCCCATGAGAAAGAAACCTCCTTCGTGGTCCCGAGGGCAGTTCGCGCGGCCCGTACGACGTCCTCACCAGGGCCCTCCACGAAGCGGTGCCACCTGAGGAGCTTCAAATCCTCCGACATGTAATCTTCCAAGGAACACACGGCGACCTTGGCACCCACCCTCTTCAGAGCGGCGAGCCTGTGCATCCCGTCAAGGACTATCCGGCTCCCCTCGTCGACAATGATGGGGTCCTTCTGGACGCCATCCCTGATCATCTTGTGGGCCAGCCTGTCCGACAGGTACGGGACGGTCTCCTCGTGCGGGATGAGCTCCGCGGTTGGGATTAGCTTTAGGTTGATACGCTCCCTAATCGGCACGGAGCCTACTCCGCCTGCGGCTGCTGCTCGGGTGCTTCCTCTACCTCGACCTTTCCGTTCATCTTCGTTATGTAGCCGGCGATCTTGTTCCTGAGCATCTTGGAGTGGACCATGGCGACCTTGTTCAGCTGTTCCTTGTTCTGCTCATAGTCGGTCCCAAAGAGCCCGGGGTACTTCGCCACTATCTCCTCCGAAATCCGCCGAACTCTATCCAAGTGCCCAAGCCGCCCGCGATAGGCTTGATTAAGCTTGCTGTCTCGACCCGCTGGCCATTCGCGGCGCCTCTCGTCAGTCTATGCGGCTGCCGTGACGGGTTTCAGGGCCCTCTGGAAGGAGAAAGCGACCAGGGCCGACACGACCACGACGAGCTGAATCCCCAGCAGGGCGACGAAATAGACGTCACCGAGGATGTACTGCTGCCACAGGGCCGTCGACATGCTAGAGGGTCCTCCCACGAAGACGTCTCCCGCCATGGCTGCGAACTGTACCAGGCCCAGGAGAGCCGCTCCCATGAGGGCCAGCCTTGGCATCCTCCAAACCGCGCCTGCGAGGCCCGCGTCCAGCACCACGAAAACTATCAGTCCGTAGGCGTGCGAGGGCGCGGCGGACCAGAGGAAGTGGTCTGTCAGCAGCATTATCGAGCCTACCAGCGCAGAGATCAACAGCACCGCGGAGACCGCTGCCTTTGCCGCCTGGATTCTGTTCATGCCCGCGTTAGGTCTGTCGCCGGGGCTAAAACCCCATCCGGCATTATGCATGCACTTGTGTGCTGTTGCGATTATATACGGCGCCGTGCGCTCGACCCCGGTATATGGGACGGACGAACATCTCGGTCGATGAAGCAGTCTTCGAGCACTTCGCTTCGGAGGCGAAACGCAGCAACAAGACTCTTTTCGCCTTCGCCAACGAGACCCTTTCGACCATGGCCAGGATATCGTCCGAGGGCGGCGACCCCTCGGAGCTCTACGGGCTTTGGCGGGCGATAAGCGTCCTCAAGCAGGTCGATGTGATAACCTTTCCGTCCGACTTCGTCGACGAACTGGTGGCGAAGGAGTACGCCGAGGACAAGGAGGGCGTGCTGAAGATGTTCTCGGACCTGGGGAGCCGGCTGGTAGGCGTGCTCAAGATAGCCGCGTCGGATATCAACGAGCTTGCGTCCTTAGGCAAGGACTTCGCTCTCCTGCTACCCCTCAAGCAGCTTAAGGTCTCGGATGGAAGGACTCCGGGCTCGATAGAGATACGGATTGTGGGTGCGGGACGGAGGATAGAATCGACCGAATGTACGTTCGCCTTCCTCCGCTCGATCCTCAATGGCTACGACTATACCGTGAACAAGTATGAGATCAACACCGGTACGATCATGGTCTGGGCCTCCAAATCCAAGTTCGCTTGAGTCAGCCCCCGCCGAGGAAGCGGGTGGCGTTGGCCCTGACCATCCGCGACATCTCCTCGAAGGCCGTGTGTTTCTCCTCCGAAAGCCGGAAGAGCACGCTCGGGATCAAGCCGGGCCCTCCCGCCCCGCGCAGCGCATTGTAGACCACGGGACCATCGCTTTCGGTCAGCAGCGACCCTTCGGGTAGCCTGGAGGCGATCCTCCTGGCCTTCTTGGAGTAGAGGACTGCCGGCCCGAGCGACACGTAGTACCCTCTTGAGAGCACGTCGGCTAGCTGCTCCTCGCCCTCGAACCAGTGCATGAGCACCGCTCTGAGCCTGAAGGTCGAGAGGACTTCCAGACAGGACACCTCGGCACCCCTGCTATGGACCTCGACGGGCTTGCCAAGCCTTTCGGCTAATGCCAGCTGGTCCGTGAAGACCTCCATCTGCCGGCTGCCCCGGGAAGCATCAGAGTACTTCGGGTCCAGGCCTATCTCCCCGATCCCGTCGGCCAAAGGCGCCAGCTCAGCCATGCCTGAGCTCAGAGCCTCGTTCCTAGCCTCCGACGGGTGGACGCCCAGGAAGCAGCGAACCATGTCATGGTTCTCCTGCTTCAGCGCTAGGTTTGCCGCTGCCTCGGCAGGCTTTACCGTGCAGGAGACGAGCAGGGTCCCGGTCGACCTCGCGGCCCGAACCACCTCTCCTGGATTGGGATAATCCGGAAGATGGATGTGGACGTCGACCAGGTCCAACATCCTTCCCGAACCGGTCCCCGGTATAGGTCTTCTGGGGGTGCAAATCCGAACACTCCTTCCACGATTCCGCCTTATTCCGTCCTCTTTGGGCTAAGGGGCGAAAATCGTAGGGCCGAACGGTATTGGAGCAGAGATGCAATCGTTTTGACACCAAATCTTTAATTATTTGCCCAATATCCCAAAATCGCCATGTCTGAGTCTGAGTTTGGCTTAGCAGCAGTATACCGGTTGATAAAGAAGGCCGGCGCCGACCGGGTGGGCGACGACGCCGCGATGGAGTTGAGGGCGGTCTTGGAGGACATAGGGACCCAGGTAGCGAAACAGGCCATCGAGATGGCCAAGCACGCTGGCAGAAAGACGGTCAAGCCATCCGACGTGAAGCTAGCTGCCAAGGCCGTCCTGAAGAACTGAACATCCTCCCAAACAAGCTTTAATCCACACTCCCCAAGGGGCAGTCCAATTTCGCCCCGATGGTGTAGCCCGGTCAAGCATGTTACCCTCTCGAGGTAGCGACGTGGGTTCAAATCCCGCTCGGGGCACTTATTATGATTCGATGGCGCCCCAACCCAACCGTTATACATGATGAAGGGGAGGATGCGGTTTAGATGTCCGACATTCACAACTATGCAAAGCGTGCAAAAAGTGCTACCGAAAGCATAGTGAACGATGCTTCATTACGCTCAACCGATAAGAAGCTCATTCTTGATTTCTTGGAGCATTACAGGGCGCTTGACAACTCAGAAGGTGCCGTCTTCAAGCGAGCATGGACCCTGCATAAGCTGGCGATGTTAATGCCAGTGTCGTTCAAGGCTGCTAAGAGGAAGCACATAGAGAGGGTCGTGGCAACAATCAACCTAAGCAATAGCTCTCCAAATACCAAGTCAGACTCCAAGAAGATACTGAAGCGTTTCTTCAGGTACGTTAGGTACGGCAATGAGGACACAGACAGAAGTCATCCAACTCCATCTGAGGTCGCTTGGATTTCCACAACAATCAAGAAAAATGAGCAGAAGCCAAAGGACATCGTCAGCGAGAGAGATGTAGAGAGGATGATTAGCTGCGCCGAGTCCCTCCGAGACAAGGCCTTCATCTCTGCGATTTACGAAGGAGGTTACAGAATCGGTGAAATACTCTCGATGAAGATTGGCAGTCTCAGCTTCCCTACTGGTGGGGCTAGACTTCGCATAGAGCGCGGTAAGAGCGGACCAAGAGACCCACTTTTGGTCTCGTCAACGAGAATTCTGGCCGCATACCTCGATTCCCACCCCTTCAAGGATGATCCTGAAGCTCCGCTCTGGATTGGAGTAGAGGGGCCGAACAAGCACAAGGCACTTCAATACACCCCCGCAAGTAGCATTTTGAAAAAAGCAGCAAAAGCTGC
>JASHPA010000124.1 GCA_030038365.1 Nitrososphaerales archaeon
ACGGTGTCTCTACAATCCTGGGAAGAGAATCCAGGGTCGCTCCGGACATGGCCACCTTCGTCAACGGCGTCATGATCCGGTACTTCGACTTCAACGACACCTACCTGTCCAAGGAACCGGCTCATCCCAGCGACAACCTCTCCGCCTGCCTGGCGGTCGGCGAAAAGGAGGGCGCGAACGGGAGCGAGATGCTGGGCGCCATGACACTCGCTTACGAGATACAGTGCAGGCTTTGCGACGCGGCCGACATCAGGCACAGGGGCTGGGACCACGTATGCTACGGGCTGGTCTCCTCGGCTTTGGCTGCGGGAAAGCTGATGGGGCTGAAGAGGGAGCAGCTGACTCACGCGGTCAACATCTCACTGAACGCGCACATTGCCATGCGACAGGTCAGGGCTGGTGCACTGTCTGAGTGGAAGGGCTGCTCCTTTGCTAACGCTGCGAGGAATGCCGTCTTCTCGGCTATGCTGGCGGGTCGGGATATGACGGGGCCATCACCGATATTCGAGGGAGAGATGGGATTCTTCAAGCAGGTCTCGGGTCCGTTCGAGCTTGATAGCTCGAGGTTCGGCGGAAAGAAGGGATCGTTCAAGCTGCCCGTGACGTACATCAAGTACTTCCCTGCGGAGTATCATGCTCAGAGCGCAATCTGGGCGGCCTTGGAAGCGCGGAAGAAGGCAGGGGGGGTCGGCAAGGTGCTGAAGGTGGAGATTGAGACCCACGAAGCCGGTTTCACGATCCTAAGCAAGGACAAGGAGAAGTGGGCGCCTTCGACAAAGGAGACGGCGGACCACAGCCTCCCATACATAGTCGGGATGGCGCTCCTCAGGGGGAAAGTTGACAACCAGACGTACTCGCCCAAGAACTTCAGGGACCCTAAGGTTCTTTCTTTCCTGCAGAAAATCTCCGTCAGGGAGGCCGAAGACCTGACCGAGATGTATCCGGGGCACATCGCGAACCGCATAACACTCAGACTCAGCGACGGACGGACGATTACCGAGCAGGTGAATGATCCAAAGGGGCACCCAAACAACCCCATGAGCAAGGAAGACATCGAGACAAAGTTCACTGTCCTTACGTCGGGGTTTCTGAAGGAGCCGCAAGCGCGCGAGATACTCGATTATGCCTGGAGCATCGAGAAGCGGCAGGTGGGGCCTCTGCTCGAGCTCTGCGTCGTGGCCTAGTCAGCGCTTATCGATTGGCACATAGGTCAGGTCGCTGGGCCCGACGTAGACCGCGTCCGGCCGGAACAACTTGTTGTGCATCAGCTGTTCATTGTAGTGCGCTATCCAGCCGGTCATCCTGCTCGCGGCGAATATCGGCGTGTAGACATGGATAGGGATGGAGAGGCTGTAGAATATCGGTGCCGCGTAGAAGTCCAGGTTGGCCGGGATTGTCTTGGCGTCCCACATGGCCCTCTCGAGGGCATCTGCAAGACGGTAGAGCTTGTCATCTTTTCCCTGCTCTTCCAGAAGCCGCTTCAGCAGTTGCTTGCTGAGCTGGGCCCGCGGGTCGACCTTCTTGTAGACCCTATGGCCGAACCCCATGATCTTCTTGCCGCCTGCGAGCGAATCCTTCACGTACGTCCCGGCGTTGTCAGGCTCGACAACCTCGAGAAGCATCTCCATGGCTGCTTCGTTCGCTCCTCCGTGCAGCGGACCCTTGAGCGCTGCCAGCCCAGCGGTCGCTGCAGCATAGATGTCTGCGAGAGTCGATGCCACGACACGGACCGTGAAGGTAGACGCGTTGACGTCATGTTCCAGATACAGAATGAGCTCCCTCTCGAACGCCCAAGTTTCAAAGTCGGACGGCAGCTTCCCCTTTAGCATGTACAGCAGGTTGGCACCCTGACTGAGGTCGGGGCGCGGTTCCATTGCCGGCATGCCCCTGACGATCCTGTAGCAATTGGCCACGAAGGCAGGCATCTTTGCTATGAGCGAAATCTGCTGCTCCCGGGCAGGGAGGGAGCGCTCGGTGACCCCCAATGACGAGACAGCGGTCCGGAGCACGTCCATCGGATGCCCGTCGGCAGGCAGCGTGCCGATCAGGTTCTGGGTCTCCCTGGACAAGGCGGCGTGAGACTTCAGGTCTGTCGTAAACGCGTCTAGTTCCCGTCTGTTCGGGAGTCTGCCTTCGAGGACAAGGTAGACACACTCCTCGAACGTAGCTTTCTCGAAGAGCTGCTTTATCTCGTAACCCCTGTATGTGAGGGAGCCGTCCACGGCGCTCTTAGAGATGCCCGTGTCAGTAACGGCGACCCCGTAGAGCCCGTCGGCGACGCGCAGAGGCTCGGACATTATGGTTTTCTTCGGCTTTCCGGCAGTCTGGGTGACCTATTTAATCGATATCGGCTGGAGCGATGGCGCGTATCTCTCGCCGACTCGCAATCCACAGGTGAATGGCACGCCTACCCGTCGCCGCCGGACTGCCTAATGGCACCTAATGGCACCGCTTCAACTGCAAAAAGCAACCGAGCAGGGCTGCCGATGCGGGAACGTACGCCTAGCATTCTTCCATATCAAAGGTTCCAGTCTTGGGCGTCTTTCTGTGACATCTCTAACCTCTGGACTATCTGTGTTTCCAAGCTCTCTTGCGTCTGGCTCCAAATGAACGATTTATAGCGTAAGGCTCGTGGGTGCCCGCATGGCGCGGACCCCCTACGAGAAGTTCAGCCGCGAGTCGCTGATGAAGAAGAAGATTCGGAAGCTCGTCGGGGTGATGAGAAAGGAAGGCCTCGATGCCCTATATCTTAATCGGATCGAGAACGTCCGCTATTCGACCGATCTGAGGCCCGTCGTCAGCATGTGGTTCCAGAACAGCTACTCCTCCGTGGTCACCGCCCAAGGCGACGTCGTCCTCCTTACGGTGGCGGGGGACTACATGCACTTCGAGCACTACATGCCTTGGATGGAAGACATCCGCGTCATGCATGGGATAGGAAGGGCAGGGGAGGTCGCGAAGGTCTTCCGCGATTACCAGCTCAAGAAGGTGGGCTTCGACCAGCTCGGGTTCGACGACCATCAGGCTCTGCATAGCGCTGCAAAAGGGGTAGAGCTCGTGAGCGTCGGAGGAAAGATAGCGGAGGAAAGGGCAGTCAAGTTCGACGAGGAGTTAGCGATAATGAAGGAGTCTGCAAGCATCACGGAGGCCTCTATCAGAGGGGCCCTGAAGTCTGCAAAGGCAGGTATGCGCGAGTACGAGATTGCGGCCGAGGGGGAGTATGCTGCTAGGAAACTGGGAGCCGAGGGAATGTCATGGGGCCTTGCCACGTTCTCGGGGCTGAACACCGGCCTGATGCTTAGGCACGACTCTGAGAAGATAGTCCGCAATGGAGAGCTGCTAATCATGGGCTACGCCACAATCTACAGGGGCTACAACACCGACATCACAATCACCACCGTCATCGGGAAGCCCAGCAGGAAACAGAAAGAGATCTATACCGTCACTTACGACTCGTATCTCGCCGGTCTCAAGGCCACAAAGCCCGGGGCGACGACCTTGGACATCCACAATGCAGCGGAAAAGGTCATCGTCGAGCGAGGTTACGGGAAGTACTCCTTCAGCAGGATCCAGCCCATCCTTCATGGTCTCGGCATGAACGTATACGAACCGCCTTTCTCCCCCGAGCCGGGCAAGAAGGAGCCCTCAGCTAAGCTCAAGCCGGGACACGTAATCGCGATAGAGCCGGCGATAACCCTGTATGACGACCTGAAGGTGGGAGGGTGCAGGATAGGGGAGACCTTGGTCGTAACGGAGAACGGTTACCGGTTGATGACCGACGGTAGGCCGGACACGCACGACACGCTCTATGAAAACTAGTATTCAAGTCCTGAAACCAAGTACGTCCAGCATGCTGTACACTTTTGGCTCTCGGCCGGAGTAGAGCCATTTCGCGGCCAGCAGTGCACCTTGGGAGAAGGTCGACCTTGAGAACACCTCGTGTCCGAACCTCAGGGTCTCGTTGGGACCGAAGGCGAAGATAATGTGCTCGCCTGGCATCCCGCCGCCTCTCAGCGAGACGACCTCGAGCTCATCCGGGGCCCTCCTGGACATGCCGGACCTTCCATTGACGGTCTTCGAGTACCCCCGCTCACGCGTGATTATGCTCGCGAGCGTCTTGGCTGTCCCACTCGGCGCGTCAGCCTTCCCTGAGTGGTGGGTCTCGAGGATACTGATGTCGAACCCAGCGGGAAGGTTCTTGAGCGACGAGGCGACCGCGAAGAGCATGTTGGCCCCGACCGAGAAGTTGGACGTCATGACGGTAGATATCTTCCCTGTCAGAGAACTGACTACTGAGTCGGCCTGAGCTTCAGTGAAACCGGTGGTCCCGATGACCAATGGGCGCCCAGCAGCGACTACCGTAGGGAGGTTCGTGAGCTCGGCTTCTGCGGTCGTGAAGGATACGCACACGTCGCTCTGACTGAGCAGCTGAGCCAGCGACTGAGGGGACTGCACTCGCAGCTCACTTTGGGAAAGCCCGAGCTCACGCAGGGATCTGCCGATCACAGGCTCGCCGGCGGCCGCTACGGCTCCGGTTATCTCAAAGGATTCCGACGGAGCATCCCTGATGATGGTGCCCCCCATGCGCCCAGAGGCGCCCACGACGCAGAGCCTGATTCTCTTAGTATCCACCATAGGCGAGGCCCTCCCAGTACCGCGAGAGCTGCAGCCTGTCAGGGACCGAGACGTCGAACGCCCCTTCGATCGGTTCGAGGAACTCGGGGTTCGTGGCCCATACAAGCCTCAAGGATCGAAGGATGGTCTCTAGCCCTTGCTTGGTGACCCTACCCAGTGGAGGCCTGCAAGGACCCTTGTTCATGCCAAGGATTGACATCGTCGTCTTGATTGGGAGAGGATTCCTGGCGCGCACAGAGACGGGGCCGAGCTGACTGGACTCCTCTGTCTTAATGGTGACCATTCCGAAGAGCGGCTGTAGGGCCGAGGCGAACTTCTCCGCCGTCCCCCAATCTCCGGTCAGCGCCGCCTGGATCATAGTCTGCAGGGGGCCGGGGACGACATTTGATGCCACCGAGATCACGCCCGAGCACCGAATGACCTGGTCGCTCATCAGGGCCAGCGTCCTGTCGTCGTCGCCGGAGATAACGGAGAAGTTCGGTCCGCAATAATTGCGCGTCAACCGAGCGTTCTCCATGCTGCCAGTGGCTTCCTTTACACCGCTGACGTTGGGGTAGTTGGCGACCAAGATGCCCAAATCCTGAGGGAGCATCTGTGTACCGGTTCTGCCCGGGATAATGTACGGAATGAGCTGGATATCGGGGAACGCTTCCGCTATTGGCTCGTAGTATTCGCGCCTTATCTCGAGTGAGCTGGGTCCATTGTAGTACGGGTCCACGAGCAGGGCAGCCTTCATCCCTCTCTCTGCTACGTGGCGCGTCGCCTCGAGCGATTCGTCAGTGCTGTTCGAGCCTGTGCCAGCTATGGTCTCCGCCCTAGAACTGGCGGTGTCAAAGACGGTGTCTATCACGCGGTTGTGCTCATCCCAGCTGAGAGTAGGGCTCTCTCCAGTCGTCCCCGCTGGCACGATACCCGTGATGCCCTGTCGGCACTGGAACTCGACTAGGTCGCGTAGTGCCTGCCAGTCGACCCCGCGCCCTCCGTCGAAGGGCGTGACTATAGCGGTGTAGGTCCCCCTGAATCGATAGGCCATCCGAGGAGGGTCGGCCGCTTGGGTTCTTAAGGGTTGAGGGAAAACGTGCATTTAACTGCGAATCCAGCTAGCAGGTACGATAAGTGGAGCCTGTTTTCGCACTATCCAGCTCGAAATTGGTCACTTCGTCTCCCAAAGGTGAGACCTCCGTGGGAGGGCATGGAAAGGAATCCAGAACATCTTTTGCAGTTCTCTCAACCTTCCGCCACGGATAGTGGTACTGCAGATGAACGTCAGACGACCGATAGACAGAGGACCTGAAAGGCGTGAGACCTCCACGTGATTCGAGAAAACTGTCGAGCGTCAAACGATAGCGAGTATCAGGACAAGCCCCTTTGTTCCCAAGAAGGAGAAAACACGGATTTCGTCTATGACGTGAGGCAGGCCGTCTACGCGAAAATGATCATCCCTGGCGCGGGTTCCCGGCCAGGATTGGCAGGAAGAATCTTCCAAAAGCCTTTTGAGGATTTTAGTGGAAATTGCGAAATTGGAGTTGCCCGAGACGAGTCGCTCCAGCACCGAGGACGACTATGTAGTTCTTACGCGGCTCATAGAGGACACCGAGAAGAGCCTCGACCTGATCGTTCCTGATGAGACTTCGATGCGCTTGTTCCAAAAGCATAATGTCTTTGCCGCGCTGTCTTCCGTCTCGCGCTCCCGCGACGCGTCGATAAGGATCGTCTGCGTATTCGGAAAGGACAGCCAGCGGACAATAAGGGAGTTCCATCCGTCCATCGTGTTCAAGTCGATTTGGCCGAAGCCTGAGTGGTCCGTCCCCTCCCGGGTCATAGCTATACGAGACGGCAAGGAGGTTGTAATCTTCGGTTCTCTCCGACAGGACGAAGCTGAGCAGGGCGATGGTCGCGGGGTGCCGCGCATGAACGTTCCGATGACCGAACAGTTCGACGTGTCGACTCATCCGATGTTCGTATGGGCCTGGTCACAGGTCTTCGACGGACTGCTCAAGCAGAGAGACCAGCTGGATAACTTCCTGTCGGAGCGACGTTACGCGGGCTTCCTCTTCGACGCGCTGTCTCACAGCATGGGCAACTACAACCAGATCGTGCTCTTCAACCTTGAGTGCGCTCAGGACGAGCTCGCGCACCTACCGCACCCGGACGGGGCGCGCATCGAGGTAGCCAGAGAAGCAATCGACACAGCAAGGCAGGCGCTGGAGCTGAACCTAGCTCTCGTCTCCGACCTGAGGCTTCTGGGCATCCTTCACAATGAGAAGGTTACTCTGGCACCGGCCGACCTCGTGTCAGCAATCCTTGGTTCTGTCGAAAAGCTGAACTCCGACCGCGCATTCAGCCACTCCAAGGCTATCAGGAGGGTTGAGCTCAATCTGAGACTCGACGCGCGCGTCCGTGAGAAGAGACCCTGGGTTGTCGTGGACGAGCTCTTCCCTACGTTATTCTACAAGCTCTTCTCTGACGCCGTCAGACAATCGGACGTCAGTTCGGTACCGGTCGAGATATCGGTCTTCGACAGGTCCATCGGAGGTTCGGCATACGTGGAGGTGCTTGTGAGCTATCATGGTCCCGCAACGTCGGACGTGATAAAGGGATTAGTTCCGGGTCAGACACCAGACAGCACCTACTACGGCGACCTCTGTTTGGCCATAGTGCAGTACATGGTAAAGAGGTACGATGGAGAGCTGTGGACGGACTTCGACAGCTCTTCCCAGATGGTGGTCTTCGGTATGCTCCTAAGGGCAGCACCTGCGGCATAGAAGCGGTCGGCTCTACCGGAAGGCCAGCATACCTCATGTCACTGCAAAGTGATAGTGACATTCTCTCAGCCGCCTCACCTGGTCGGATGAGAGCTTATCAAAATCCGCCTTGCTGTAGGTGCAGAGAGGTGTGAAAGAAATGCTGAACCTCCTCTCGAGGCTGGACTCGTAGTCGATGAGGTCGGTCACGTACCCCTTCTCGAAGAAGAGTCTGGTGTCTCCCGCTCCGCGGAGGCCCGATCTCCCCCTCCCGATTGCATCCTTCTGGAGGGCCAGGAACATCGCGTCCGTTCTGCGCCAGTTCGGTCGTCCATCCCTAAAGTACCACTCGTCAGGGGTCTGCAGAACGATATCTCCTCTCTCCTCCAGTTCCTCGACATCTACACCCCATTCCCTTGTCATCCGTCCTCTCACGGCGTCCTTGGTGATGTCGGCGGTGATTAGAACCAGTGCTTCGTTGTGCTCGAGGCCTTCTTTGAGGTAGGTCAGTGTGTGATCGACTTTCTGGTCCGTATCGGAGTAGATTGCTATCGTGTGATTACCGACCTCAATCTGCAGGGGCGGCAATGTCATGGCTACCATACGCGTCTCTTCCTTCTAATAAGTCATTCGTGGCTATTGGCATCTTTAACAGTATTTGCGCCATCATATGAATCGGTTATAGGGGTTTAAGTGATATATGGACAGAAATTGTCGAAGATTATGGAGAAAAACCTCATAGTTGGCATAGGATTTCTCGCGCCGGCCCACTTCGACTGGGTTCGCTTGCTGAACGCATCCTTCCGGTCCCTAAACTACGGCTCATCCTCTCAGCTTGGCGGGGGTACTTTTCCCAATCGAAAATGTATGGAAACGGAAAGCTAGTGAGCAAGGGTGCTAAATGTAGAGAAGGGCAGGGCTGCCGCCAGTCGCGAAAGTGTCGGTCATCTCTCGTTTTCGGCTTCAGCGCGGGGTGCAGGACCTAGTAACTATCCGTGGGGCGCAAGTGTCGAGTGATCTGACACAAAGAACAAGGGACCTTCGAAGTAGGCAAATCGGAAGCCGAGACCCGCAAGAATGCGTCGAAATCTTTTGCTTCGCAGCTATACTTCATCATACATACTCTGAAGGCGGAAACGAGACAGGACTCCTGAAAGAGGTACGTCCCTTCCTGCACTGACCCTCTGTCTGTAGATAGCCTCTCAGAGCACACGACACCAACCGTACCATCCATCTACACGTGACATCAAGGGTGGTTCTCTTCCTGGCGCTCACAAAGACGCGCCGTTACCCTCTCACAGTCTTGAATATCAAAAGTTCTTTTTGGTAGCTATTTTTATTCCTCTTTGTTTATCCATGTCTCTTCGATTTCTTGCATTCGTCCTAGGGATTCCCTCAGTTGAATTGTCCCGCGGGATTAAAGAACCATAATTTGGTCTCGCTAGCGGCGATGAGCTGCGTGAGATTTCTACATGTCCCTTATGAGCAAGGGTTAGGGCCGTTGAGCGGGGGAGAGCCTCGATGGCCATAATCGCCCATACCTTCGGAGGCGACGTGGTGTGGTCGTTCGTCTCGCAGTTCGAGGTAGCCGAAGGACTTCTTCTCTTCGGTATTGCGCTTCTCTTCGTTACGGGGGCAGACTATCTGAGGCGTGGACATCTGTTCAATAACAGCTTCTTGAGAGGCCACGTAAAGTCACCGGTCTCATATGCGTTCGTGGTTTTGGGAATTCTGGGGGCTCTGTCGTTCGACCTCCTGGTCCTGTGCAACTTCAAGCGACTGGATCACATCCTCGATGTCGGAGGGCTGGATTTGGTTCAATATCCCTTGAGGTTCTTCGGGCATTTCGGCGGTAGTTCCTGGGCTCCAGGTGGTCGAGTCGGATACGGGGCGCTGGCGCTGCTGGTATGGGCGGCTACTATGGCGTTTCTCTCGCTGGGCACAGGGTTTGCGAGGGCCATGAAGCTATTCGCCGTACCCTCCATCCTATTCCTTACCTTGGTCGTCTTTCTCTTCGATCCGGGAGAGATGGACAGCCAGGCAGTCAACTTGATTTCAGGGGTAACATTCGATGGGATATCGCTATTGAGTAACTGGTTCCTCCTAACAATATCCCTGTGCGTCATGTTCTCCACCGCACTTCACGGAGCTCTGAGGAAGAGGTTCTGAAACAGTCAGGAAATAGGCACCCCTACGTCTCCTCGTATTCTTCGCCCGCGCGGAAGGTTCTCGCACACTCACCGACGAGGGCGATGAAACCGTCCCTGGTGTAGGAGGAGACCGGGTACAGACCAGAGGACAGTTGAGACCTCCGCAGGCCACGAAACAGCTGGGTGTAGAAGGTGTAATCCTCACCGGAGCGACTCTTTGCAAGGGCGTCCTCGAACGCGAGAGGGTCTCTGCTCCACCTAATCGTCTCAGCTACAGACTCCGGGTTCAGGTCCACCTTCGAAAGGACCTGTAGCTGGGGCATCTCCATCCTGAGCTGCACCGAACTCGAAAGGAGGAGCAGCGAGAGGAAGTTGGGGGCGGTTGAGGCAACGGGGGCGTCCATCAGGAAGAGCATCACCTTCGACTCGCCCTGGAGACCCTTGGCGATGAACGGGCCGCTTTCCCTGAACGCGAACAGCTCTATCTGGCCCGGGGTATCGACGATGGCGAAGTCTGCGGCCGTCGAGTCCATTTCCTCCTGGATGGTCGTGAGCTTGCTCGCTATCAGGTCGTTCGCGAAGATGAGCGCTCCGTTGGGGCCGAGCGAATACTCCGTCATGATCTGCTGCATGTCGATGCTGGTCCTGATGTCGACATCGGGGTCGTAGGGGAGCGCGAGCACCCCCGGGTCGAGGTTCACGGCTATCGCATCTTGGGACTTCTCCCTGTACCAGCTGATTAGTGACGAGGTGAGCAGGGACTTGCCCGACCCCGCTGTCCCGCTCACGAATATTATGTTCAATTCGATCGCCCTCAGCGGCCCACCGTCGACACCGTCTGTTTGTCTATCGCGCCCGAGACCCCTTTGATCTTGTCGATGAAGAACGCCGCGATCGCGTCGCGCTCCGACTGGGCCTGCTCCTTCTTGGGAGAGACGATGACGATGTCGAGTTCCACGTGTGACTTACCTTCATGCACGCCCTTCGGATGAGACTTGATGTACGCGAGCGGATGCTCCTTCAATGCCTCTGACGTCCAGGGAGCTATCGTAGACTCGTATACATCGGTGAGGTGCATGACGACCTTGGAGGTGAAGAGCTTTCCTACCTTCCTTCGTATCTCCTTGTGCACTGAAGTCTTGTAGATGCTCTTCATCTCCTTCGGTACGCCCGGAAGGCAGAAGATCACCGTACCTGCACGTTCTATCCTAACCCCGGGAGCGGTTCCCGCCGCGTTCACGAGGGCCGTCGAGCCTTCAGGCAGCATGGCCATCTTCTTGCGCGCGGGTGTCATCTCGAATGTCCTTCCCAGACTGGCGTAGCGCTGCTTCATGAGGGTAAGAGCGGCCGGGTCCACCCTGACCTTCCTCCCGAGGGCTAGGGCGACCCCCTTGAGCGTCATGTCGTCTGGTGTCGGCCCGAGCCCGCCGATGACTACGATGAAATCTGGCTTGGCGGCAAGGAGCTGGTTCAAGCCCGCGGAGATGTCCTCGAGCGAATCCGTCACCACGAGGATTCGGTCCAGCATCATCCCGATGCCGAAGAGGCGCGCGCCGACCCAGTACGCGTTGCTGTTCACGGTCTTGCCGATGAGCAGCTCCTTTCCAACGCAGAAGCACGAAGCAGTGACCATCTGGCTTCTAGCCGCGCTCCAAACGTTAACACACTATTCTGTCTCCGAAACCACGTTGTCCAGAAGAGAGTATCCGACGCACCCCCTGGTGGGCGTGGGTGGCTTCATCCACAGAGATGGGAAGGTGCTTCTGATAAAGAGGAAGTTCGAGCCCAACAAGGGGAAGTGGTCGCTTCCAGGGGGCTTGCTTGAGCTCGGTGAGGACCCTGAGGAAGGCGCAAAAAGGGAAGTCAGGGAAGAGGTGGGTCTGGAGACCACTGTGGAAGGACTGCTGCAGGTGGCGAACGAAGTCATATCGGATGCCTCGGGGAGGACGAAATACCACTTTGTACTGATAGACTACCTCATGAGACCGCTCGGAGACGAGGTCGTCCTGAACGACGAATCAGAGGAGTATCGCTGGTTCGAACCTTCTGCCGTGGACGGCCTGGACACCACGGAGAACACCAAGCTGATCGTGGGGAAGTATGTGAGCAGGCGCTAGGCCCGTGAGCGACTCAAGCAGGGAATCGCATTGGGGCTTAAATCAGATGATAAGATGATGTTCTCGGAGTGCCATGAAAGCTACGATTCGGTTGCGCCTGTACCCTAACCGAAAGCAAGAGCAGAAGCTCGTACAGTGATTGAAGCCGGGCGGCGACTCTGGAACGACGCTCTTGCTCACCGAAAAAGGCGCTGGGAGAAGAATCGGCTCACTACGACATATAGCCAGCAATGCTGGATTCTTACTGCCGAGAGGCGGTCCGACCCTATGCTAGGGTTGTTATATGCGCAGGCAGCGCAAGAAATCCTTCGGCGGCTTGATAGGGCCTTCAAGGCTTTCTTCGATCACCGCGCAAGCTATCCAAGATTCAAGAGTCCCTCGGAATCAGGTTCGTTCACCTATCCGCAGGCATACCGCGGGTCGGCAAAACCGATTTTTGGTTCGAAAGAAACTTTTCCTCTCGAAAGTTGGCTACGTCAATGTAATTTTTCACAGAGAGTTACCCACTAGCCAAGAGAAACTGAAAACTTGCACAGTCACTAGAGAGAAAAACGGCGACTGGTATGCTTCCCTAGTTTATGAGAATTTCAGAGATTCCTCACCTATCCCAGCGAGATTTACCAAACCAGTTGGAGTAGACCTCGGGCTGAACTCATTGGTTACGACGACTGACGGGGTGAAAATTCATCATACGAGGATTCTCAGGAGATTCGAGAGGCGGCTAAAGCGTTTTCAGGCGGACTTCTCTAGGACACAGAGAGGGTCCAAGAATAGAGTAAAAGAGGCGCAGACTGCTGGCAGTCCTGTCTTCGAGGGTGTCAAGGCAACGCGCAGACTTCAATCATAAGTTGAGTTGCAACTTGGTTAGGCATCATGACTTTATCGCGCTGGAAGACTTGAATGTTCGGAACATGGTCAAGAACCATACACTCGCGAAATCGATATCCGATGCAGCATGGGGGCAGTTGCGTTCTTTCATCGAGTACAAAGCGCTCAGAGCGTCGACAGCAGTCAAGAGGGTAGAACCCGCTTACAGTAGTCAGGAGTGTTGCAATTGTGGCACACTAAACCAAGTCCCATTAAGCATTCGCGTCTTTCGATGTAGAGCCTGCAGGCAGGAGCTCGACAGGGACTTCAACGCCGCCTGGATTGTGCTGAAGCGAGGACTCGCTCAGGTAGGGCAGGACAGGCCCGAACTCAAGCCCGTGGAGGCTGGGCCTATACCCCCTCAGACAACTGAGGCTGCATGCCCAGTCAGTGAAGCAGAAACTAGACGCCATGAAACAGGACTGAATTGCCCACGGCTTCAGTCGTGGGAGGATGTCACTTCTTGTCTTTCTTGTCCTTTAGCCACCAGTCCAGATAGTCCGCCTGCTGTCGTTGCTTCTGACGCATGTCATTGTCTGGATTGTTCTTGAGCTTGAACCTGAGTTCCGAGAGCTGGTCGCGCGTTAGGAACAGACCACAGCTCTTGCATGAAAACCTCTTGCTCATGGCGTCGTAAAGCATCGGACCACCGCATTCGGGACAAAACTGATCCAAGGTAATCGAAGGAAGTCGCCAATTTGCTACTCATTAAGTCTTTGGAGTTCCCGTTCTGTTAACTCATCGATTCATCGGCTCATCGGCGACGGCATGGTTTGAGCTGACGCTGCGAACGTCAACTTTCTCCTGAGAAAGGGGCCCTTATAGAGGAGACGGAGTAACGAGACGTTGCCGACAGCGACCAAGTGTGTAGTCCAGTCGCTCTCCTGCGGCAGCAAGCTCGATGCCGCACTTCGCGCTTGCCTGACAATCACTTACAACGCAATCCACCGCGCCGAGGAGCACGGAATAAGGAACAGGAAGGGGATGGGCGCGTTCTACAAATCGCTCAGGAATGCGGAAATCCGCTCATGCTACAAGCTAGCCTCGATTACGAGGGCATGCGCCAATAGGTTGACAGCCGTTGAATTACGATGTGAGCCTCAGGATGGCCCTCGCAACTTCGCCGTCCGACGCTTCAAGTGCGGCGACGGCCTTCTCCTTCGTCACTCCGGCCTGCTGCTGGACGAGCAGGATGTCCTCGTCTGAGAACGTCTTCTTGGCCTTCTCGACCTCTTCTACGTCTCCCATGACCTGGAAGATTCTGCTTCCCTGGGCGTTGATCTCAGAGACCTGGGCGTCGTGGACGTGGAGCTCCTTGGAACCGGTCACAATGATGACCTCCTCCACGCCTGGTATCTCCTTCATGTTGATACCCATCTTATCCATCATTCGCCGTGTCTGTCTGTCACCCATCTTCATTGCTGGTACCCCTTACCTTCACCGCCACCCCGCCCTTAAAGTCTCGCATGTAAATCCCCGGAATCTTCGCTCTTCCGACCCCGATCGGTCTTCCCCGCTGGTCCAGGACGACCACCTCGCCGCCTGGGAGGATGTGATTCCCCACTTTGACGACGAACTTGCAGAAGACGGACTTGCCCATCCGGATGAAGGGCACGGCCTCGTCGCTAACCGTCACGGCGTTTCGTAGGAAGGCCTTCGACGCGGCCAGAACAGAGGCTGAGTATAGTGTGAGCGCAATGGCGCCATTCGGCCGGATGACAGCAAAGAGCTTCCCAGCATGGTTCACCTGTTTCAGACGGTCGGACCTGCGCGAGTAGAAGAACGTGAGGTCCTTCTTCGGGAGCGCCCTGCTCGTCCCTGGCCCGAACTCATAGTCGAGCATGAGGACGAGCCGCCTTCTTTCATCCAGGATACCGGAACTAGGGGCCGTGCTGCGCATCCCAGAAGGACCAAGACTCAACTCTTTTAAGGAGAAGACGCACGAACTCGACTGGTTCTTGTGAAAGCAGCCTGCGAGGTTTGCGGCTCTTCCTTGAAGGCAGGACCCGACAGGGTTGAGATTGACGGTGCGATAATGCTGGTCTGCGGCAACTGCGCGAAGCTCGGTAAGCACGTAGGAGGACCCGTCGTCCGACAGACCCGGCCGAACCCAATCCAATCCTCCTTCCGGCCCAACCCGCTCGCGAGGAGCCCCTCCAGCAGCGAGCTTGATGTCGATCCCGACTATAACTTGAAGATACGGCAGGCGAGGGAGAAGCTCGGACTCTCCCAGGAGGACCTGGGGAGGATGCTCAACGAAAAGCTGTCCGTGATAAGGATGGTCGAGTCGAAGAAGCTCAAGCCCGACCCCGTACTGACCAGGAAGTTCATGCACTACCTCAAGGTGAACCTGATGGTCCCCCTTTCTGAGCTCGAAGGGCAGAGCAACATCTGAGCATGAGCCTATTCCGCCGAGTCCTACGGACAAGGCATGCAAATCGCCAAGGGTAAGAGAAATTGGCTGCCGGTAAGAGCATAACGGTAATCAGGATCGGGCACAGGTACGTGAGGGACTATAGGACCCTCACCCACCTGTGTCTCGTCTCGCGGGCGTTCGGAGCTGAAGCAATCTACCTAGAGGAGATCGATGATGGTCTCGCAGAGGTAGTCGGAGAGGTCAGCCGGGCATGGGGAGGAGACTTTCAGGTACGCGAAGTCTCGGGATGGAAGGCCGCGTTCCGTCAGGCAAGGGACGAGGGGAGGACCGTCGTCCATCTCACCATGTATGGCATCCCCATCCAAGACCGCGTCGAGAAGCTGGCGGAGTGCGAGAAAGTCCTAGTAGCGGTAGGAGGGCCGAAGGTCCCGGGAGAAGTCTACCGGCTCGCCGACTACAACATCGCCGTCACGTCGCAGCCCCACTCGGAGGTCGCCGCCCTTGCCGTGACGCTCCACGAGCTACAAGGGGGAGAAGAGCTTAAGAAGGAGTTTGGCGCTGCAGCAATGAAGATCGTTCCTTCCGAGAAGGGAAAAAGGGTAGAGAAGCTAAAGTGAAGATTGAGTATGAGGACACGTTCGTCAAAGTGGCAGGTCTCATAGGCGGGCCTGACTATGTCAGGGTAGCCAGAGCGCTGCTTAACAACGAGAACGCCACCGACGAAGAAATCGCCTCCGCCACCGGTTTGAAGATAAAAACGGTGAGGAAGGCGCTGTACGACCTGTTCGGAAGGAGCCTCATCACGGGCGTGAGGGTGCGAGACCCGAAACGCGGCTGGTTCGTCTACAGGTGGAAGGCCCAGAGGGATCAGACAGACGGATTCATCCAGACGCAGAAGAAGAAGATTCTGAACAGGCTGAAGCAGCGCCTCGAGTACGAGGACGCCCATGAGTTCTACCACTGCGGCACCCCGACGTGCGTCACCCGCACATTCGAGGAGTCGATGGAGTCGTTCTTCAAGTGCCCGACCTGCCAGAAGCCCCTGAACAGGGTCGACAACACCGAGCTCAAGGCGGCGCTGCGGTGGAAGATCAAGCAGCTGGAAGAGGACATCAGCAAGTGATTCCGGACGAAGGGCAGGCGATCGCCCTTCACAGGAAATATGGCAGCAGCGAGCGCATAGTCAACCATTGCAGGACCGTTGCCCATGGCTCGAAGATTCTTTCAAGTGCGCTAGCAGCGAGAGGCAAGGGCGTCGATCCCGCAGCCATCTTGGCGGGTGCCCTGCTCCACGACATCGGCAGGACCATGACGCAGGGTGTGGACCATGGCTACGTGGGGGCTGGTCTCTTGGAGAAGGAGGGAGTGGACAACGTAGTCGTCGAGATAGTCAGGAGGCACGTCGGGGCAGGTATCTCTCCCGAGGAAGCGGCTTCGCTCGGATTCCCGAAGGGGGACTATATACCCCGGACGCTCGAGCAGAAGGTCGTCTGCTTCTCGGACAAGATGGTGAGCGCTGACATGATAAGGCCGTTCGAGGAGGAAGTAAGAAGATTCGAAAGGAAAGGGCACGATGTGGGGCGGCTGAGACAACTGAAAAAGGACATCCAAGATGAGCTCGGGGAAGACCCCGAGAAAATCCTGCTCCCAGACGTGTAGAGGGTGCTTTTAAGCTTCGGCAGGCTTCTAGGGCATGCAGGTCCTAGGTCGGCCCGAGGAGTTCGATATAGGTTACCTTGCGGGCCTCGTGGACGGCGAAGGATGCATCTACGCATCATACAGAAAAACGGGAAGTCGGACCTTTCCTTGTCTAAGAATTTTCGGCATTTCGAAGCCGATTATTGATGGTGCAGGTAAGATTATGGGCGTGAATACCTGCGCTCGTCGAGACCACGGCGAACACAAGGGATGGTATGTGGCGGCGCAGGACAGGAAGGCAGTCGATGTAATCAGCCTGATAGCACCGTACCTCACGGATCCGTCAAAGAGCTGCAGAGCCCTAACAATATTGAAGGTATCCGATGCAACAGTCAGCATACCTGGTAGACACCCCTCGTCCAGTATCTTTGCGCATTGTCCACCGCCAGTGAAGCTACACGCACGAGAAGAAATGATTAGGTCGGATCACGTCGTTGACGTCCGAGGAGCAGGCGAGCGTCCCGCGGAGACATCAATGTCATTTGGCCAACAGTCGATACAGATTCTGAAACCGTTAGTGCTTTCGGAGATGTCTGTCCTTGATAAAGGGTGGCTCTGCGGCATGGTCGACGGGGAAGGCTACGTTCACATAAGGTATCGCAGTGATAGAGATTCGATGTACCCGCGCCTAAGGCTCTTCGTGAAATCGAGGCAGATCATCAATATGGTCGCTCGATTAATGGGCGTGAACCCGTACGCCAGACGTAGTTATGGAAAACTTTTGGGGTGGTATGCATCGGTCTCCCATAAGCAGGCTTTGAGAATCCTGCGATTGATTGCGCCGCACCTGCTGGACCCTTCGAAGAAGGGCAGGTCCCAAAAGATAATTGAGACCTTTGGGGACGTTGGTACGATCCATTCAAGATTGGACACGTTTGAATTCTTCAAGGATTGTCCACCTCCATCGCGGATAAGAAAATCAGGAAGCATAATAAGCGGCAGTTAGAAGGCCACTTTCAGCGGGGTGGGGAAGCCAGGTCATCCCGGCGGGCTCATAGACTTCGGTTGAGAGACCCGCAGACCGGTGATCGGGCCAACAACCCGACCGGGGGTTCAAAGGGATGGCGAGCCTCCTCTCGCCCCTGAAAATCCACCCCCCGCTACTTTTTCGTGCCGGCCATCGTCAACGGTGAATTTCTTAACTGCTGGCGACGACACCCCCCACGAGTTGGCAAGAGACTCCACCCGCTCCGTGCATGGGACCGAAGAACTGGACAAGCTGACGGGATCAGTCTTGGCTCCAATTTACCAGACAGTCACCTTTGGGTTCAAGAAAGCGGATGAGGTGGCAAAGGCGGTCACGGGAGAGAGCGGAGACTTCGTCTACACGAGGTGGGACAATCCTACGACGAGGATACTCGAGAAGAAGCTCGCTGACCTCGAGGGAGCGGCGGACTGCGCATTCTTTTCGTCCGGGATGGCTGCCATATCGACAGCCGTGCTGGCGAACGTGAAGAAAGGGGATCACGTGCTCGCGACGAGAGACCTGTATGGAGAGGCCTATCGACTCATCCACGATGTCCTTCCGGGCTTCGGGGTGAGCACTACGCTGGTCGACACGGATGATCTGCGCGCGATGGAGCAGCACGTCAGGAAGAACACGAGAGTCGTCTACACCGAGACGCCGACGAACCCGACGCTCAAGCTCGTCGACATCCGTGGCGCAGCCAAGATAGCCCGCTCGGTCAAGGCGAAGCTCATAGTCGACAACACGTTCTCATCCCCGATAGGGCAGCAGCCCCTCAAGCTCGGGGCCGACATCGTGGTCCACGCTGCCACCAAGTACCTCAGCGGGCACTCTGACGTGATGGCGGGCGCCGCTGCAGGGAGGAAGGAAGACATAGACCGCATCAGGAGGATGAGGAAGGTCCTAGGAGGCACGCTCGACCCCCATGCCGCATTCCTGGTCATCCGGGGAATCAAGACCCTCGCGATAAGGATGCAGAAGCACAACGATACGGCGGCTGCGCTGGCTGCGTTCCTCGAGTCCCACAGCAAGGTGAAGAGGGTGAACTATCCCGGGCTCGAGAGCCACCCGCAGCACGCCCTGGCCAAGAGGCAGATGAAAGGCTGCGGAGGGATGCTCAGCTTCGAGCTGAAGGGCTCGATAAAGGACGCGATGCACTTCACCGAGTCCCTCAAGGTCGCCACGCTCGGAGCAAGCCTTGGCGCCGTCGAGACCCTAGTAGTCCAGCCTGCCACGATGACGCACACTCAGCTGACCCCGGGAGACCGGCGCAGGACGGGCATCTCGGACACGCTCATCCGCGTCTCAGTAGGAATCGAGGACGCCGAAGATCTCATCGACGACTTCGAGCAGGCGCTTGCAAAGGTGCGAGTGGGTCCGGCGTAATCCAGCCGTCGACTAGAGGCTGTGCAGAGTACGATTCCCTTCCATAGCGTATGAGTTGCTTGGTGAGGTGCCTCTGCGCTCCGGGGGAAGGGAGATAGATTCCGGCTCTGAGCCCACGCGTTATCTCCACGATCGTGGGTCCTCCAGCCTTCCTGTCACCGCAGACTTCGCACTGGAATCCTTTGCCCTTCCCCTCGGACTTCATCTTCCTCCTGCACGTCCGGCACGTGGGATTCTCGCGCCTGAATTTGGTTGCGGTGGTTAGCACCTCGATCTTCTCGAGGTTCAGGATACTCGGATGCTTCCCCGAGGCGCGACGCACCCCACCGGATACGCGTAGATAGTCTCCGGCAATCAGCCTCCGCGCCATGTTGTGCAGGTCGCCTGCCTGGGAATACACCGCGCATGGTACGGTCGCATCGTCGACCCGGAGCGAGAAGTATAGGTGTCCTCCCTCACCGACGCCCATAGACGTCACGGCGCCCTCGAGCCATCCAGAAGAGTACGCGCTCAGAGGGATGCTCAGTTCGTTCTTCAGATGAGCGTCGGTGCACTGGTTGGACGTGTAAATCATCTGCCCGGCGAGGACCTCGGAGTACCTGACTCTCTCGAAGGCAGCGAGGGCAACTGTGGGTGAAGCAGCTCTGATACCGAGGAACACCGGATCCGGCCCGTGCGGAGTCACGAGGACCCTTTTCCTCCCATAGTCGTAGTTGTTGAGGACATCCGGAAACATTTCATGCTCTGCACGTTCGACGGACTCTTCATCGACCCTGCGCGGCGTCCCGCAGTTCTCGGGTCTCCTGTAGGCGATTATCTCGTACGTGTGGTCGTCCTCTTCCGTGAAGCCCACACTCGCGGCCGCTCCCACCAGGCCCATCCCGTTGCCGAGGGTAGCGTACTCGATTTCGTGCTCGTCGAGGAGCCGTCTGACCCTCTTGGGGTTGACGACCCGCGAGACCACGTCCCTGTAGAGAGACTGAAACATCGCGTTCGGCTGACCCCGAACAAAGACCATCCCAGAATTCGCCCCGTTGCTGACGTCCGAGAGCTCCTGGAGCAGAGAACGTGCCGTCCTTAACGCCTGGTCAGGGCGCTTCGTCTCGAAGTCTAGGCAGACGGCCGCATTACCACGGGTCTTGAAAGGGATGTTCGGGTTCAGCCTTACCAGTCTCGGATAGCCGCTGAAAGTACAGCCCTGAAGAATCAACTCTTCGGCCAGACAGTAGCCAAGATGCGTGGTGCAGTGGCCCAGCTTGGAGTCGGTATCGTCGAGCCCTACGATGCACCGCAAGGACGCCTGCGAGATACCGGGACGATTTAAGCGATGTTGGAGTCGTGTTCAGAGGAAGTTCTTCCAGTAGCGCACACTTTCGACCATGCTCTCTACGACGTGATCGCCTGGCTGCTCGAAAGGGCCGATGCATTCGAAGAAGAGATAGGTCTCGTCCAGACCGTTCCTCTCAAGGGCAGAGATTACCTTGTCTGGACGTATGATGCCCATCTTATTGTATTCTTCTGTGAAATACCAGTGTCTGTCGGTTCGACCGTCGGTCTGCTGGAGATGCACTACTGGCGACTCACGACCCAACCGTTCGAGCCAGACGTAGGGGTTATGGTCATCTTTCGTCTTGCTCTCGGGATTGCAGATATGTCCGACATCGAGGCAGAGCTTCACTGGAAGCGGGGCGTTCCTGTTGGCCCGGGCCAACAGCTCTCTGGTCTCCTCGATCGTGGAAGGAGGCTCTGTGGGAACGGGCATTGGTTCGAGCAAGAAGTACTTCAGGCCCAGCTCACGGCCTAGTCGCCCCAGCGAATTGACCGAGGTGAGCATGTCGGAGAGAATGAACTCTCTCCTCAGCGGGTCGCTGTGGTCCCGAATCGACAGTGCCCCGGTCGCCCCTCCCATAGACTCGCAACCCAGGCGTGCGGCCAGCCTGAAAGCTCCGGAGTACCAATCCAGGGCATAACGCCTCATGTCAGCGCTAGGGTGCATCAACAGGTTGTACGTGTAGGCAGCCAGCCCCGTGAAGCACGACTGTATCTTCACACCGTATTTCTGACAGGCGTCGTTAGTCCTCGCAATCATCTCGTCGACACCGGGCGAGTGTGCCGCGGGGTCGAGTGTGTCGAGCATGAACTGGACCGTGTCGACATCCATCTTCGTTGCGGTGATCTCAACCCATTCCTCAGGTTCGATGTAACGCTTCGCCGCCCAGATATTCGTCACGCCAAGAATGTATCGGCCCATCCCAGGGTTCGCCCGTCAGACAGCTAGTCCAGACATATCCTTTGCGGACTAGCGCGCCTTGACGCCGCAAAAGCCCTGGATTGTCCGCTCGAAGACAAGGGTCGCCTTCTCGACCTCCCTGATAGGGACGTATTCGTCGGCGGAGTGGGCCAGCCTGATGTCTCCGGGACCGAAGAGGCATGTGGGAATGCCCTTCTCGCTGACGAGGAGGGCGGCGTCTGTCCAGTAAGGGACTCCGACTATGGCGGGCTGGTGGCGCATCACACTCCTGTATGCGGAGGAGAGGGCCCGAACCACCGGCTCTTTCCTTGAAACATCGAGGCCGGGCTGTTCGAAGAAAGAGGTCACGCTAGCATTGAATTCAGGGTCCTCCGCAGAGAGCTCGGCGACGACCTTCTTCACTTCCTTCACTGCGACGTTCTTAGGCTCCGCCGGCAGCGTCCTCCTCTCGAGATGTAGGCTGCACGTCTCGGGGACCACCGCCCACTCGGTGCCTCCGATGATTGTCGACATGTGCATCTTCGGGTTTCCGAGCAGCGGGTGGCTAACGGACTTGTACGACTTCTGCAGCTCGGAGAGACGTCCGATGAGCTTCGAGGCTTTCGCAATCGCGTCGATGCCCTTCTCGGGGACGGAGCCGTGCGAAGCGCGTCCGTGAACGTCTACTCCCACCCACGCGTATCCCTTGTGAGCTATCGCGATGCCGAGACTGGTGGGCTCTCCGACGATTGCCGCGTCGCTGGTGTACTCCTTGATCACCACGTTCGTACCAGCCGAGAGGTATTCCTCATCGATGACGCCGGTGAAGATGAGGTCTCCCTTGAGCTCAGACCCGGAGTCAGCGATGGTCTTGATGGCACCCATCATAGACGCTATGGAGCCCTTCATGTCGCACGCTCCCCTTCCGTGGAGCTGCCCCTTGTCGTCGACGGTCGCGCCGAAGGGGTTCTTGGTCTCCGCCGTCACTCCCACCGTATCCATGTGACCGTTGAGCATGAGCGACTTGCCGCCACCCGAACCCTTCACGATGCCTATGACGTTCGTCCTACTCCCCTTGACCTTCTGCAGGCGCGCCTGGGCCCCGTAGGACCGGAGTCTTCCCCTGATGAACTCAGATATCTCGGCCTCGCCGCTCCCTCTCCCGTCGAACGGGTTGACGCTGTTGATCTTGACGAGTTCCTTCAGCATCGACACGCTCTCGCGCATGCCAGACCCGGCCTTCATCGCACCGAAAGTGAGCCCAGCACTGAGATAAAGTTGATGTGATAAGACAGTGGGACATCCGTTGCGCCCTTCACCTACGAACAAACAAACTGCATTCACTTAAGCCATGGGAGATTCGCGCGGCGATTGGTATATGCTCGAGTCCGATGCCGAAGGATCTGACATCTTGGCTCCGGGGTGCGCTCCATGAGCGAAAAACTCAGCAAGCTAATCGCAACGACCATACTCAACCAGGGGGTGAGCGCGTCCGAAATCAAGGACTGGCACTTCAAAGTCAGGGAGGTCGATGGCATCTACTATGTGGACCTCTCCACGAGCGTCGCAATATTCCCGAAGACTCAGCTGACGAGGAACGAGAAGTTTGGAAGATTCCTCATAGTGGTCTTTGTCATAACCGCTCTCTTGGCATTCGGTCTGGGCTCTATCGGTATGCTCCTTCCCGATGCCTACCTGGGCAGAGACCTTGTGCTCTTTAGCACGGCCCCCTCGTTCGTGGCCCAGCTCATCGGAGCCAGATTCCTCGTGCGCGCGTATCGGAGACACCAGGAAGGACAGATTGAGAAATCGACCGTTCACGGCATGAGCGAGACCGTGGACCAGCCCACAGAGGACCCAGCCCTCAGGCGTTAGCTGTTACGGCGTGAGGTTACGTAGACAGCGTTCCTAACAGATTTATCTGTAAAACAGCGTTCTTACCGAAGGGTTGCCAAGCTGGGCCAAGAATCTCTGCGAGATCGCCGGCTCGAGGATAGTTCCCTTCAGAGGCGTACTCGCCAAGTCTTGCGGCCTGCTTCTCGTCGCGACGTTCATCGGCGCTGTCGATGACCTCCAGGTGAGGTATGTGGACGTAGCTGGATTCGGCGTCGATGCGGAGATTGTGTATCAGACATGTTTCATGGGAGCAGCTGCGATTGGCGCGTTCGCTGTGCTCCGCCACAGGCAATGGAGCCGGCGCAGAAACCTCTCGAATCTGCTGATGGCCGTCCCCGTCGCGGCCATGGCAGACAACGTGTCCATCGATTTCGGTACCTTGAGACCGTATCTTATCGTAATACCAAGCCAAGGATACGAGTGGAGACGACAGGTCTTCAATCATGTAGCGGCGCTCAGCGGTATGGCCCAGCTCGTTAACCAGCAGTCGCTGGCACCTGGCATACTCGACGGCTATCTCATCGCGATCGCCATGATAGGAGCTTACGCGACGCTCCAGTTTTCATTTCACAGGAGCGCCAGTCGTCCCAAAGTCTCCGTCTGAATCGGCTTCGGGACGTGGGCTCGCCTTTCAGAACATTTCCGGCGAAAAACTTGCGCTAAAGAGGATAATTCGTCGACCTATGGATGATGCATGTCCTCCGCTCTGCTCGAGCAGGAGGGGTTGGTCGGCGACTCGCCCCTGTGCAAGACCGCGGACATAGATGTCATCGTTCCCGAGTTCAACGAGCTTTCAAGGCGGCCGGAGAGGTTCGACGCACAGGTCGCCTATTTCTCGAAGATCTCGCGCAAGTTCAACGTGATCCTCGTCGATGACGCATCCACCGATGGCAGCTGGGAAAGGCTCGTGGAGCTTAACGCGCAGAGCGGCGGGAAATTGCACCTTTTCAGGATGGAACAGAACGGGCAGAAGGTTCAGGCGATAAAGAGAGCCGTTGAAATGAGCCGGGCGGAATTTGTGCTTCTGACCGATTTCGACTCGACAGTCATGAACCCTGGCAGGGTCCGTCGCGCCCTGAGGAAGTTCAGGTCTAACCCCAAGGTTGGGAGCGTCTCCCTGCGGCTCATGCCGGAGGGCCGTTCGCTGTTCAGCATGCTTCAGGATCTGGAGTACGCAATCGGCAGAGCGGTGTTCTGCCGATATCTGTTGATGCAGAACAGACTCAGGTGTGTGTCAGGCGCCGCGGGTCTCTGGAGAAGGCGCGCCCTGCAGGATGCGCTCAGGGAGCACAGCGGAAGGCACAACGGAGACGACTTCGAAGCGACGGCTATAGCCATGCGAAAAGGCTACGCGATGGCCTACGAAAAATCAGTAGTCGTAGAGACGTTCGTCCCCCAGAACCCGAGAGACTTTTACCGCCAGAGAAGGAGGTGGGAGCTGGGCGCCCTGGAGACCTATGACAAGGAGAAGCGGTTCTACTTCGAACAGATCAGGACGCTGCATAGCAAGCTGGGACACGTCACGATTTTCGACTGGTATACCTGGCTCACGGCGCTCACTCTGCCGCTCTTCATAGTCAACGGGCTCCTGAACCATAGCGTGTTCGAGCTCTACATGCTCGTGCAGGGCGCCCTAACGGCGAGCGCAGGCTACCTTTCGCGTGACGAAATCCGGGACAGGAAGGAGCTTCTGCTGCTGCCCATCTTTCCGTTCTATACTCTGTTCGCCGTGATTCCGCGGCTCTCCGCCATGTATCAGTTCTTGCGGGGAAGGAGGTCGCGGCCTTCGATGCCTCCGATTCCCTGGTCTGCAGAAAGCTCGACCGGCTCACCAACCTCCAATCGTCAGCGAACTGGGTTCAGGAAAAGCAGAAACGTGGCGTCTGAACACCGATCCGGGTGTGAAGGTTGCCGGTAGAGCATCTCTTCCTCGTCAGACACGGAGAGACAGAGGCGAACGAGAAGGGGATAGAGGCTGGTCCGCTGGACTTTCATCTCACCAAGAAAGGTCGGAGGGACGTCCGGTTCATCGCCAGGATGCTTTCGAAGGTAAAGGTTCGCGCGGTCTACAGCAGCCCCGTCCCGAGGGCCGTTGAGACGGCCGGAATCCTCGCCAAGTCGCACGATCTGAAGGTGAAGACTCTCGAAGAACTCACGGAAGCCAAGATAAAGCCAGAGTTCGTGGGAAAGAAGGGAAGACACCATATTCTGGAGAGCCCCGAGGACTATCTGGAGACCAACGACGAACTGTACACACGGACCTCAAAGGCTATCGAGATAATCAGGCGTCAAAACGATGGGAAGGTCATCGTCGTCTCACATGGTGACGTGCTAAGCGCCATGCTTGAGGCCGTGATCGAGTCGAGGACCACGACACGGGACTACTACGTGCTGCATCCCGAGCCGGCCTCACTCAGCGTTGTAGACCTTAGGGACAGGCCGTTTCTGGTGCTCTACAACTACCGTCGCAAGATGCTAGCTGATCTTTAACCTCCCACCACTATATCATCGCCAGAGTGTCTCTGGCGTGGTCGGGGCACTTCAGCTTCCGGACGGGGTATCGTATGACCTCGCACCAAGTAGTGCGGGTCCATCGTCGCATCGGGAAGCGTACTGCATAATCCGCAAGAGCTCACACATCCCTGTGGGAATGTTCGGCCACTGTCTGTGGTCGCTCAGGATGGCCTGCAACTTTCATCTCCCTTAAATCCTGGTCTTACCTGCGATACTAGTGAAATTCTTGCAAGATTCCACTCGCGCTCCTGTCGACCAAGACTTGGCTGCGTCGTTTGATAGGGAGATTTGGGCGAGGATTCCTCATCGGGAGGACGGGCGATTCATGAATTCCTCATCGCTCATGGACCTGACGGCCATGCTGAAGGAGTGTGCAGCAGAGGAATTCGGTCTCGACCTTTCTCGCAACTCCTTCTCAGCATTTGGCAAGTTCGAGATGGAGCTTCCTGCCGGGTCGGTAAAGACAAGACCGGCGATGCAGATAGCGCGTGATGCGATAGGCTCGGGAAAGCTCAGAAGAGACCATATTGTCTTCGAGGCGACGTCGGGGAACTTCGGTATATCCCTTGGACAACTCACTAAGCTTCATGTGCCTGTGGTTGTCTTGGTTTCCCGCAAGCTGCAAGAAGGCGTTCTCGCGGCGCTAGAAGCGAGCGGAGCGAAGACGGTCAACCTCGACGTTGATATCTGTCCCGTGCCAGGCGTCCAGAACGATCCAAACCTCGTTGTTGCAAAGGTCGTGACCTCGAACATTCGAGAAAGACTCTTGGAGCTGGGTCTGGACCCGGCTCCGTTTGATGCTTCACGTGCGAGGGTCGAAGAGCTGCTTGCGAGACAGGACGTGATCAATCTCGCAAAGGCGCTTGCCGAAGCCTACAGTGGATTCTGCCCTGCACAGTATGAAAACGAGCTAAATGTACTCGCTCATGAGACCGTTACCGGGCCAGAGATTGAACAGCAGCTTTCCGACCTCAAGCTCTCAGCGAGCGAATTTGAATTCGTATGCGCGTTCGGCACCGGAGGGACCTCAACCGGACTCAGCAGGTTCGTGCAGAGACGATACGGTAGAAAAGCCGTACACGTAATCTTCCCGCAAGAAGGTCAGGACGTCGCTGGCATCAGGACAAGGTCGAAAGCCGCCGGTCTGCCCTTCTACCAGCCCGACGCGTACGCCGGCCTTCACGATGTGGACTTCCTACAGGCGAGGAGGCTCATGACCTATCTCGCCAAGAAGAAGCGGATGGATATCGGTGAGAGCAGCGCCCTCGTCCTTTACGCCGTATTACAGATGGTAA
>JASHPA010000125.1 GCA_030038365.1 Nitrososphaerales archaeon
CTGAAATGGGTGAAGCACAGGGACGAGATGAGGAAGCTTCCCGTCGAGAAGCAGAAACGCCTCCAGAAGGTCGCCGCGACCAAGATAAGCCGGAGCAAGGGCAGGGTCGTCTTCGTGGACACGCACCTGTTCATCCGCACCCCTGAGGGGTTCTGGCCGGGCCTTCCCTATGCCGTGATACAGGCGCTCAAGCCCACCCATCTGATACTCGTCGAGGCGGAAGGGGAGGAGATCCTATCCCGGAGGAGGAACGACACCACGCGCTACAGGGACGTCCTGACCGTGGAAGAGGTGGCGAACGAGCTGACCCTCGCCAGGACATTCCTTTCCGCTGCCTCCCTCGTGAGCGGCGCGCCAATAACGTTCATACATAACAAGGAAGGGAAGGCAGATGAGGCGGCGGCCGTGGTACGAAAGATAGTGGAGAGCGCGGGGGCATGACGGCGCACATCCCGATACCAGAGTCCACCCTCTTGGTGACGTTGACCGCAGTGTGCCTCGCCACACTCTCGAACTTCGTCATCAGGAGGATGGTCGACCTGAACAAGGAGAGGCGCCTGAGGAGGGAGGTCACTGCGTTCGACAAGGAACTGCGGAACGCGGTCCTGAAGAAGGACAAGGCCAAGGAGGAGAAGCTCAAGAAGCTCAAGCCCCAGTATGACAAGATGAGGATCACCATGTCTACGGGGCGCCTGAAGGCCACCCTCGTGACCTATGTCCCGTTCCTCATCGTCTACTACGTGATGGCCGACGTGGTGGTCGGAGGGATAAACACCCCGGTCGCAATGTCACCGCTCCCCATCCCCTACCTGGTCTCAGCATCGGGCAGCATGGCGCTCTTCTGGTGGTACTCGCTTTCCTCGTTCTCGTTCTCGTTCGTGCTCCAGAAGCTTCTCGGTACTTCCATAACCACTTGAGTTGCCCTTGCAAGCCATCATAATGTGCGGGATGCCCGCGGTGGGGAAGACCACTGTGGCGAAGTTGCTCGCCAAGGAGCTTGACCTTCCGCTGGTGGGTGGGGGAGACATCCTCAAGGAGATCGCCCGCGAGGACGGGTACAACGCCACAGGGGACGACTGGTGGGACACCGCCGAGGGCATGAAGTTCCTCAAGGAAAGAGAGGGTTCGCCGAAGTTCGACGAGGAGGTCGACGCACGGCTCCTCAAGAAGGCCGAGAGGGGCAACGTCGTGATCACGAGCTACACGCTCCCCTGGCTCTCCAAGAAGGGCCTGAAGGTATGGCTGGCCGGGACGCCCGGGAGCAGGGCCGTCAGGATGGCGAAGCGCGACTCTTCCACCCCGGAGGAGTGCATGAGGGTGATCAGGAAGAGGGACAAGGAAAACTTCGCCCTCTACAAGAAACTGTATGGGATCGAGTTCGGAAAGGACCTGTCACCCTTCCAGCTCGTCGTGGGAACTGATGACATCCCCGCCAAGAAGGTCGCGAAGGAGATACTCGACTACCTCTCGTTGAATGCGACTTGACTCGCGGCGACCTCGTCGAAGTAGCAGAGGAGAACACCGACCCCAGATACGGATACGAACCCGAGAAGAGGCCGATCAAGGTCTACCTGAACTACGGCCTTATCCCTCTTGACAAGACACGCGGTCCTACGAGCCACGAAGTGGTGGCCTGGGTCCGCCGGCTGCTGGGGATAACCCATGCCGGTCATAGCGGGACGCTCGACCCCGGAGTCTCAGGCCTTCTGCCCATCGGGCTTGGCAGGGCCACCAAGGCCATCCCGTTGCTGCTTCTCTTCCCGAAGGAGTACGTTGCGGTCATGAGGATACACTCCTCGGTCCCCCGGGAGGAGGTCGACCGCGTCATACGCGAGTTCACCGCGGAGATATTCCAGAAGCCTCCCCAGAGGTCCTCCGTCAAGCGGCAGGTGAGGAGCAGGACGATTTACGAGCTGGAGGTCCTCGAGCAGCAAGGTAACCTCTTCCTGCTCCGCTGTCTCTGCGAATCCGGCACCTACATACGGAAGCTGATCTACGACATCGGAGAGGTGCTCGGGGTCGGCGCCACGATGGTCGAACTGCGCCGCACCCGGGTGGGTCCTCTCACCGAGCAATCCGGCTTCGTCACCCTTCACGACCTGAACGACGCGGTCTTCCGCATGAACCATGGGGATGAGTCGCGCATACGGAGCCTCGTCCGCCCGATAGAATCGTGCATAGAGGGGATCAAGGAGGTCGTCGTGAAGGACGCGGCGATCGACGCCATCTGCCATGGGGCCATGCTGGCCGTCCCAGGGGTCATCGCCCTCTCTCCCGGTATCTCCAAGGGGGAGACGGTCGTGTTGCTCTCGGCCAAGGGTGAGCTTATCGCCCTCGCCAAGGCGAACCTCAGCACCGACGAGGTGGTCGCGGCGAAGAAAGGCATAGCCTTCCCGGTCAACAGGGTCATAATGGAAGCAGGCACCTACCCGAAGATGTGGAAATCAGGTAACAGCAAGCTCTCAGAAGAAGACAAAGCGTCTAGCCGCTCTTCCACGACATCGTCCTGAGCACCTGATTCGCAAACCGGTAGGAATGAAGACGAAGGAGCAGGGCGCCGAGGACGATGAGCGACCCGAACTGCAGGAACGCGAAGTTAACGGCAAGACCTATGACGATTAGTATCGAGAGCGCCAGACGACCACCAGCGACCGATATCAAGAGAAACGAGAGGCTCGCCACGAAGCGCCTATATCTCGTGGAAACCACCTCTTTCCATTTATCGACTTCCCGCATCGCCCCCGAGGTCTTTAGGCGCATTCCGACTTACTCCCTCGGGGAGGTGGTATTTAGTAACTCGCCCAAATCTCCGGGCTTCACGGGGGATCGACCAATCTGTCGAAAAGTCCTTCTGATGGAGGCCTGTCGTACGCGAAAGATGCCACATTCATGGAACTACGTTGCTTCGGACTCAGCATCGGGTACGGCTACGCGCTCCCATGCGGTCAGCCATGATTTTTGGAGAGCGGGGAGTACGCGCCCGTCTTTCTCCCGCCGTTTCTTCGTTCTTGGGACCGCCAGCAGGCCGAGGAGCGCCGGCGGCAAGATTTGAACTTGCAAGCCCTTTCGGACGGCAGCTTTCCAGGCTGCTGGGTTACCAGGTTACCCATACGCCGGCTTAGAACCATCCATAATCTGAACGGGATATATTACTTGCTGGCGGTTCGATGCGCTGTCTTTTCGACGATCCCGAGGTCCACCATGAAGTCGCCGTTCCATCCGAAATCCAGTCGCTGGATGTCTGACTTTTTCACAAACCGCAGCTCTCCCCACCATGGAAGTTCCTTCACCGGTTCCCCGAGGTTCACGTCGTACGCGAAGACGATGTCCCAGTGCCGATGCCCGGGGTACCAGTCGCTTGGCTCGGCGTAGGAGAAGACCCTGGGGGCCGAGACGTCGAACTTTCCTGCTCCTATCTGGTCACGCATCACACGCCGAACGCATTCGTCAGGATGTTCTCCCTCGCGCAGGTATCCAGAGGGAAGCCTCCACTGTCTGAACACCTTCTCGAGGTCTTCCTTCGCGTACGCGTTCCATGCTGGAACCCACTCCGAGAACCAGCGCCCCATCCGGCGGGGCCATCCTATCAGGACGGAGTCCCTTTTTTTCACGACCGCGAAGACGCTTATGCACATACCGCCTCCCGGAGCGGGATTGTACCGGTCGGTTGGGCCATACCATGCGAGGCCTTCCATGGGCCGCCGGAGAGGAACGGCTCTCTTATGTCTCACCTTCGCAACGCTCATCTACCTTTCTCGTCCACTTGCGTCTGAAGAGCTGGATGGCGAACTCATCGGAGACCTTGTCGCGGTCCTCTTCTTGATGCCGCAGAGAAAGTATCGGGCTGTCACTCCCTGCCCGATCCCACGACTGCCGCCTACGACGCCAAAGGTTTATCCGAAATCTGGCGGAGCTGCCCCACATGGCCTCCGTCGTCGACGCGCACATCCATCTCTCGGAGAACGCGCAGGACGAGCTGATACCATACGCCGAGGCGAACCGGCTCGATTACGACATGGGGGAGCTGCTCAGACTCATGCAGGAGAACGAGATAGAACGCGGTCTCCTACTCAGCCCTCCACTGAAGGGAGGGGTGCCTCTGCCGAACGAGAAGGTCCTCGAGCTAAGCAGGAGGAGCAACGGTGTCCTCTCTCCGATATTCACTGTCGAGCCGGCAGCGGAAGACGTCGAACGCGCCGTCGCGTTAGCGCAGACGAACAAGGAGGTCAGAGGATTCAAGATACGGCTCGGCTATCTCAGGGTCTTCGCCGATGACCAGGTCTACGACCCTCTCTACGCGTACGCGGAGTCTCAAAGCCTGCCTGTCATGTTCCACACTGGCGACACCGCGACCAGCACGGGGAGCCTCGAGCATTCGCATCCCCTCACGCTCGACAGGCTGGCCAACGGCCGCCCCGGCCTACGGGTTGTGATCTGCCATTTCGGTAACCCTTGGATCCAGGACGTGGCGGAGCTCATCTACAAGCATCCCAACGTCTACGCGGACATCTCGGGGCTCGCGGTCGGAGGGAGCAAGTACACGGAGGGCTACGTCGACTTCCTCGCGGAGCAGCTGACGCACGCGATCTATTACGCAGGAGGCGCAGGAAAGGTGATCTTTGGCACCGACTATCCCGTGTCCACGCCCGCCCTCGCGTTGGGGCTCGTAAGGAAGCTCAGGGTAGACGACGCGGACAGGGGTGCGATCCTCGCCGGCAACGCGCGGAGGCTGTTCAGGCTCTGAGCGAAGCTTCGCAGGTCGAGATACGAGAGGTGCCTCCAGGACAAAGGCGGTCCCTCGAAGGGATACTCGAGTCAAGTTTCACCGGTATCTACCTGAGACATGCGAGCCGGACGCTCTCCGAAGTCGAGATCGCGAGGGCCGCTTTCCTCGGTGGCGAACCGGTTGGTCTCTCGATGCTGAAGATGCTCGAGGGGAACGCCGGCTATGTCTACTACATAGCGGTCTCGGCGGCGCACCGGCGAAGGGGGATAGGCTCGGTGCTGCTGCGCGACGCCGTTGCTCTCTTCACGTCGAGGGGAGCGACCGAGGTCTACGCCAGCGTGGGCGAGCACAACGAGGAGTCTAATGCCCTCTTCAGGGGCCACGGGTTCACGAAGACGAACTACCTCGGGGTCTCCCGAAAGTATGGTGTGCTCAAGGCGATGGCGATGTATCGCGCTATGTTCGTGGTACCGGGCGAGGTGCTCCTGGTCCTCGACGGCCCGGCGATAACCAGCTTTGAGACCGAGCCGAGCGAGAAGCAGCCCTAACTCTCCCGTGAGGCCTTCTTCGCCAGCTCCGAGAGCAGGAGGTTCCCTTCTTCGTACTTCAGGTTGAACCGGAACGCGTCGATCAGCCACCCCCCGTCCTTCCTGGAGAGGTGGAAGTCGTAGGTGCCGACGAAAGTGTGGACGTTCCCGCCCGTCGCGTTTGGGAAATAGTGGCTCGCCGTCGCGTAGCAGAACGCGCTCGCCTCGTCTCCCTCGACGCTGACGAGCGTGTTCCCGAGCTGATGGTGTGACGCCGTGAGGCCCCTGACCCCTGATTTCCACAGCTCTATCACGTGCTTTGGACTGGTCCTGGACGGTTTCGCTCCGCCCGCGGATGACATGTCGAGGAGGACTTTCGGCGCGAAGCACGCAGCTAGTTCGTCCCACCTGCCTTCGTCACCATAGACGAATAGCTTGGTCACGAGGTCGGTTACCTGCTGGCGCGCGTGCAGGTCGGTAACTCCGGACTCCACGGATGCCCGCGGGTCTGGGCCTCCGATAAACATTGGTCTTGCGCGCTCCAAAAATGTTGCATGCGATCGCAGCATTCGGGCTGTCGTTCTTTAATCGGGGCCGTCTCATTTTGTAAAATGCAGCAGGACTAGATTTTGGGCGAAATTCGGGAGTGACTCCGTCCAGAAAATCGGCTAAAATTTCGCTCGTATCGGTCAACCCGACCGGGTGCTCAGGCGCGGCTTGGGCGCACCGCGCCGGCTGCCACGCGAACCTAACGGTCTTCTCCCGGGGGTACCCACCCGCACTCAGGTCATCGACGGATAGAGCTTTTCCATCTCGCGATTCAGCTTCTCGAAGAAGGGGAAAGCCTCCGACCCCGAGGCGCCCCTGACGCCGTCCAGGAACGGTCCCAGCTTCTTCCACGCGACCTGGGGAAGGAACATGTCGTCGACCGTATTGAGGGTGATGACCTTCCTGTCGAGCAGCACCCCGATCGACTCGAAGAGCGAAGCTATCTGGTAGAAGGAGACCTGGTCGTCCTTCGGAAGCTGTTTGAAATCGTCGTAAGTTTTCAAAGTGTTGTTCACCACGGTCAGCCAGGCGTTCTGTACCTCCTTCGTGTTGGCGAACTCGTATAGACGCATGATGATGTCCATCTGGGCTATCTGGATTTCCTGCTTCGTCTGCTGGGCGCTCGCGTCGGCCTGGACCACCGCGGCCCTGGCCTGCGCCGTGGCGGCCTCGATCATCTTCCTGTTGTCCCTGATCTCGAGGACGACGAACAAAGCGCCCAGTATTATCGCCATAGAGCTCAGGAAGGCAATGCCGGTGTCGACCTCTCCGAAGGTGATGGTCGCAAGAGGTTCCATGCGTTGTCCTTCCCGGAACCAGCGGTTCTTTATGAGTGTACCGTCGGTCGCTAGTGACGGTGGTCTTCCCCGTCCTCCTCCAGCCCAGCGTGCACCAGCACGTGGTGATAGTCCGCGGGCGGATAGAGCGCAGTGAAGGCCCGCTCGACCACCTCGCTCAGCGCGGGATGGATGTGCATGGCCCTGTTCACGATCTCGGCGCTCTGTTCCCTGGAATACATGACATCGACGACCTCCTGTATGAGGATTGAGGCTTGGGGTCCGACTATGTGCGCGCCGAGAATCCTCATCGTGCTACCCTCCAGGATGACCTTGACGAAGTAGTCTTTGGCGCCCATCGCCTCGCCCTTCGCCGTGTGCCCGTACTGGTAGAACCCTATCAGGACGTCTTCCGGGTCGTGAGCCTCAAGAGCCTCCTTCTCGCCCATGCCTACCGCCGCGACCTCGGGGTAGGTGAAGACGGCATGCGGGACCGCGTGGTAGTCCGCCTTCACTCTCTGCTTGAGGATCGCGTTTTCGTACACCACCTGTGACTCGTAGTTTGCCACGTGCTTGAAGAGGTGCTTGCCGTCCGCATCACCGAACGACCAGACGTTGGCCTGCGAGGTCTCCATATACTCGTTCACCAAGATCCAACCGTGCTCATCGGTCTTTATCCCTGCCCTCTCGGGATGGAGTATGTCAGAGACAGGCTCCCTGCCTGATGCGACCATGAGCGCCTCGACCTCGAAGGTCGAGGTCCTGCCGGTCGACCTGTCGCGCCCGGTGACGACCTTCCTCCCTCCGTGGTCCGAGACCTCCGTCACCTCGGTGTTCGTTATGATCGTCAGACGGCGTTCGAGCCCCTTCCTCACGACCTTCGAGACCTCGGGCTCCTCATCGGGGAGGAACTGCGGGTTCCTTCCGACTATCGTCACTTTCGAGCCCATCGCCGACAGGAAGTGACCGTACTCAGCCGCGATGTAGCCACCTCCGACTATCAGGATGCTTGCCGGCAGTCGTTCGAGCCTGATCACCGTATCGCTATCCAGATACCCTGTCTTCTCGATCCCCTTGACCTCAGGGAGAGAAGGCCTGGAGCCTGTGCACAGGAAGAACATCTTCCCCTTTATCGTCTCTCCCGCGACCGCCATCGTATAGGGCGAAACGAACTCCGCCGGGGCGTGGTAGTAGTCGATGTTCGGGGAGGTCGAAAGCCCGTCCCGGATCGAGTCGATGTCGATGCCGATGAGCCGCCTCATCCTCTCCATGATGAAAGGAAAGTCGACCGTGACAGTTGCCGCCACCCCGAGCTCCCGGCCTTCCTCGGCAGACCTCACGAGCTCCGCGGGATAGAGGAGCAACTTCGAGGGGATGCAGCCCCGGGTGAGACAGATCCCGCCCGGCTCGTCCTTGTCGACCACCGCTATCTTGACGTCCGGGTTGCCCTGGATCACGGGCTCTACAAGGTTCATGGCGGACCCGGTCCCTATCACGACGAGGTCGTAGTCCTTCATGAGCCGTACGGGGCGGCGGGCCGAGATAAGCCTATGTCGGGTCCGCCTAGACGGCCTTTACCTGTTTTACAAGGCGCGACCTGGCCTTGGCGAACACAGTGAAACCGCAGTTCGCGCATCTGGCAGAAGGTAGCGTGTTAAGCTCTGCCTGGCCGGTCTCCGTCCCGCACCTGACGCACACGTAGCCTGCCTCAGGGAGGAACGCCGATTGGGGCTCGTTCGTGTTACGCGCCCTCCCCCTTCTGCCCCTTGAGTGTCTCCTCGATCCTCCGCTTGTACTCCACCGGTGAGACCGCCCCGATGACTGCATCGCGGGCCTTCCCGTTTGCGAAGAACAGTACCGTCGGGATGCTCATGATCCCAAAATTGGCGGCTATCTCTGGGTCGTCGTCGACGTTTAGCTTGACGAACTTGACCTTCCCCTCGTATTCCATCGAGAGCCGCTCCAGGACCGGAGAGACCATCTTGCAAGGTCCACACCAGTCCGCATAGAAGTCGACCACGACCGGAGTCGCAGACTCATACACCTGCTTCTGGAAAGCGTCCGCGCCTATCTTTGAAATCCTCTGGGTCTCCATGGTTCTCGCCGTCATAGGACCTGCTTAGCAATATAAACGTAGTAGTTAATTTATACCGGCTACCTGAGCGCCGCGCTACTTGGTGGCTTCATGACTACCGTCGCCCGGACTTTGGTAAAGACGGGTTTACCTACTAAGGTTAGGATTATCTACTAACTAATAAAGAACTACCTGATATATTAGCTGGATTGTGAGTTGTCGCTCTGCGATTGATTTCGTCTTCCGCACAGCGCCAACGCTCCATACTCACCGAGAGGGAAGCCTGTTTTCTCTGCAGGGGTGGCCTCGCCAGGCTGGCCACAGTCTCCCGCATCGGCCAGCCGCACGTCGTACCTGTGGCGTTCGAGTTCGATGGAGAGTACCTTTACTTCAGCGGCAGGAATCTCTCGCGCTCTCTGAAGCTCCGCAACATAGCGACGAACCGGAGGGTGGCGATGGTCGTAGACGAGGTCGTTTCCGTGTCTCCGTGGCGCGCGAGAGGAGTCGAGGTGCGCGGGGAAGCCGAGGTTCTCCGTGAGCGCGGACAGCCCTACGTGAGGGTCCGAATCAGCTCCAAGGCCAGCTGGGGTCTCTAGTGGTGAAAGATGTCCAGCCTTCTTGAGCCGCTCCTGCCATACGTTCCTGAGCTCGCTCTGGTGCTCAGAGTCGTCGTCGGCGTCAGTCTCATGATACACGGCCGTCCCAAGCTGAGCGGGGAGGGAAAGAAGGGAGCGATCAGTTTCATGACCAGCCAGGGTGTCCCCGGTTCGGCCGCGGTCCTCACAGGGATACTGGAGTTCTTCGGGGGCATCTTCCTGGTTATAGGGCTGATTGTGCCTGTCGTAGCCCTCTTCTACATGATCCAGTTCGGGTCGATAATCGCACTGAAGGGCGGGAAGATGAAGATGAGGTACATCGACCCGGGTAAGCCTAACTACGAGATAGACGTGACCTACTTCCTGCTCGCACTCGTGCTCTTGGTGGTAGGAGCTGGCGCGTTCTCGCTAGACGGCCTCCTCGGTCTCTGACCGCGGTGCCGCGCCTCCGACGGCAAATTGCATCGTCCGTGTAGCGTAAGGTTAAATCCTCTGCGCCTTACCTAGTAGTATGTGCGCAATCTCTGCATCGTCGGGCTCCAGTGGGGAGACGAGGGGAAGGGCAAGATTGTCGACTACTACGCTGACAGGTTCGATGCCGTAGTAAGGTACAACGGCGGCAGCAACGCGGGGCACACGATAGTCATCGGTGGCCGCACTTTTGTCTTCCATCTTCTGCCATCCGGGTCGCTGAAGCGCAAGAGGCTCCTGATAGGTCCCGGGGTCGCGCTCGACCCCCTCACGCTCCGGGAAGAGCTCGAGCTGATCGCCAAGGAGGGCGGCGAGGCCGACCTTCTCGTGGACTCGCGCGCCACGGTGGTCACCCCGCTTGAGAAGGAGATGGACACGTTCATCGAGAAACTCAGGGGGGACAACCCGATAGGCACGACCAAGCGCGGTATAGGCCCCTCCTATGCCATGCGCGCTCTCCGGCTCAGCCCGAGGGCGGGAGACCTCGCGGACGGGACCTTCGACATGAGCTCCGCAATCGCGTTCTACCGCTCCATCATGAAGGACGTCCCTGACATCACCAAGTGGGTCTCCCAGGCCAAGGACGTCCTCAAGGGGAAAACCGGGGACGTCGGCGGGACGATAATCGAGACGAACGAGAGAGGCGGTTCGGTGATGTTCGAGGGGGCCCAGGGAGCGCTGCTTGACCTGGTCTATGGCACCTACCCATACGTCACGGGCGCGCACACGATCGCCAGCTACGTGCCTGCGGGACTCGGAATCCCCAACAGCGCAATGGGGGACGTCATGGGCGTCGCCAAGGCGTACACTACGCGTGTGGGCGGGGGACCGTTCCCCACAGAGATGCTTGACGAGACCGGCACAAAGATACGCACCGAGGGGAAGGAGTATGGGGCGACCACCGGGCGGCCAAGGAGGGTGGGCTGGCTTGACCTGGTCGCCCTGAAGTACGCGGTAAGGCTCAACGGGGTCTCCGAGCTCGCGCTGACCAAGCTCGACGTCCTCACGAAGGTAGGCGAGATGAAGGTCTGTACGCATTACTCGGTGGACGGAGAGGAGACGTCGGACTTTTCGAGGGTTCTGCCGAGGCTTGCCTCGGTGAAACCCGTCTACAAGGAGCTCCCGTCCTTCAGTGGCGCTGAGCTCCACCGGGATATCCTCCCCCGCGTCGCGGAAGACTTCGTGGGCTATCTTGAGGATGAGCTGAAGGTCAAGGTGACACTGGTCTCCACGGGGGAGGAACGTTCCGCGACCATAAGGCGAGGATTCGTCAGCAAAGTTTCTTAACTTGTAGCTCGACCGGGCGTTTCGATGGCGTCCGCCCAGGTCACCGTCCAGAAAGGCAAGAAGCTCGTCGGCCAGCCTCTGAAGAGGACGGAGGACCCCAAATTTATCACGGGGTCCGGGATGTATCTCGACGATCTTCGTCTGCCGGAGATGCTTTACGCAGCGTTCGTCCGCACCCCACATGCGCATGCCCGGCTGCTCAACGTCGACGTTTCACCAGCGCTCAGACTCCCCGGAGTTTTCGCCGCGCTGACCGGCAAAGACATAGACGGGAAGGTGAAGGACATGCCAACCGTCGGGAGCGCGGGCGGCGAGGGCGGATCCGCCGACAGTGAAGGAAAGAAGGCTACCGTCTGCAAGGCGCTCGCCGTAGGAGAGGTCAACTACGTCGGCGAAGCTGTGGCCGTGGTCTTCGCTGACACGATGTATGCTGCGCACGACGCGGTCGACGCGGTCGAGGTAGACTACGAACCGCTTGATGCCGTCGTCGACGTGGAGGCGGCCATGGAGCCCGGGTCCCCGAAGGTCCACGAGGGTTTTCCAGATAACATCGCACGTCACTATGTCCATCGCGTGGGCGACGTGGACGCTGCTTTCCGCAAGGCCGACGTGGTGGTCAAGGTCGACCTCCTCAACCAGCGGGTCCATCCGGTCTCCATGGAGCCAAGGGGTGTCGCCGCATCTTACGATGAAGGACAGAGGCTCCTGACGATCTGGCTCTCCACGCAGGATCCCCACAACCTCAGGAACAGCATAGCCGGACTGCTCAAGATGGAAGATTCAGCCGTAAGGCTCATCGCGCCCGACACCGGCGGCGGGTTCGGAGGGAAGGCAGCGGCATATCCTGAGGACATCGTGGTCGCGTATGCGGCCAAGCTGCTCCGGCGTCCCGTAAAGTGGGAGGAGACCAGACGCGAGCATCTGATGACCATGACCCACGGCAGGGGCCAGAAGCAGCACGCTGAGGTCGCGGTCCAGAAAAACGGAAAGATACTCGGTTACAAGATCAGGATACTCTCCGACGGCGGCGCGTATTCCAACGGAACGACCACGTTTCTCCCTGAGCTCACCGACAAGATGGGCACGGGAGTCTACGACATACCTGCCTACGAGGCCGAGATATACTCGATCTTCACGAACAAGGTGCCGCACGGTGCCTACAGGGGAGCAGGCAGACCCGAGGCCGCTTACCTCGTGGAGAGGGCGATGAACATCCTTGCCACCAAGCTCAAGCTCGACCCGGTCAAGGTAAGACAGGCGAACTACATCAGGAAGGAGAAGTTCCCCTTCACGACCCCGGGAGGCTACACCTACGACTCGGCAGACTACGAGGTCAACCTC
The DNA here is from genome assembly GCA_030038365.1 of Nitrososphaerales archaeon. GTDB lineage: Archaea > Thermoproteota > Nitrososphaeria > Nitrososphaerales > Gagatemarchaeaceae > Gagatemarchaeum. Next base: position 12,348 of record JASHPA010000125.1, read on the forward strand.
GCCAAGGCGCTGGAGGTTTCGGGCTACGAGAAGCTAAGGCAGGAGCAGAGGGAGGCCAAGGCGGCCGGTCGTCTCTTCGGGATAGGGATATGCACGTGGACGGAGATCTGCGGCTTCGCTCCGGGCACCCCCCAGACCGCGTCGGTCACCGTCCTCAACGACGGCGGGGTCGTGCTCACGATAGGGGGCCACTCCCACGGTCAGGGCCACGCGATTTCGATGATCCAGCTCGCCGCCGACGAGCTCAGCCTCGACCCGGACAGGTTCGCGGTACGTCACGGCGACACCGACATGCTCCCGTGGAGCACGATGACGGCGGGCAGCAGGTCGGCAGCGCTCACCGGGGCTGCCGTACTTATTTCCTCTCGGAAGATCAAGGACAAGATGTCGAAGATCGCCGCCCACCACCTCAACGTCTCCACCTCGGCCAAGATGGTCTTCGAAGGAGGCAAGATCTACCCGGAGGGCAGCCCGGGCAAGGCGTTGACCTTCGAAGAGGTCGCCGAACTGGCCTACGACCCGGAGAAGATACCGCAGGGCATGGAGTCCACGCTCTTCGAGTACACGGCCTATGCGCCCCCCAACTTCACGTTTCCGTTCGGGACGCACCTTGCGGTCGTCGAGGTGGACCGGGAGACCGGGGTCGTCAAGCTCCTGAAGTACTTCGCCATCGACGACTGCGGCAAGATCCTGAACCCTATGATAGTGGAGGGCCAGGTCCACGGAGGGGTCGCCCAGGGCCTCGGCCAGGCGATGATGGAGGAGCTCGTCTACGACGAGAACGGCCAGCTTCTCACGTCGACCCTCGCGGAGTACCTCGTCCCGTCCGCCGACTCGATTCCGGAGATGGTCTGGGCCAGGACAGAAACTCCGACCTACGCCAACCCGATGGGCGTCAAAGGGATAGGCGAGGCGGGGACGATAGCGGCGACTCCTGTCATAGTCAACGCCGTCGAGGATGCCCTCTCCGAGTATGGGGTGGTGGTCGAGAAGATGCCGCTGAGGTCGGACTACATCAGGTCTTTGATGAACGGCGCCAGGAAGCGCTAGGACAGCTTCTTCTCGAGCGAGCCGATTATCTGCTTCACGTACTTGTCGGCCTGGGCGTCTATGAGCCTTGAGCCGACGCTCGCCATCATGCCGCTGATCTTCGCGTCGGCCGCCCACTTCACGTGCGTGCCTCCCTTGGGGCCGTCCTCCAGCGCGAAGCTGCTCTCCAGGTCCACGGCGCTGTTCAGGCCCGTCCCCCTAGCGCGCAGCTTGGAGAATGTCGGCCTCTTCTTCTCGAGTATCGTGAGTTTCACGTCCATGGTGCCCTTGATGAACGACAGCCCGATCTTTGCCTTGAGCTGGAAGTTGTCCTCGTCGACGACTTTCACGCTCTGCACGTCGGGGAAGATGGTCGTGACCTTCTTGGGGTCGTTCACAAAGTCGTAGACCTTCTCCTTCGGCGCGGTCACGTCGAAAGAACCTTCGTAGTGCGACTCTATCTCCTCCTGCTCTCCAGGACCTGCCTGTTGACGAGGTTCGGAGGCACCTCCCCCTTCAGCCCGGCCACCAGGTTCTGGGCGGCGAGCACCGCCATCGCCGTCCGGCTCTCGATCGAGCCGCTCGCCAGGTGCGGTTCCACGATTACGTTGGTCATCGTGAGCAGCGGGTTGTCCGTCCCGACGGGCTCTTTCTCGAAGACATCGAGGGCGGCGCCAGCTATCGTCCCTGCCCTGAGCGCGTCGATGAGCGCCTGCTCATCGACGATGCCTCCTCTCGCCGTGTTGATGAGGTATGCCGTCTTCTTCATCATCTTGAGTTCCTTCCCTCCGATGCTGTTCCTCGTCTCCGGGAGGAGCGGGACGTGCACCGAGAGATAGTCGCTCTCCCTGATCACCTCTTCCTTCGGCTTGTACGCGATCCCGAGGGTCCTCTCGGCCTCCTCGTTTCTGATGGCGTCGTAGTAGACGATCTTCATGTTGAAACCCTTCGCTCTCTTCGCCACCGCGATCCCTATCCTCCCCAACCCGTAGATCCCGAGGGTCTTGCCGTAGATGTCCCTTCCGACCATCTGCATCGGGCTCCACTTGAGCTTCCACCTCCCCTTCCTGACGTAATCATCGCCCTCCACGAGCCTCCTGCCTACGGCGAGTATGAGTCCGAGGGTCTCATCGGCGACTGCCTCCGTGAGCACTCCGGGCGTATGCGTCGCCAGGATTCCCCTCTTCGTGGCGGCGTCGAGGTCGATATGGTCGAAGCCAACGGACATGCTAGCGACGATCTTCAGGTGCTTCCCCGCGTCCATGAGGGGGGCGTCTATCTTCTCGGTGATGTTGCAGTACAGCCCATCGATGTCAGCCACCTCCTTCATGAGGACATCCCTCGGCGGTGTTCCGTACTCCGGGTTGACCTTCACCTCGGCGACAGACCTGACCATCTCAAGGGCCTCCTGCGGGACCTCGTTGCTCGTCACATAGACGCGGTAGACCATTGTGGTTTCTCGGGCGCGTTTTGGCCGCCACTATATAACCCGCTAAGAGGTCGTGCCGTTACTCGCCTTTTCCCGGGCCCCGGAGACCCTGATGCGTCTCCCCGTCTCGACCCTGGGAAGCCTCACCACCACGATCCCGTTCTTGAAGTTCGCGGTGGCCCTGTCGGGGTCCACTGGGACCGGGAGCTGGACCCTCTCCGAGTAGCTCACGAACTCGACCGACGAACTACGTACCTTCCCAGTGCCGGACTTGGACTGCTTCCTCGCCTGTGCCTCCACGCTCAGCGAGTCCTGTGTGCAGGTGACCGAGACGTCCCCTTTGTCGACGCCGGGTACGTCGAAGGTGACAGTGACATTCTCCCTGTCCACGTCAATCCTCGACAGCGGCCTTAGGCTCCCTCGACCGTTGTTGAAGAGCGAGGCCGAGAGGGAGTCGAAGAACCCCGAGAAAGCCTCCGCTTCAGCCAGTTCCGAGTCGTCGTTGGACATCATTTTCACCTAGCGGTAAGCGCCGCCTCCGGCCGCAGGCACCGCCGTTTGCTTCTGTGCCTGCTGCGTCTGCTGCATCAGCTCGCGCGTCTTGAGCCTTATCCCCTCAGCCTCCTGCACCAGGGCCTGGGTGTCGACCTTCAGCCCCATCAGCTTGTTCAGCGCCCCGACTACGACGACCGCCGCTCCGGGGTCGGGGAACTGACCCAGAGACTCCGCGAGCAGTATCATCCCTGATTGCGCGTCGCCGGTGCAGAACTTCAGGAGGCTCGAGTAGAAGCCTGTTATGACCCCGTCCTCGAACGTCTGCGCCCCGCTGGTCTTGATAAGCTTCAGGGAGACGTCGTCGTTCCCGACGCCGACGACCGTCGGGATCCCCTCGCCCTGGGCCTCCTCCCTCCTGCTCGAGGGAGCGCCGGTTATCCCCACGACTATGTTCGCCTTCACTGCCCTGGCCCACGCCGCGACCTCCTTGGCCACCTCGAGGGAGACCCTCCCGACGAGCGGCACCTCCGACATCACGACCACGACGTTGTCTTTCCCGAATATGTGCATAGGGTACCTCGCCAGCGAGTCGTGCACTATCATGACTGGCGGCATCAGGTCAGAGTCGATGAACCCCCTCTCTTCCAGCTTGAGCTGCTCGACCAAGTAAGAGCAGGTGATCGTACCGACCAAGCCTGCATCAGGGACGCCCACGATGATGTTGGGCTTGTTCAGCTTCGGTCCTTGGTCGACGATTCGCACGCGCTGGGGAGCCGGTGGCATGTTTGTTTCAGACCTGCACCGGAATTAATCCTTTGCCTACCTGCTGAAGACCCAGCTCAGGTCGGGCGGGTCGGTCCTCTTCGTGACTCGTTCGCTCATCGCCTGCGTTATCAGGGGCAGTGCTATCGTCGCGTCGCAGTAGACAACGCTCCTGGTCGAGTCTGCAGCGATCTTTCCCCAGCTGATCGCCTCCTCGAGCGTGCATCCCGAGAGCCCTCCCCACTGCGGGCTGTCGGTCGTTATCTGTATGGCGTAGTCGTGCGGGGTCGGTTCCTCTCCGCCCTCAGACAGCGACTTGATGATAGTCGCGAGCTGGATCGTGTCCTTGGGCACGCCGCCTCCTATGTACACCACACCCGTCCTCGTCCTGTCAGCGATCTGCCCGAGCTCCTCCATGTCCTTCGTCTGGTCAAGCCTGATCAGCTTGTGCTCCTGCCTTTGCAGGAGACTTAGCGCCACCCCGTACCCGCTGTCGATCAGACCGGGAGAGTAGATAGGCACGCCGGCCTTCCACGCCGCCGCTGTGATGCTCTTCACGTTCTTGTTCCACTGGTACTCTCCGAACCTGTTCAGGAACTCCCTGGTGGAGTAGACGCCTTTGGTATCGAGTGTACCGGCAAACTCGCGGATGAGGCCCTCCAACTCCCTGTAGTCGTATTCGTCCGCGTAGATGTCGTAGAACCTGTCTATCTTCGCGTCAAGCAGCTCTTCATCATTGGCGAGCCAGGTGCCCTGGTAGTACTTGTGACCCATCGCCTCCATTATGTCCTCCGAGACGTTCGCACCCGTGCTGACAAGGACATCGATGAACCTGTTCTCTATCAGCCACCTCACCAGCTTCCACTGCCCCGTGGTGCTGAGCGAGCCCGAGTAGCCCATGAAAATCGTTAGTCCCTTCTGCTGAACCATCTCGGTCCAGATCCTGGCCGCCTCACCAAGCCTCTTTCCCTGGAAGCCCGTCTGGGCCATGTCGTCAAGGAGCTGCGAGACGCTCTTCTTTCCGACCTCGATCGACTTCTCCGGGTCGGAGAGGTATAACTTGCGGTCTACCATAACCGACCCTTGTCTCTGACGATATAATTCCTTAGCGCCCCTTGCGCGGGCCGTCGACCTTGTCGCGCCCGAGCCCGCCTCCGGCCGCGCCGGCCAATGTCATGCACGTGCTGGTCGCAAACGCTACGAGCTTCCCCTTCTCGACCACCCTGCAGGTGATGAACCCGGTCTTCCTGCCCTTCTTCATGACCACGGCCTTCGCAGCGAGGTGGCCGCCCCAGACGGGGCGCAGGAAGTTCACCTTGAGGTCCATCGTCGTGAACGACTCGCTCTCGCCCAGCGTGGTCACGAAGGCCATGCCCATCGCCGCATCGGCGATGTCGCAGATGACGCCTCCGTGGAGCGTACCCATAGGGTTAGCGTGCTGCGGCCCCGCGTCCATCTCTATCATCGCACGTCCCCTGCCTATCCCCGTCAGCCGGAAACCGATGAGCTTCGCGATGGGAGGCGTCCAGTTCCGCTCTAGTCCTTCCCTGATCAGACGCAGGCCTGCGGTCTCTCTGGTGCCACGCTTCGTTCGGGGCAACTAGCCCGAGCGACCTTCGCTCCCCATATAACCCTACTTGACGGTGACAGACTTGGCCAGGTTCCTGGGATAGTCCGGGTCGTTCTTCCTTTCCGTCGCCATGAAGTACGCCAGCAACTGGAGCGGGATGACCTCGAGTATCGGGGCGACGCTCGCATTCGCCGAAGGAATCTCTATGAAGTGTCTGAAGACGGGATTCACCCTGTCGGAGATGCCGATGATCTCGGCCCCCCTGGCCTGGAGCTCCATCGCGTTCGAGACCGTGCTGTCGAACCCTTCCTGGCTGTTCGCTATGACCACGACCGGCGTCCCCTTCTCTATCAGCGCGAGCGTCCCGTGCTTCAGCTCGCTCGCCGGCATGCCCTCAGCGTGGACGTACGCCAGCTCCTTCAGCTTGAGGGCGCCCTCCTGCGCGACGGGATAGTGCGACCCACGCGCTATGAAGTAAAAGTCAGTCCTGTTGCTGAGCTCACGCGCTATCTCACGGACGCGACCCTCGAGGCGCAGGACGTCCGCTATCTGGGCAGAGACCTTCTTCGGCTCTCGCGCCGTGCTTTGACCTACGACCGCGTCAGCGATCATATTCCCGACCATCACCTGCGCTGTGAAGCTCTTGGTGGCGGCGACCCCCACTTCAGGTCCGCAGTTGAGGAGCAGGACTATGTCGCTCTCCCTCGCGAGCGAGGAACCTGCAGCATTCACCGCCGTAAGCACCTTCGCTCCCCTCTCCCTCCCTTTCTTGACCGCCTCGAGCACGTCCGCCGTCTCCCCACTCTGACTGAACGCGACCAGTACGGTGTCCCCGTCGACGAGATGTTCATAACCCTCGAACTCTCCCGACAGTACGACGTCGCACCTCATCCTTGCCTCCTTGCTCAGCCTGTTCTTCAGCAGCGTCGCGGCATGGTAGCTCGAACCTGACGCTGTGAGCACCACGGACTTCGCCCCGGTTATCGCCTCGGCGAAGGCCTCGAGCTTCTTCGGCTCCTGCATCATCGCCCTGATGACCGTCTCTGGCTGCTCGTGTATCTCCTTGAGTGTGAAGTGGGCGTAGTCCAGCTTCGAGACATCAGAAAGCTCCCAAGCCACCTGCGTGGCGGGTTTCTTCACCTGCCCCCCGTGAAGGTCGAAGACCCTGAAGCCGTCAGGTGTCAGCTCGGCTATCTCATTGTTGTCCAGAAAGACCGCGCGGTCCGTCCTTGAGATGAATGCCAGCACATCGCTAGCAAGGAACCTCTCCCTCTTCCCCGCGCCGATGACGAGGGGTGCGTCGTTCCTTGTCCCTATCAGGAGCCCCGGCCTGTCGCTGAACATCAGCACCAGCGCGTATTGGCCTTTCAGGGCCTTGATGCCCCTGAGCACGGCTTTGATCGGGTCGTGCACCTCAGCATACGCATCCTCGACGACATGCGCGATGACCTCGGTGTCGGTTTCGCTAGCAAAAACATGACCCTTCGCCGCGAGCCTGTCTTTGAGCTCAAGGTAGTTCTCGATGATGCCGTTGTGGATCACAGCTACCTCGCCGTGGCAGGACGGGTGCGGGTGCGCGTTGGCCGTCGTGACCCCACCGTGGGTCGCCCATCTCGTGTGGGCCATGCCCGTCTTCCCCTTCATGCCCGAGACGTGATGGCTGTCCTCGAGCTCGCCGACCCTTCCGACATCCTTCCTGACTTCGATCATTCCGTCGTGTAAAGTCGCTACTCCTGCCGAGTCGTATCCTCTGTACTCGACTCGCCTGAGCCCTTCTACGAGTATCGGTGCAATCTCCTCATCAGAGACACCGGCGATTATGCCGCACATGGACCGCGTCGGCCCCGAAATGGGGTAATAAGCTCCGACACGTCCGCAGGAGAGCAATGCAATGCCGACTGTGCAGGGTCACATCCGAATCCGAGCTTGGAATTTTGAAGCGCGGCTGACCATGCATAATCGTTTAATAATGGTCAGGCAGCCCCGGAGAGACATGCGAAGGGAGAGGATCCTGCTCGACCCCCAGAAGGCGAGGGCCAAACGCGTCCTCGTCTCCGACTCCCCCTCAGCCTTCTTCCCAGCGGCCGTCGGGGTGGGCGACCGCATCCTTGGAGCGCTTGCCGACGGTCCGGACTACCCGTCCCGCATCGCCCGCGAGTTGAAGGTCTACCACCAGACGGTCTATTACCACATCCGCAAGCTCGAGACAGCGGGTCTCGTGAGGAAGGTCGGGACTAAGTTCATCAGGGGCGGCTCCGCGGACCTCTACACGCTCGCCACGGACGGCTATGCCGTCGAGTTCGATGTGAAGGGAGAGTCGTTTCAGGGGCTCGCCCCCGCGTCGCGTTCGCGCGCCCTCGCGAGGTTCCTTCAGGAGTTCGTTTCATCGGGAGAGCTGGACGGCTGGCTAGTCGTCGGTTCACCCGAACCGCATGGGCCGAACAAGACGGAGGGGCGTGACGCCCACTACGCCGTCCAGCTGGGGTTCGCGATGGGGCATTTCGTCAGACTGCCCTCGACTTTCCCCGTCAAACTCGATGTGGAGCTCAGGAACGAGAAGCTCGAACGGTCCAACCTGCTGGTCATAGGAGGGCCGAGGACCAACCTCACCTCCGCGGAGCTGAACTCCTGGCTTCCGGTTCGCTTCTCCGAGGAGAACTTCTGGGGCTCCATAGTCGATGGGGACGGCAGACAGTACGTGGCCGAATGGGATGCGCTGATCGTCAAGGCAAGGAACCCCTGGAACTCCGAAAAGGTCTGCGTGCTCGCAGCGGGTCTGAGCGGCGCAGCGACCAAGGCGGCCATAATCGGGATGACGAACTACTCGGACCAGGTCTTCGAGAAATATCAGGATGGCGATTTCGCCCTTGTGCTGCGAGGGACCGACCTCGACTCGGACGGGAAGGTGGACAACGTCGAGGTCCTCCACCGGGCCAAGCCTTAGGACAATTCTTATAATGTTAGAATCTGGGGCTGTCCAAGCATAATATTTTGTCGACGGAGTTCAGGTATCTGGTCAGGATAAGGGGCAAGGACTTAGAGGGGAGGAAGAAGGTGGTCGCGGCTCTGTCCGACCTGAGGGGTGTCGGCGACAACTTTGCCCAGGACATTGTCAACAGCCTTGGACTCGACCCTAAGATGAGGCTGGGTACTATCAGTGACTCGCAGCTGAAGGACCTGGAGAAGGCACTCACGGATGGCTCCTCGCTCAAGGTCCCCCAGTGGGCATACAACCGGCGGAGGGATCCCGAGACGGGTGAGACGAAACAGCTCGTGGGCTCGGACCTCGACTTTGCGCTAAAGACCGACCTGGACAGGGAAAAGACAGTCCAGAGCTGGAGAGGTGTGAGGCACTCGCTCGGGCTTAAGGTAAGGGGGCAGAGGACGAGGACCACGGGCAGGAAGGGTCGTACCGTCGGTGTGAGAAAGTCCGCGCTGCAGGCAGCTGCGGCCGCCAAGAGCAAGGAAGAGGAGAAGAAGTAGGCGCGCTCTCATGGGAGATCCACGCAGGCCGCGCAGGACATTCTCGAAGCCCCGTAGTCCCTGGAGGAGCGACCAGCTCGCACAGGAGCTCTACCTGCTCGGCAGCTTCGGTCTGAGGAACAAGCGCGAACTCTGGAAGGCATACACCGCGCTCAGCTCCATACGCAAGCAGGCGCGGCACCTCCTCGCGGCGTCGGAGGTCGTCAGGAACCGCGAGGAAAAGAAACTGCTCGACAGTCTTCAGACGAGAGGGCTCGTACCCGCGGGTGTAACGCTCGACGACGTGCTAAGCCTGAGCATCGAGGACATGCTCGGCCGGAGACTGCAGACGATAATCTACAAGCGCGGCAGCGCGGTCTCGCCGCTCCAGGCGCGACAGCTCATAGTCCACAGGCATGTCAAGATCGGCGACCGGACGGTGAACATACCCGGCTACCTCGTGACCGCGGACGAGGAGAAACACATCCAGCTGACCGGCGGGATAGGGACGCCCAAGGCTCCAGAGCCTAGGCAACCTGCTCCAGAGGCGGCACCCGAGACGGCCGCACCGGCGCCCCAGGCACAGTGACAGCGGCGTTCATGCCGAGAGCTAGAGAAGTTCTTAAGGGACTTCGGGACGGGGTGCTCGATTCGCTCATTTGACCACCGAAGAGGAAAGTCTGCGTGATAGATGGGCCGTGGTCCATATCTACTCGTCTTACAACAACACCATCGTCCACATCACAGACCTGACAGGGGCGGAGACGATCTCATTCTCCTCTGGTGGCAGGCACGTCAAGGCTGACAGGTTCGAGGCCTCCCCATACGCCGCCATGCGCTCCGCATCGGCCGCTTCTGACGTGGCCAAGACGAAAGGTATCACCGCAGTCCACATCAAGGTGAGGGCCGTCGGCGGGACAGGCCCGAGGACGCCCGGTCCGGGTGCCCAGGCGGCCATAAGGGCAATCGCAAGGTCTGGGTTCAGGATCGGCAGGATAGAGGACGCCACCCCTATACCTCACGACACCACGAGGAAGAAGGGCGGACGCAGAGGAAGGAGAGCGTAATCCCGGAGTCGCCTCCGACGGCGACGAGAGGGGTCTTTCGAAGCGAAAATCACGTGAATGCTTTTAAACCCCACACCAGCCCTCGTCAAATCTTAGTTCGCCGGAGTCACTGTTAGTTTTGGTAGCGCCGAAGATAAAGGTGCTCGAGGAGAGCGATGAAAGAGTAACCCTCCAGTTAGAGGGAGTCGACAGAAGCTACGCTAATGCCATAAGACGCTTCGCCATCTCGGAGGTCCCGGCGATGGCTATAGACGACATCGTCATCCTGGAAAACTCCTCGGTCCTCTACGACGAGATCCTTGCGCACAGGCTCGGGATGATCCCGCTGAAGACAGACCTGGAGAGGTATGTCCTTCCGGAGAAGTGCGACTGCGGCAACCCGCTCGGCTGCCAGAAGTGCAGGGTCTTGATAGTCCTCGATGCTGCGGCGCACGACAAGCCGCGAACCGTCGTCTCCGGAGACCTCGTCTCCGAGGACAGGGAGATCAGGCCAGTCAGCGCCAACATCCCGATAGTCAAGCTGGCGGCAGGGCAGTCGGTCAAGCTCGAGGCATACGCCCGCCTCGGCAGGGCGAAGGAGCACGCCAAGTGGCAGCCTGCGACCATCTCTGTCCTCACCGATGGGAGGACCGAAGGGACGCTGATCCTCAAGGTCGAGAGTTCGGGTGCGATGCCTGCAAAGGAGATAGTCACGCGCGCGATCGAGAAGATAGAGGAGAAGCTGCAGGAGCTCAACAAAGAGGTAACCGAAAAATCGGCGATAAGTGAGAAAGCTGCATGAAGTCCAACAAGATAATCAGGGAACAGGCGGTCCTCCTCGAGAGGAAGGCTCGCAAGGGTGACATCGCCATCTGGCGGGAAGCCGCCAAGAGGCTGTCGTCCCCCAAGTCGACCGAGACCGTCGTCAATGTCGCACGCCTGTCACGCGTCGGTGACGGCAAGGCCCCGCTCTTCGTCCCTGGCAAAGTGCTCGGTACGGGCCCGGTCGACAAGAAGCTCATAGTCGGTGCCTTCTCTTTCTCCACCTCCGCAAGGTCGAAGATCGAGTCCGCAGGCGGAGAAGCGCTGGAGATACCGGAGTTCGTGGACAGATACCCGGACGGGAGTGGAGTGACGCTTGTCAGCTGAAGATAAGACCGTCTACATAGACGCCTCCGAACAGATAGCGGGGAGGCTCTGCTCGATACTGGCGAAGGAGCTCATCTCAGGAAAAAGGATCGTGGTCCTCAACGCGGAGAAGGCGCTCGTCTCTGGCAACACCTCGAGCGTCCTGAGGCAGTGGCAGGCCAGGCTCGAGATCTACAGCCATGTCAACCCCATCTACGGCCCGATACATCCGCGCAGGCCTGACAACATCCTCAGGAGGATGGTCCGCGGCATGGTCCCGAAGACCAAGGCCAAGGGCAAGAGCGCCATGAGCAGGCTCAGGGTGTACATGGGGGTCCCGGAGAAGTATGCCGGCGTCAAGACGAGCAAGTTCGAGGACGCGAAGGCGCGCAAGCCTATCCCCCAGTACACGACCATCGCGGAGATCTCCAAGAACATAGGATGGAATGGTTAGATTTGGTATCCCAGTCGAAGCAGCACGGAAAGCCCAAGCTCTACCCGGGAGCGAGGAAGACGTCCAGGGCCACGGCCGCAATCCACGCGGGGCAGGGACGCATCAGGGTCAACGGCGTCCCGGTCGAGATACTGGAACCGGAGGTCGCGCGGCTCCACATCCTGTCGCCTGTCACCATCGTGGGCGACCTGAGGGAGAAGTTCGACATCGACATCAGCGTCTCCGGGGGTGGCTTCATGAGCCAGGCTGACGCGGTGGCCATGTCTATCGCGAGGGCGTATGTCGACCAGGTCAAGGGCTCTGAGCTGAGAGACAAGATTACCGCTTACAACAAGTACCTGCTGTCGGGAGACCCCCGGCAGACCGAGCCCAAGAAGTTCGGCGGCCCCGGAGCGAGAAGGCGGCGCCAGAAGAGTTACAGGTGATGTCATAGATGCTGGTACCTGTCCGTTGTTTCACCTGCGGGAAGCTCATCGGCGACAAGTTCGAGGAGTTCAAGGCGAAGGTGCAGGCCGGCGAGGACCCCGGCAAGGCGCTCGATGACCTCCAGGTCACGCGCTACTGCTGCAGAAGGATGATGATAACTTCCGTCGACCTCATCGACCAGGTGCTCCCGTACTACTCCCAGAAGAACCCGGGTCCCTGATCGAGGGCATGCGCATCCAGGACGTCAGGCTCAGGGTCTGCTTCAACGGCCGGGGCGACCCCGGGATAGAGGCGGACGTCATGGTCGAGGGCGAGCTGGGCAGGGCGCTTTCTCCCTCCGGCGCGAGCCGCGGGTCCAACGAGGCCCTCCCGTTCGTCGGCGATAGCCCCGACAAGACCGTCGCGGGCTTCCAGGATTTCAAGGGAAGGATAGTCGGTCAGGACGCAGGGGACATCCAGGGCCTCGCCACTCTCCTGAGAGAGATAGACGGCACGAGCAACTACTCGCGCATCGGCGGCTCGCTCGCGTACGCCGTGAGCGTCGCCGCTGCGGAGGCGGAGGGGGCCGCGAGGGGAGTCCCCATGTGCAGGGTCATCGACCCGCGCTCCTCCGGTCTCCCGTTCCCCCTCGGTAACGTCGTCGGAGGCGGGAAGCACGCGAGCGACCTCTCCCCGGCCATGCAGGAGATACTCGTCGTCCCCGTCGGCGCGGGTACCGTCGCCGAGGCGGCCCAACTCAACTTCGCCGTCCACAAGAGAGTCGGGAAGAACCTCGCCAGGGGGCTCTCGTACCC
>JASHPA010000126.1 GCA_030038365.1 Nitrososphaerales archaeon
CTCGCACCGCTTGGCGGGCGGTCCCTCGCTGATGTCGATGGTCGAACCGTCGAGCCCGGGAGCGTTCGGCCACTGGAAGGGCACGGCCGGCTTGAGCCGTGCCTGCTTGTAGACCCCCGCGGTGGTCGTTCCCGCGAGCAGGTCCAGCTTCATCCCCGGCCCCACGAGCGGAGGGCCGAAGGCGATGTGCTGCAGCCATGCAAAGTCGACGTCCTGGGGAGCGAGGTTGCTCACGGTCTCGTCGACCCTGAGCACGGCGCTTCCCTCCTCCAGCGTGAGCGTCTTGTCGATGTGGAACGGGAACCTCATGAGCGACGTGGAGACCTTCAGCCGCGCCGTCTCCCCTTCGTCGGCGACGGCCGCCCTCCAAGGTAGCAGGGAGCTCTCGCCGTGAAGCCCCCATGAGGCGCCCTTGTATGTGCCGCTCATCCCCGGGCTGGGCACGATGTCCTGCCACCCGCCCTCGTAAAAGTCCATGAAACCGGCGTCGGCCGTCCCCAGCGGCAGGGAGACGGAACCGAACCTCCTGAACCCGATTGGCGACTCGTAGAGCAGGTTTACGCCCCTTTTCTTCGGCACTATCTCGACAATGTCCGAGCCCTTCTCAGGCACCACCTTCACCCTCAGCAGTTCGTTCTCCAAGGTCGCGACCTCGGCACCCCAGTACTTCTCCTCCCGGGCTACTTTCGTCGAAGCCAAGCTGACGGTGGCGCGGTCATTCCCGTTATAAGATGTGGGGCGGCGCCCGCTCAGCACCCGGCGTAGCGCTCCCTGAGCGACGGGAGGACCTGCTCCCCGAACCGCCGGATGAACTCCTCCTCGTCAGGGCTCCCGCTCCTGATCTCTATCTCGTCGAACCCGAGCTCGACATAGTCCCCCACGCTCTTGATTACGTCCTCGAGGTCAGTGCAGATGGTCCATCTCCAGGTGAGTTCCTCCATCGGGACCTTCTCTCCGAGCCGGTCGAGCTCCCGGGGGTCCGAGACCTCGTGCTCGAAGCTGCCCGGGACGGCGACCGCGCGCCATCTCTTTATCGAGTCTAGCGCCCTGTCATAGTCTTCGTCCCAGGATACATTGCAGAGTATCATCTTGCGCACTCCCTCGAACTTCCTCCCCGAGGCTTCCGCGCCCTTCTTCAGCGCCGGGAACAGAACGTCTCTGATCTTCTCGGGCTTGGCGGGGGTCGTGTACAGACCGTAGGCTCTCCTTCCTGCGAGCTCCGCCATCGTCGCCCCGCTCGCGGCCAGGTAGATGGGTACAGGCTTCGCCGGCTTGTCGTAGATGTTGGCCTCGTCTACGCCGAAGTATTTCCCACGATAGCTGAAGAAGTCCTTTCCCCAGAGACCCTCGACGATGTCGAGACATTCCTCGACGCGCCGGACCCTCTCCCTGAAGGGCGGCCAGGCCTGTCCCACGGGCACCTCGTTCATCGCCTCGCCCGTCCCAAGGCCGAGATAGACCCTTCCCGGGTACATCGACCCCAGCGTCGCGAAAGCCTGGGCGATTATGGCCGGATGGTACCTGTTGATGGGTGTCGTGACCCCTGTCCCGAAGCTTACCTTCTTCGTCCGCTCGGCCGCAGCGGCGATCCAGGCCCAGGCGAAGGCCGCATGCCCGCCGCCGTGAAACCAGGGATGGAAGTGGTCGCTGATTGAGATGAACTCGAAGCCCTGCTTCTCTGCCATCGAGGCGAACTCGAGGAGCTGCGTCGGGCTGTACTGCTCAGCCACTGCACGGTAACCGAACCTTGTGATTCTAGACACCGTCTATCGTCAAAGCTTCTGTTAGAAAATAAGAGTTTTTCCAGTGGATATATCGCCGTCGTTCCGGAGTGCTGCCTGAGGGGAGCCCTGGCCGCAGGCGGACACGCTTTTTAGGGACGGAAGGATTGACCGAACGTGTCACCAAACGGCGCGGGCACGGTGCGGCGGCGTTATACCCGCGCCGCAATTGCAGTCCTCGTCTTGGGCCTTGTGGCTGTCTCTGTCTTTTATTTCGTTTACCTGCCTCTCAATGCCTGTCCGAGCGCATCTGCAGAAGGCTATGCTTTCTATGTCAAGGTAGTAAGTGATGCACCGACAGATTCACCGGTTAGCGGCGCGAGCGTGAGGGCGTCCTATCTTAGTTCGTGCGTCACGGGGCGCGGGACTACGACCAAGAGCGTGTCCATCCGGCTGCCCACGCTGACCACACCCGCAAGCGGGGTCGTGATGGTCTCCCCAGCATACGGAGGAAGCTATTCCGTCTCGGTAGACTATGGTGGTCAGACGTACGGTTTTCAAGCATATGTCCGACCGGTGGCCATGACCAACCTGACGCTCAGCCTGCCGTCCGGAACATGGAATGAAACCTACACGAACGAGTAACGTTCTGCCCTCCGAACCTGGCCTCAGATAACTTCATAGGTCAATGCGCCCCTAGGGAAGGGAACCGATATGCAAGTGGTAGAGCCGAGCCAGGACTACGGTAAGCTTCAGCTGCTGGTTGACGGTGTCTGGAAGGACTCGAAGACCCAGGAATACAGGGACATCTTCAACCCGGCGACGGGGAAGGTCATCGGCAGGCTGCCTTTCGCGACCCCCGAGGAGGTCGCTGCCTCTGTGGATTCCGCTCAGCAGGCGTTCGACAAGTGGCGCTACGTCCCGATAATCGACCGCATCAAGTACCTCTTCAGGATGAAGGACTCGATGGAGAAGCACCTCGAAGAGCTCGCCACCATAACCACGCAGAACCACGGGAAGACGCTCGAGGAGTCGAGAGGTGAGCTGAGGCGCGCCATAGAGAACGTCGAGGTGGCTATCGGTGCGGCCTACATCCTCTCCAAGGGGGACACCATGGACCAGATAGCGGCGGGCATCGACGTCACGATGAGCAAGGAGCCCCTCGGGGTCTTCAGCATCGTCTGTCCCTTCAACTTCCCCCTGATGGTACCCTTCTGGTTCCTGCCGTACGCGATCGTCCTCGGCGACACGGTCGTCGTGAAGCCCAGCGACCTCACCCCTCTTGCGATGCAGCGGACGGCCAAGATCATCCAGGAGGAGGTCGGGCTCCCGCAGGGCGTACTGAACGTGGTCCACGGGGGAAAGGACGCCGTCGACGGGCTCATCTCGCACCACGATATCAGGGGCGTGACCTTCGTCGGCTCGAGCCCGGTCGCGAAGCACGTCTACAAGATGGCTGGAGAATATGGCAAGAGAGCGATCTCCAACGGCGGGGCGAAGAACTGCGTCGTCGTCATGCCCGACGCAGACCTCGGCGCCTCGATGTCAAACATAGTCTCGTCCTTCTTCGGCAACACCGGGCAGAGATGCCTGGCGGGCGCCAACCTTCTCCCCGTAGGGGATGCTCATGACTCCTTCCTCGCCAAATTCGCCGATGCGGTCTCAAAGATCAAGGTCGGATACGGGCTGGACCCGGGAGTCACTATGGGCCCGCTGGTCTCCGAGCGCGCGGAGGAGAGGGTACGCGGTTACGTCGACGCCGGTCTCCAGGAAGGGGCGAAGGCGGTCGCCGACGGCAGGTCCACGAAGGTCCCGGAGCATCCCGGCGGCTTCTACATAGGGCCCACAATACTCGACGGCGTGACCCCGGAGATGAAGGTCTCCAGAGAGGAGGTCTTCGGACCTCTCGCTTCCGTGATCCAGGCGGGGAAGCTGGATGACGCCATCGAGGTCATAAACAGGGGCACGGAGTTCGGGAACATGGCCTGCATCTACACGTCGAGCGGCAGGTCGGCCCGGGAGTTCAGGGTCAGGGCGAACGCCGGCAACATCGGGATCAACGTAGGCGTCGCGGCGCCGTCGGCATACTACCCCTTCGGCGGCAGGAAAGAATCGTTCTACGGAGTCCTGCACGCCCAGATCGACACCGTCGACTTCTTCACCGACAGGAAGATCTCGATATCAAAGTGGTAGCCGGCTACTTCGCCGCCGCCTTCTGGGCCTGCGGAGCTGTCAGCTCCTTGAAGTGACAGGCCACCAAGTGCCCGGGCGATACCTCCTCCAGAGGCGGGTCGATTTCCGTGCAGACCTGTTGGGCGTAAGGGCACCTCGGGTTGAACCTGCATCCCGGCGGAGGGTTGATCGAGCTCGGCACCTCGCCCTTGATCTCGACGCTCAGGAGGTTCCTCTTCCACGGGTTGGCGATGGGGGCCGCGTTCATCAGCGTGATGGTGTATGGGTGCCTCGGCTCGGCCAGGACGTTCTTCGTCGGCCCGTACTCCACGACATGACCCGAGTACATGACCGCCACCACGTCCGACAGGTACTGCGCGACCGCGATGTTGTGCGTGATGAG
>JASHPA010000127.1 GCA_030038365.1 Nitrososphaerales archaeon
AGTCCCTTCGCCTCCAGCAGTGGGTGGAGCGAACTCATTTGGAGCTGACCCTTGGGGCGACTATCCTGTCAAGGGCGAACCCTATCAGGACGAAGGGGAGAGACGCGACGAAGATCATGATACCGGGAAAGACGGTCCACCACCACCAGCCGTGGAGCGAGGCGTCGAACGTGATGGCGTCGTTCAGAATCCCGCCCCACGTGATCACGTTACCCGGTTCTATCCCCAGGAATGCCAGCGTCTCTGCGAGAATGATCACTCCGGACACGCTCAGTGCCGTGAACGCTACGGTCACGGGCGTCAGACGCGGCAGAATATGGGTGAAGAAAGTCCTCCTGAGCGGGATGCCCATCGCCCTGTCCGCTTCAATGTATGTCTGGGACCGAACGGAAAGGGCGACGCTCCTCGCGATTATGGCGAAGAAGGGCCATGACAGGGCGGCGATCAGGAGAGACTCTATCAACAGCGTCAACTGGATGCTGTAGGAGATCGCGATCAGGAATGCCAGCGCAGGGGTCGCCAGTATCACCAGCGTCCCCCAGGACATTATCTTGTCGCGCCACCCGCCATAGAACCCGGCCAGACCGCCCCAGAGTATCCCTCCAACAACGGAGATGGTCGACGCTATCACGCCCAGTTCGAGCGCCCATGGGAGACCAACGACCATCCCTAGGTCGATGGGCCTTCCCTCGCTGTCCGTCCCCATCCATCCGTAGGAATCGCCCTGGACGATGATTTTTGACGATGTCGGGAGCGTCCCGGGTGCTCCCACTATCTGCACCGTCACCGTGTATCTACCCTGCTGTACGGGGTTCGTCAGGAGGTTCGTTCCGTCCTTGCCGAACAGGGCCGACAGCTCGGCATTCGTGTTGACCGTGCTTAGGTATGTACCCGTCTGGCTCTGTATATATTCGCCAAGCGCCTCGTCGACGGAAGACCCGGTCAGCCCGACGGTCTCTCCCGCGGACGGGGATGCGAGCTGGATTTGGATCGAGTTGCCATCGGGCTTCGTCCATACTACGTCGACCTCGTAGGCGGTGCCGCTGAAGTTGGGGACTATCGCCAGGCCGCTAGGCATGACGCTATGGTCCCAGGTGAAGGACGTGGTGCCGCTGTATGCCACTCCTGAGGAAGAGGAAGAACTCGAATACTGACCCACATCCAGGTTTATCGATCCGGGAGCATCCACTCCGAGATAGTTCACCCAGAATGGCGGGACAGCCGCTGGATTCTGCTCCCAGGCGGTCGGATTCTCCCACTTCATGTATGTCTGAGCCTGTGGTATTGCGACGATGGCATAGAGGGATATGCCCAGGAGGATGAGCAGCATCACCAGCCCGGTCGTCCCTGACCGGGACTTGAAGAACTCCCTGAGGTAGCTTCTGTTCTGGCTTTGCACCCGGGTCTACTCTCCCGTCTGTATCCTTGGGTCGAGGAACGAGTAGGCCACTTCGCCCAGCCACAGGCCGGCGAACAGGATTATCGTCAGTATGAACGTGGACCCTATTATCACCGGGAGGTCGCTCTGGTTGATCGCGGCGAAGGTCAGGAAGCCTAGGCCCGGCCACCTGAAGACGACTTCGAGGGTTATCGCACCGCCGAAGGAGCCTGCCACAGCGAGTATCGTCTGGGTCGCTATGCTGGGTGAGACGGTCCGGAGGACGTGCTTGAAGATGAGCCTCCTTTCTGTCATCCCCCTGGCCCTCGCAGTAGTGACAAAGTCCTCGCCCATCGTCGATACCACGAGGCTCCTGACGACGTAAGCGAAGCCCCCGACGCTCACTATGAAGAAGGAGAGCAGCGGAAGTGTAAGGTGAGCCAGAAAGTCACCTGCTTGCGCCAAGAACCCGGTGGGAGGAGGGACAGAGGTGATGCCGCCTGACGGCAGGACGTTGAGGGTATACGCGAAGTAGGCTATGAGGACGAACCCGATCCAGAAGACCGGAAGGCTGCTGTGTATGACCGCGATAACCGGGATGGAGCGGTCAAACTTCCCTCCCGCGGACCTGGCCGCAAGGAGGCCGAGGATGGTCCCGACTGCGACTACCAGAATAGTCCCCGACGTGAATAGTATCACCGTGTTCGGCAGGTAGGCAGCTATCAGCTCGGTCACCTGCTTGGAGCCGTTTGGCGCCTCAAGGAAGAACGAAGAACCGAGGTGGAACTCGAAGAGGTTGAGCATCTGCAGGCTGAACTTCACGGGGAGCGGCTGGTTGAACCCAAAGGCGCTCAGATAGTTCGCTTTGTACGTCGCAACTGCAGCCGTAATCTGGGCCAGGGTGAGGTCCGAGTGTCCCTTAACCAGGTTCCTCTGGAACTCGCTGGCCGCCTCGTCGGCCTGCGACTCGATGACCTTCTGCAGAGAAGGATAGATCCCAAGATACAGGAGAGATACGGATGCGAAGAGTGCCAGCACGTAGGATATCGTTTTCCCAATCAGGAAACGAGCGTATCCCATTCCCGGAAAAACTCTCTTTCCTCCCATTTAAGAGTAGTGAAGTTCGAGTATTCCACTACTTTCCTGCATGTAGGTCGAAAAAATGCCGGCCTCGCTCGTCCAGAGAATTGTTATATAGCACGGACGCCTTCGGACGCCGCGAAAAAGTTGCTGTTAAGCAATAACCAAAAAATTCTAGCTTCTATTATGATACTTTCAGTCCTCGCGCTTTCTTCGCTTGTGGCCGTACCTTTTGCTCACGCCCAGTCTACGACGACCAGCTCCACGACCGTGCCCGCTTCGCCGTCGTTGAACACCATCACACTGACCAGCTACAACGGCGATGACCAGACAGGCATCTCAGATTTGGTCAGCGGGAAGATTCTGGCCTACGACTTTGGGGTGACCCCGAGCGAGGCGTCGACGATTCCGTCCACCGGCTTCAACGAGTACGACGCGCCGTCCGCGTGGTATGGTCTTGAGATCAACCCCACGAACACCACCGACACCTTCAACCCGTTCCAGTTCCAGCAGGTGAGGTTCGCCCTGAACTATCTCGTGAACCGGGAGAACTTCGTGGACAACATCCTGGGCGGGCAGGGCATTCCAACGATTTCTGTCTACGGCGGTGAGCCAGACCAGCTCGTCACTTCCGGTTCAACGGCACAGTTCTCCAACGTTACCTACTCTGTCCAGGTGGCAAACTCGACTATCTACACCGCTCTTATCGCCGCCGGTGCCACATTCAAGTCGACCTCGACCCCTCAGTGGTACTGGCATGGCCAGCCAATCACCGTGACCATTTTCAACAGGAGTGACGACCCAGTGAGAGACGAGTTCGACGGCTACCTTGAGCAGCAGCTCGAGGCTGTGGGCTTCGCCGTCGAGATGATTCCAGGTACGCTTGCGAGCGCCGGGACTACCGTCTACGGGACTGACCCGGTCAACGCTACGTGGGACATCTACCCGGCCAGCTACGGAGCAGTCTACAGCTACTACGACGAAGGCTTCGCCGAGCTCTACGCTCCAATCGCAGGGGCAATTCCCGCCAGCAGCACTCTCGGTGACGCGTTCGGCACCTACAACGACACCGCCTACGAGCAGCCCTCTACGCTCTCGCTCCTGAACACGGCCGATCAGTACGCACTCGACTTCTTCAACACCAACTTCTCCAGTTTTGCACAGAGGGACGCAGACCTCGACGCCCTCACGGTCGCCGGAATCCAGGCGGCTGTGGTGATCGGGATTGCGACCTCGCTCTCTCCATACGTCGCGTCGTCGTCGCTGAGCGGAGTCTCCTCGAACTTCGTGGACGACCCGCTGCTCAACGCACTGTCCTTCCTGACCATGAACACGGCTAGTGGCACCGCCGACATCGGCGTCCGCTACCTGAACGAGTATGCCCTCAACCCCGTGGGCGGAGACGATGACTCATACGCTGCAGCATGGTCCGAGGCAACGTCGTTCCCATATGAGTTCTATCAACCATCGACAGGATACCTGTACCCGGTAGGCTGGAGCTTCCAGGTCATGGCCGATAGTTCCGTCGCGAACGTCACCGTGCCTACCAGCGCTGTGGTCCTGAACGCCACCGAAGACAAGTTCGTCAACGTAGCTGCAGGGACGGAGGCAAAGACGGCGGTCATTGCGAACTTCGCGCCGATGCTCTCGCAGTCGTGGCAGGACGGGCAGCCGCTCACCCTAGCGGACATCATCTACCAGTACATCCTCGCCGGTGAAGTGACACAGAACCCCAATAGTTCCGTGTACGACGGCTACGCGTCAGCGGTCTTCGGACCAAGCTGGCAGACCCTGCTCGGCTTTTCAATCATCAACTCCACGGCTATAGAGGAGTACACCACCTTCTACTATCCTGACCAGTACTACGCAGGTGTCAACGCAGGCGGCGCAATCTTCGCCTTCACAGTCTCGACGCGCGGCCAGGCGATGACACCGTGGGAGATGTACGCCGGAATGGCAGACCTAGTCGCGACCGGCAAGGACGCATGGTCTAGCGCGGCCTCCACGGCCGATAACCTTCCATGGCTCTCGATGGTCAACCCGACCGATGTGTCGAACATGGAGTCGGTGCTGACCTCATACGCGTCTCAAGCCTACATTCCACCCGAGTTCGCGTCGCTGCAGGCTCTCACCGGCGTGACCCTAGTGAACGCTTCGGCGGCGGCGCAGGGGTATACAGCCGCAGTGAACTTCATGCAGAAATACGGCAACGGGATGATAGGCAACGGCCCTTACATACTGACCCAATACTCCCCGTCGACGTCCCCTGCATATCTCGTACTTACCAAGAACCCCAGCTTCGACTGGGGCAACCAGATCCCGGCAGTAGCTGCGCAGCCGGCAGTCCTGCTCAACCAAGAGGCGAACATCCCTGGCATCCTCAGCCCCGGACAGACGATAACCGTCACGGCCCTGGAGCACCCCGACGGCTCAACGACGTCTTCGACGGCAGCTGGGGCGAACGTAACGCTCCAGATGATCTCCGGCTCGTCGGTGGCGTACCAGACGAGCATGAGCACGAACTCTCAGGGACAGGCGGTGTTCACGATACCTACGAGCCTCCCGCTGGGAGCATACACAGTCGCAGTTTGGACCTCCACGTCGAGCTCGGACCTCTATGACCCGTTGATGCAGTCGGTCCAGCTTGCCGCTGCAACAGTCACGAGCACGTCAACGACCACGACGACTACGAGCACTTCATCCTCGACGAGCAGTTCCATAGCCCTGTCCCCTGCTGTCTACGGCGGCCTCGCGGTAGTGACGGCGGTGCTGATCGCCGCGGCCGCACTCGGCTCCAGCAGAAGGCGCGGTTATCCGCGGGCTTCGGCTGGCAGCATCCCTCGATAGTTGCGCATGTAATGGGGGCAGGCCAAAGCCGGCCCCTTCCTACGATTTTCTACATGACCCACGGCAGATCGCGCGTTGTCCACATATACACTGCCGGGATAGACTCGCAGCTCAGCGCCTTGGACACGCAGGATCCCCTGTTCCAGCTTCTCGTCAGACGTTCGAGGGGTGAATCGCGGGCTGAATCACTCATCGAGGACCTGTCTGCCCAGCTCGGTGTCCCGCGAAGTTCATCCGAGAAAATCCTTGCCGCGATAGCTCTCATAAGGACAGGTTCTACCCCGGAGTCGATAGCCTCGCTCTTGTCGTGGGGTGAGTTCGAGGCCTTCTGCGGCGCCATTCTCAGGGCGACCGGCTATGCCGTAAAGAACAACATAGTCATAACCAAACCCAGGAGGCAGCTGGACTTATTCGCGGAAGGCCCGGACCTGGCCCTGTCCGTCGACTGCAAGCACTGGGGGAAGGGATTCGGCCCGTCTGAGCTCGAGAGGATCGCCTGTGAACAGGTGGAGCGGACGCGTCTGTACAAGACCAAGAGCGGACTGAACCTCCCCGTGCTCCCCGTGATCCTGACGCTCGTGGACTCACCTACCAGGCTCATCGCCGGGGTGCCCGTCGTCCCCATCTTCGCCCTGAGGGACTTCCTTGCCTCCGTCAGCAGGTTCGAGCCCGGTCTGGAGATAATCTGAAGGGCGTCTCAGTCAAATGCCTTCAGGTCATATTGGATTATCCGTAACTCTGTTACTTCATCGACGCCGCGTGCGAC
>JASHPA010000128.1 GCA_030038365.1 Nitrososphaerales archaeon
GCCTTAACAGATACATCTATGCGGATGACAACCCGATGACTCTGCTCGACCCGACCGGCCACATGATAGCATCGGGTGGCAAGGTCGTCGCCGTCGTCACGAAGAGCGCCATCGTGGAGGTTGCGCCAGCAGGAGACACGGTGGTCACTGCGGTGACGGCTGTTCCCGCGACTGTCAGCTCGTCTACTCCCTCCACGCCCTCCGTGACTCCTAGCAACGTTGCCCCTCAGACGAGCACCAACACCGCCTCATCACCGCCATCGAACTCGCTATTCACCGAGGAAGCCCAACAGGCCATCGACAGCGAGGTGAGCGGAAATGGCATCCAGAACGCCGCATACGAGCCGAGCACAATGACAACAACGACATCGAACACGCCAACTAGTGTGCAGTCTACATCGACCTCAGAGAACTCGCAAGGTCTCCAAATCGCATCCTCTGCGACTATGACATCTACCGCAGGCACATCGACGCCTAATGCATGTGGCGAGGCTGCCAGAGGGGCCGAAGAAATCGGTGGCGGCGCTCTTGCTGTCTGGTTTGGATACACACTAACTGATATAGCGGTGGACGCGGCAACTGACGCATTGGTGGGCGCAGCCACCGGAGGAGTTGGGCTAGCAGTAGTCACTCTCGTTCCTATTGCGGAAGACATAATCGGAGGCACTGCACTGGCAGGATTCGGTCTAGGGTTCCTTGGTATAGGTGCAGCCGAGGAGGCGACCTTCGTGCCCAGATGCTAACAGGTTGAAGAACTTGAAGACTGGTTCGGCCATGCTAATTCTGAGTTCACTAAGGCTAGTCTTGGTTGTTCTTACGATTACCGCTTTTTTCCTGTTTGTTCTAGAAGCTCGTACGATTCTCTTCACATTATCCATGGGAGGCCTTATTGCGGTGGTCATGACGTCCGTAGCCTCAAGACTCGCTCTCAATCCGTATTCCTTCGCGAAGGCTAGGACGCGACTTGCTGCCTCGCTAGTAATCGCAGTGATTGGTTTCCTCGCAATGCTGATTTTGGACCTGCAATCAAGCTTCTTTCTCTCCTATTTCGCGGCTGTAGTGATGCTCTCAGGCATCGCCGCGATGATACGGATCTATAGTGTGGCTGGGCGCAGTGAACGAGGAAGCACTAGCAGGCCAGTCGGATAAGACTAGAAGAAGTAATATGGCCCCTCAGACGAGCACCAACACCGCCTCACCTCCACTCTCTAACTCTTACTTCACCGAGCTGGCCGAGCAGTCAGCCGCGAGTCAAGAAAGTGCCAGTGTCCAGGCTACGTCCTCCCAACCGCCTAGCACTGCCACGACGCAGACTTCTACTCCTACCAGCGTTGAGACTACAGGTAGCACTGCCGGCCCTGGTTCAGGTTTGGAAACCGACATTGTGAAAGGATTGAACCTGTGAGGATGTGTCATAATCGATGCCGACTTTCTTATTGTTGGAGCTGCCGCGGGAGCAGTGGCCGTTGGATCGTCCATAGACACAGTCGGGGTGGGGACCGGGGTCGCCGGCGCCATTGCCATTGGTTGCTTGTACGCATTTGGATCAGGCGCGGCCTATATCGCTGGAAAAGGGCTAAATTCAACTCTGGAGGGAGAACTTCAAGCAAATGAGGAAGGAGCTGTAGACGGCGTCGAGGCAACATGGGACTATTTCAGTTCAATTCCATGGTCAATCCCAATCGTGACTTTGGGGATATGAAAGTTTGGAGCCAGACAGACCGGTCTTTGTCTCTACAAGGGTATCAGGGATGTTTACTGGCCTTGTTTTGGCTACGATCTCTCTCCTAATGGGTGTCGAATTTCTTCAGGCGTCTCGCGAGGGTGTTGTGGGACTTATCTCGTGCGCAGCATTTGCGACCTACATGCTATGGGGGACGCTTCGAAATTGGGTTCTGCCCGTTCGTTCGGCGAAGCTCTACCAAGACAAAGTTATTCTCGATGGCAGAGCAGGCAAAAGAGAGCTGAGATACCCTGAAATTCAAACAGCTTCATTGACCCATTCTCCCAAACTTTTCTTGCCAAGCTCTCAAATCATCCTGAAAACCGAGCAATATGGCAATCTTGTAATTCTAGGGAACACGCACAATAAAAAATTGAGAATGGATTTGTTTTCTTGGCTAAGTGAGAGGGTCGCACAATCCCGAACGCCAAGCTCAGTAGATGTTGACAAGGAAGCTCTCCCCGTGAGCGTACAAACGCAAAACGCAACAGGACTCAAGAAAGCATTTCCTCTCAGGTTCGGTCTCATCGCTGTACTATGCACAGCGGTTGGCTACCTCTCCGTCACTGTCTCCCCGCAGTATCAATCCTTTCTATATCTCCTGCCTCTCGGCACGACACTATTAATTATTGGGCTGGTAATGTTGGTGGTCTCTCTGGTCGTTTACTTTCGGGGCTTCTAAAATACTCGCAGTACTTCAAGAGTTGCTCTTTAGCGTCCTCAACCGTCACGGGGGGAAAATTACCTATCGAGCTATAACTTGCATATCGGAACCCGCTCTCCACTAAACGTGAGCATACTGGAAACTTTTGATTGAAAACACGAGCTTCAGGCTTAATGAGCGCAGCCATTCAAAAGCGCGCTGAGTCGAATGTCTGCGCCCCTAATCGGTTCTCCTCACCCAATCGTCTGGCGCACCCCCGCTTGCACGATACAATTAGCGCTAGACTGAGTAATCGGGCTGCGTGTAAATTCCTTCAGCGGATAGACGTAAGGCTATTATCGCGACGCGGCGAGACAGTCTTGTGTCCTATGGGTGATCTTAACTCAGGATTACTTGGCGCTGGCTTCGTGCTACTTGCCGTACCTGGTGGGCAGGCTGCGGGCGTCGGTGTAATAGGTTTCGCGGGAATACTTTATGACCTCGGATTTTGATTAGTCGTGCGAAGATTGTACTATGGCTTCTCCCTAAGAACAATATACTCAGTGACGTGTATCACCCTAGCCATTCTGCTTGTCGCACCAATAATATTATCTTACGTCGCCGCTGCGGTTTACCACAACTCTACGGCTGATTATGACTATCTCTTTTGGTACTTTCCATATCTGGCTTGGTGCATCGGTGCCGTATTCGTAATTTCAATAGTCTATCTTGTGTATAATGCTGCTACGAAAGACTAGACGAATCCCACTCTGCCTCATGGGTTCAGATCATATTCTATGCCGTTCTGGCTTCCGGTCACATTTTCAAGAAGGAGGTTGCTGCTCTCAAGCGTAAGATATTGACCATCTCCACAGTCGTCTCCGAGCATAGAGCTCCTTACCTTCGCGTCAGATAAGACGGATTGACTGAACAATGGAATGGAACTTGGCGCGAAAATTGCTTTTGAAGCATTCCCAAGACCATAGACCCCGGATTCCGCCTCAACCATCTTTGTAGTGCCCTGCGTAGTGAAATTCAAGGAAGTTGACCAATAACTCGCTCCGTTTGACATGACCAAGGCTAGCAAGCCAGAATATTGATGGGCGTTATTTTGAACAACTGTCATCCGAAGCGCTTCCTGTCTCGTTATGGAAAAGAAGGGGGATATAGAGCTGCGCAGGTTCAGCAATAGGTTCCCGCTCTGCCATTCTTGGACTTCCAGCACGGTTTGCCCCCTAAGATTGACGGCACTGACCAAAGCTATCGCCTGTATTGCGGGGCCAGGAACCAATCCATCCATGGTCTGCACATTGAGCTGAACCGAAAAATAGCCTTCGCCGAACATGCTGTCGTTGACAGAAAAATCCGGCGTCAGCACGGTTGTTTGGCTCTCGAAGTCGGGCACCCCGTTACAGGAGTAGACATACTCGTACTGTTGGTTTTGATGTGATTTTAGAACCCAAGGAAATATGACAAATTGATATGCGGTTGCCACTACTAACGCAATAGCAATAACTGCGGTTATCTTCCAAAGCACACGCCTTCTTGTCGATCCACTGGGATTCTCTCCCATCGCCATATATTGAACCTTGGAGATAGCGACAAGATAAGCGATTCGAATTACACTCCACGGACGCGCCTTCCTAGCGGAAAGATAGTTCCGCGCCGTATCCTCATGAGTCTGAGAAGACGATCGACATTACCAAAAATTCCCTAGGCCGAAGTTGATTCGGTGGAGCTTTCGAACCTAAAATTGGGATTTAGAATAGCGGAGAGAAAAAGTTCAACCGATGTATCCAGAAACGAAATTGAAGTTGCTAGGCATTGCTTTCATCGGTACTTGCTAATCGTTTTCATCAAAGATAGGATACTATGGGATTCGCTTTATTATCCAAGCAATCCATCGAGCCCGCCACCCTTTACTCGAGTTGCGCTCTCTCCCCTTCAGATAGCCTGCTTTGGGGCATGCCGAACCGGGTCTTCCGAATGTACTGGGAGCAATCTCGCTTCGAATCATGCATCGCGGTAAAGTTCTGACGCGCGCTTCAGTATGCACGTACGGGTGATTTGCGCACGCGGTTGCGTCCATCTTGTCATCGCAACAACAAGAACAACGGAAAGAGCGGCAGCAAGAGAAGTCCAGGACGGACGAGAAGGGAAATCGCTCCGCAGGCAGCGACAGGACCCTCTTGGGCCTCCTCACGATCGGACAGTTCGTCGTCGTCCTCGACTTCACGATCATACAGATCGCGTTGCCGGCCATACGCACGAGCCTCCACGTCGACGTGGCCGGCTCGACATGGCTCATCAGCGGGTATGGGCTGGTGCTGGCCGGCCTGCTCATACTCAGCGGAAGAGTCGGAGACATCTACGGCCGGAAGAAGTTCTTCGTCGTAGGCCTCCTCGTCTTCGGCGCTTCCTCTTTCGCTGGAGGGGTGGCGCCCTCGTTCGAGGTGCTGCTCGCAGCCAGGGTGGTGCAGGGGGTAGGCGCAGCGCTGGCGGCAGCGGCGGGCCTGTCCCTGATCGTCGTGTACTTTCCTGAAGGCGAGCGAAGAAACCGGGCCCTGGCGGTATTCACCGCAGCGGCAGCGGGTGCGTTCGGGGCAGGTCTGATCCTCGGAGGCGTCCTGACGGCGGCGTTCAGCTGGAGGGCGGTGATGTTCGTCAACGTACCGATAGCGATAATCTCCGCAATCCTGTCAGTCAGATACATTGGGGAGAGCAAGGGCAAGGACAAGAGCGAGGGTCTGGACATCCCAGGCGCAGCCGCTGTCACATCGGGTCTCATGGTGCTGGACTTTGGCTTGACGAACGCCCTGACGAGCGGGATAGCGGATGAACTATCGATCATACCCATTGCCGTATCCGGGTGCCTCTTCCTCGGCTTCCTCTTCATCGAGCGTCGTTCCCGTTCGCCGCTGGTCTCGCTGGGCTTTCTTAAGCGAAGGACGATCCTCAGCGCAAACTCTGCGGCACTCTCCACCGCCGCGTGCGTGGGCGGCATGCTGTTCATCATGGTCCTCTACCTTCAGGAGGTGCTCAAGTATTCCGTCCTCCTGTCTGGGCTCGCGTTCGCTCCGGCTGGACTGATGAACTTCGTGATGGGCGGTTTCGTATCAAGGAGTCTGGTCGAGCGTGTTGGGATGAAACTTACGCTGGCGTTCGCCGCTGCAGCGCAGGTTGCAGGCTTCGTCTGGTTCTCGCAGATAAGCCCGAACCAGGACTACTTCTCCGTGGTTCTCCCCGCGATCCTTGTCGTATCGCTGGGAACGGGGATCGCCTACCCAGCGTTCAGGATAGCCGCGACCTCGAGGACGAGGAAAGGCGAAGAAGGGATGGCCTCCGGTCTGATTAACACGTCGCAACAGATAGGAAGCCCCCTCGGGGTGACCGCCCTGATGACTGTCGCTTCGGCCTTCTCGACACAGTTATCGAATGGCCAGGTCACAAGCGCCGCCGTTACAGGGTTCCACTACGCCTTCATAGTTGCGGCCGGGCTCGGGGGATTGTCCTTCGTCATGGCGTCGCTGATGCACGGCAGAAACGATACCGAAGGGCAAGGGAAGGAAGAGGAGACGAAGACGCCCGCGTCAGGTGTCGGCAGTCCTCGCGCGGCAAACTAAGGGGCCCGTCTTCTCGTCCTCCACAGGAAGACCGGGATCAGGACAAGAAGGCAGGCCTGCATTGCCCCACCGAGAGCGAAGATGAGGAACGGGACGACCTGCCCCGTCGCCGCGAAGGCGTAGTGCGCCGGCTGCGGAAGAGAGACGGCAAGGACGACTATCGCCAGGACGAAGATGACATAGTATGCCCACCTGTACCTTTTCGCGACGAGGAGACTCGCTGCGGCGTAAGCGAACTCGCCCCCGAAGAGGCTTGCAAGCAGCCAACCCGGGACGACTCCCGCTGTCTCGTACAACAGGACGAATCCGAGCGCGACGGTCGCATAGATGAGCCCGTCGACCGCCTTCTTCAGGGCGCTCATGTGTCGGCGGCGACGCGCGCTGCTGGATAAATATTGGCTGCTCCCGCCGGGCCGGCAGTGCATGGTCCTCGTCACGGTGAGAATCGTTGTCTCAGGGAAGGTGCAGGGCGTGTCATTCCGTTCCAGCCTCAGGGACATCGCGGTACTCAACGAGCTCGACGGTTGGGTCAGGAACAACGCGGACGGCACGGTCGAGGCGCTCCTCCAGGGAGACGAGCCTGGCGTGAAGGCCGTCACCGAGTGGGCTCAACACGGACCGCCTAACGCCAGGGTAGCCTCGGTCTCGCGGCAGAAGCTGAACGTCCGTCACGAAAAGCCCGGGTTCGAGATTATGGGTTGACGCTAAGGATAAATCAACCTCGTCGGACGGGCGCCATATGAAGAAAGTCGCCCTGATCAAGGGTGACGGGACGGGCCCCGAGCTCGTCGACGCGATGTTGCCCGTGCTTCGGGCAAGCGGTTCGAGGGCAGAGTTCATCAGCTGTGATGCGGGCGCCGATTGGTGGGAAGTCCACAAGGGCCCTACATTCGTGCCGGACGCGACCTGGAAGGTGCTCGAGGAGGCTGACTGCTGCTTCAAGGGCCCCACCACCACGCTGCCCATCGCTGGTACGCCGCGCTCCGTCGCGATCAGCATCAGACAGAAGTTCAACCTCTATGCGAACGTCAGGCCGATAAAGACGTTCCCCAACAGAGTGGGCGCCCTCGGCGAGGTCGACTTCCTCTGCGTGAGGGAGGGTACGGAGGGGCTCTACTCAGGTATCGAGTACAAGCTCAACGACGACGTCGCCATGGCCGTCCGAGTGATAAGCAGGGACAAGTCGACCAAGGTCTCGAAGTACGCGTTCGAGGAAGCGAGGCGCAGGGGATGGAAGAAGTTAGCCGCCGTGAACAAGGCAAACATACTGAAGTTAACGGACGGCCTGTTCCTCGAGTCCGTCCACAACGTAGGACGCGACTACCCTGAGGTGGAGATCGAGGACCTGTTCATCGACAACTTCTCCCAGCAGCTAGTAAAGAATCCACAAAGGTTCAACCAGACCGTCGTCCTCGGAACAAACCTGTTCATGGACATAATGTCGGAAGAGGCCAGCGGGCTCGTCGGGAGCATCGCCATGATCTATTCGGCGAACATCGGCGACAAGTACGCCATGTTCGAGCCGGCTCATGGAAGCACCCCGAAGTACAGAGGCATGAACAAGGTGAACCCGGCAGCGACAATCCTCTCGGGCGCGTGGATGCTCCAGTACATCGGCGATTTGAAGCAGGGCAACGCAGTCTTCGATGCCACGATGAAGGTGATCGGCGAAGGGAAGCACGTCACCTACGACCTCGGCGGCACGGCTGGCACCAAAGAAATGGCCGACGCCATAATCGCGAGCCTCTAGCCCGCGCGGAATCGTTTATCTACGAACGCGTACCGCCGAAGCGGCATGTCCATCACGGCGAGGATTGATGCTGAAATCGAACGACTGAGCCTACTGAAGCACCCATTCTACAAGATGTGGTCCAACGGCGAACTTACCCTCCGTAATCTCGCGGGTTACTCTATGGAGTACTTCCAGCTCGTAAAGGCGGTTCCGGAACTCGTCTCCAACGTGGCGGTCCTGGCCCCGCCGAGAAAGGTCGCGGGCATCAACGAAAACCTGGCAGAGGAGCTCACCCACGTCGAGCCTTGGATTGGCTTCGCGGGCTCGCTCGGTGTGAAGCGGGACCGCCTGCTGAAATATCGCGGAGCGAGGGCCACGAACGGGGCCGTCGGCCAGCTGAAATCGCTCACCACCTCATCGTTCGAGGAAGGCGCCGCTGCGATGTATGCGTACGAGAAGCAGATCCCCATGATCAGCCGCTCGAAGATCGAGGGGCTGAAGAAACACTACGGCATGAAGGACGGCGACGCAACGCGTTACTTCGAGCTTCACGAAGAGGCAGATGTCAGGCACGCCGCGGTGTGGCGGTCGTTCCTCGCGCGCAACGTGGCGGATGAGGACAAGGCATTCGATGCAGCCCGCGGCTCCCTAGATGCGCAAAACGCCCTGCTGGACTCGGTGATGGCGAACCACTGCTGACATGGTCCGGGGCGCCACGTAGCCAAGCTTAAGACCTGAGCGGCCCTGGCCCGGCGTAGCCTCCCGAATGGCCGACAAGATATTCATCGAGAACCTCCGCCTCAAATGCCGCGTCGGCATCAGCCCCAGCGAAAGGCGGCGCCGGCAGGAGGTGCTGGTCGACCTGAACATCTTCGTCAACCTTCGGCGGGCCGCGAGGAGCGACGACGTCAGGGACTCGGTGAACTACAGAGAGGTCAGGGAGCGCGTCTCCGAGTTCGTTTCAGGGAACGACTTCGGGCTCCTCGAGACGCTCGCCGAGGGCGTGGCTGACCTGGTCCTCGGGTATCCGCCAGTGGAGCGGGTAGTGGTCAGGGTGCGAAAAGGCAAGTACTCCATCGAGCCGTCGATCGGGGTCGAGATATCGAGAGACGGTGCGTCATGGTCGAAGCCGTGATAGCCCTCGGCTCCAACGTGGGAGACCGGCAGGCGAACCTGAACAAGGCGGTCCGGCTCCTCGGGACCGCCGGGAACGTCACCGCAGTCTCGTCGACGTACGAGACCGAGCCGATGTACCTGGAGGACCAGCCCTGGTTCCTGAACGCTGTCGTCGCCATCGACACGCGGCTCGCTCCTCGGGACCTTCTTCGTGCCGTCCAGTCCGCCGAGGCGATGCTGGGAAGGAAGCGGAACGTCAGGTACGGACCGCGCACCATCGACCTGGACATCCTCTTCTACGATGGGCTCGTGCTCTCGGAGCCAGGGCTGGAGCTACCTCATCCCAAGCTGGCTGAGCGGCTGTTCGTCCTCGTGCCTCTGGCGGAGATCCGGCCCGGCTTGGCGCATCCCGTCCTCGGGGTCACCATCTCGGAGCTCGTCACTGCGCTGAAAGCTAACGAGAAGACAGTCAGGAAGGTCGGCGTCCTGGGCGCCCCGTGATGGCCTCGGCCACCCTGATGGCCTGGACCGTCTCCCTGACATCATGCGTCCTGACCATGTCGGCGCCGTTGGCCACCGCGAGGCCCGTCGCCGCCAAGGAGCCGGCGAGCCTGTCCTCGGGCGCCTCGAGCCGGAGGATCTTCCCGAGGAACGACTTGCGCGAAAGGCCGACACACAGGGGCCTGCCCAGCTCCTCGAGCTCTGCCAGCTTACTCAGGACATCGACATCCCACTCCGGCCATGGCATGAGCTCCTGAGGTGAAAAGGCGCTGCCGGCCCCGTCCTTCCTGAAGAAACCAACTCCCGGGTCGAGCACGACCTTCCCCAGGTCTATGCCGGCCCGGTCTGCTATCGTGAGCGTCTCCTTCAGGGCCTCTCGCACCCGGACTATCGGCTTGGTGGACTGGAGCTTTGTGGAGTGAGCCATAGCTACCAGCGACGCGCCATGCTCTCTGATCACCACTGCCATCTTCGGGTCGTTCTTCAGCCCCGAGACGTCGTTGATTACCGTAGCTCCGTGCCGGAGTGCGGTCTCCGCAACCCTCGACCTTACTGTGTCCACCGAGACGACGACCTCCAGACCCGAAAGAGCGGGCAGGACCCACAGCATGCGCCGCATCTCGACGTCCTCCGAGACCTCGCTCTGCAGGTAGGGTGCGGTGGACATCGCTCCGACGTCTAGGACATCCGCGCCTTCCCTGATGGCCGATTCGGCTTGCGCCAGGAGCTCCCTGCTCGTTTTGACCACCGAGCCCTTGTAGAAAGACTCAGGGCTCGCGTTGATGGCTGCCATCACTCGCACGGGCTGACCCGTGCCCACGCGCAGTTTACCGAGGGTCGACGTCCGGCTCAAGCGAGACCCTTCACGCCGTACTGGGTGTAAGGGTATTGGTCTCCCGGCTATGGTTATCTTTTTTAGCGCCTGCGAGCTCCACAAATGGAGATGTCGACTAGTGACGAGCAGCTCAAGCGAGCTGCCGACCTCAAGCTCTGGATAGAGTCCCGGATAGCCGAACTGCAGGAGGAGATTGACAAGCTGAGGGAAGCACAGACGATGGTCGACGCGGTGCTGAGGTCCTCGAGCTTCCGGCCGGCGAGCGAAGTGGTATCACCACCTCGAACGGAGAGCCGCAGACAGACTGAGGAGGGCGGCGAGATACCGGAGATGAGGGAGCTGAGACGGGACAGGGGCGGCGAGACGATAGCCGTCGCCCAGGTCACCAGGGACAGGGTCGTCATCGAGCCCGTCGCGGAGGTGACGCTCAGGTCGGAGACACCGCCGTTCAAATCGTTCCTCGTCGGGAAGATACTTACGGGGATGAAGACGAAGGACGAGGATCTCGCCGCCAAGGGGAAGATGCCTCGCGGCAGGGAGATACGATTCAACGTCGCCGAGAAGGCCGGCCGGATATCGAACATCACGATCGAAAACTACGGGGAGAGCGAACGCCTGACCGAGATACTCAACACGGTGGGCTGGACCTTCTCGAGGATGCTCGAGAAGGGCGCTACCGCACAACGGTGACGCTTCTGATCATATCTATCGAGTTCAGCTCGTCGATTACGGACCCGGGCACCACCCCCTCCACCACGAGCGTCAGTTTTGCGGCCGGGTTCATGTCTGGGTCCTCCGCCAGGGCCTGTCTCACCACTATCCCGTGCCTGGCGAGCGCCGCGGTCGCCGCTGATATCACACCGGCCGCTCTCGGGTCTGCTTCTATCACGATGGCCGAGTACCCGAGCCTTGAGACGACGGGGACGAGGCTCGCTCCCACCGGCATTATCTTCCCGAAGACCGAATACAGGAACTCGTCGTCGCAGATCTGCCGGGCGGTCTGCTTGACGACCCTCCTGTCAGCACCCACGTCCCTGGCCAGGGCCGAGTAGTCCACCTCCAGGCCTCCGACAAAGAGCCTGCCGTCCTTCGAGACCCTTATCCCGTACTCAAGCATCTTGCGTGCGACCCCGAGCCTGACCTTCTGTCCGGCGAACTGCTCGCTTACCCGGGACCACACGCTGTGCTCCCCACCGGTCCGTCAGGCCGACGGGTTCTCCCCGTAGGCCCTCGTCACGCTTACGTCGTCGACAAGGAGCCACGGGATGAGGGTGGGCGTGTCCACCTCCCACCACTCTATCCACTCCCTCAGCTTCGAGAGCAGCCTAACCGAGGAAAGCAGCCTCTCGACGGAGTCGCTCACGCGGAGCCCGCTCAGCGGCTTGGTTATGCGCCCCTTCTCGACGAGATACGTGCCGTCCCTCGGAACCGTCGAGAACTCCCCCGTCCTGGAGTTGGTGAAACGCGTGTACCAGTTGCTCGTCAGGATTATCCCGCGCTTCATCTCCTTTACCATCTCGTCGTAGTCGGAGTCACCCGCCGCTACCTCCAGGTTCCATGGGGCAGGTTCGACGATCCCGGCGTTGCCGGTCGTCTCGGTCTTGAACTTCTTTGCGGTGGTGAGGTTGTGCAGGTATCCCTTGAGAACTCCGCCCTCGATTATCTTCGTAGACCGTGTCGGCGTCCCCTCGTCGTCGAAGTTCGTCCCATCGAGACAGCCTTTGATCCTGCCATGGTCAGTGAGGCAAAAGTCGGCGGAAGCGACCTTCTTGCCTACCTTGTCCGCCAGGAAGGACGTTCCCGCATCCACCGCGAACGCCGACGCGTACTCCCCTACCAGAGAGACGAGGTTCGCCGCGACGGTCGGGCTCAGGAGCAGCGAATACTTCCCGGCTTCGGGCTGCCCGGAGTTGAGCATCCTCTTCGCGTTTTCGCCGGCCCTCCTTCCTGCCTGCCGAGGATCGAGGCCGTCGAGGCTCTCGGAGCAGGACAGGCCGTGGCCGCTCGCGTTCCTCTCCGTGAAGGACCTTATGTTCAGAAGTATGCTCGAGGAGGAGTCCTTCCCCACTGTGCCGTTCGACGCGAGGATGTGCGTCGAGGAGACCGAGGCTTCCAGCGACCCGGCGCTCCTGCTCGCTCCAGCCTCGTGCGCCGCGCTGATTGCCTCGGCGGCGAGCTCCGGGATCTCTCTCTCCGAATCCGCTAGCCGCTTGTCCGAGAACCCCGGCGTACGCAGGTCGCTGGGCGTACGGGGGAGCCGTGCGTACACTGGTTCTTTGCTGAGATTGACCAGCGTCTTGTAGAGCCTGCCGACAAAGTCCTCGAGCCTTCGCTCGCTCATGTTCGTGGAGCCGCCGACTATCCTCCTGCCGTCCTTCGCGAGATAGACGGAGACTACCCCTTCCTCGGTCCTCTTCGCCACAGATAGCGAGTCGTTGGCGAACCGCAGCATGTGCTCCGACCCCACGCTCGTCTGCAGGATGGCGTCCTCCACGCCGAGCCTCTTCACGACCTTCATCCCGTATTCGTTAAGCTCTTCCGGTTGCATCACTGTCACCTCGTCCCTATCCTGACCTGCCCCAGCAGCGTGTCAGGTCCTCCCGTCCAGACGGGGATGCCCTGCATGGGGTCTCCCTTCCCGCAGACGGCCGCCTCGAACTCGAGCTTGTCGCTGCGGCCCTTGACGCTGCTCCAGAGAGCCGGCGTGGTTATCTCGAGGACGGGCGCCTTGACCATCTTGCCGATCACGCCGTTCCTGATCTCGTACGCTTCGAGTCCGACGTACCTCTGATTGAGCCGCTTGTCGTCGATGTTCCACTCCGTGAACGACTTGAAGTAGATGCCGTCCTTGACCTCCTTGACCAGCTCGTCCCGGGAAAAGTCGCCCGGCTCGACGAACGTATTGGACATCCTGACTATCGGTTCTCTGTTGAAGTCCGAGGCCCTCGCCGCGCCGTTGTCCTTCGCCCTCAGCTCGGCCGCCGTGCTCCTATTCTGCAGGAATTCGGTGACCTCGCCGTCGGTTATCAGCCTGCGCTTGACGGCCTTGACGCCCTCGTCGTCGATGGGAGAGTAGCCGTTCGAGTGCAGGATCGTGGGGTCGTCGCTGATGTTCGCCTCTTTGCTGCCCACCATGAACCCTATGCTGTCCTGCTTCAGGTAGGACTCGCCCGCTTGTGCCCCTTCCCGTCCGAGTATCCTGTCGGCCTCCTGTGGATGCCCCACCGACTCGTGGGCGGCTATCCCGGAGAGCTCGGGACTCAGGATCACGTCCATGACGCCGGGTCTCACCTTCTTCGCCTCCGCGAGTACCCTTCTGAGGATGTTGGCTTCCTCCTCCACCTTCGACACCAGCTTCAGGCGCTTCACGACCTCGAGCCCTCCCGTCTCGGCCTGCTGGATCGTCCTCTGTGCTACCTCCCCGTTCTCTATGGCTGTCAGGACGCCCGCGAAGTAGACCCTCGGGATCCTGCTCTCGACCTCAGAGCCCTCACTGTTGGTGAAGTACTTCTCTTCCAGCTCGGTCGTCGCCACCAGGAACCTGCTCGAGATCTTCGCGCCCTTCCCGCTCTGAATCCTACCATCGATCTCTGTCAACAGCGACTTCAGCCAAAACACGTCCCCACCCTCGACCTTCTCCTTCTCGGGTGCAACTATCTTCTCGTGCACCGTCCGCGTGTCCCTGAACCGTACGGCCTTCTTCACCAGGGCTGCGGAGTTCCGTGCGGTCCTCACCGTCTTGGCCGTGATCGCTTGGATGGCTGGCTTCTCGAGGGAGTTAGTCGCCCCGAAGGCTAGCGCGCCTCCGCAGATGACCCTTATGCCCATGCCGAAGCTGTCGCCAATCATAGACGGCTGCGGCTCACCGTTCTTGAGCAGGAAGCCGGAGCCCGCGCCGCCCTGCAGACGCGCCTCGGCGTATGCCGCGCCGAGCTTGATCGCTTCACGAACTGAAAACGCTGCCAGGTCCTTTTGGCTGCCTTCTATCATTTTACGGCGGTTTCAGTTTCCGCTCGTTATTTCTGTCTTTTCTAGTGGCAGCGGAGGGTCTCGATTATCCCCTGGAGCGTCCTCTGCTGGTCGGCGACGTTGTCGTTATTCGACGTGGTGTAGATCACATAGTACCTCTGGGACTGCGGACAGTGGAGGTGGACGGAAGTGACCTCCTGTTCCTGCGCCCTGCCGAACAGGCCTCTCTTCGGCACCTGGATCCTTACGCTGTTGTAGAGTGCGGGATGGCCGTTCACTTCGATGTCCTTGTGGTCGACGGCCACCATCTTCCCCTGCACGCTCTTCTTGACGCGCTCCAGGCTGAACTTGGCGTGCTCCTCTATCGTAGGCGCCTTCTTGGCTATCTTTTCGAGCTCGCCCCACGACACGAAGACGACCGCCTTCTCCGGGGACTTGACCGCGACGTCCCCGTCGGTCCTCTTGAACTTGGGATTGAACTCCAGCTTGCGGGACTTTGGATACTCGAACGAAAAACCATAGATGGTGAGGCTGTCCTTCTCCACCGGGATGTCGCCCACCGGCAGGTCCGCGGCCTCTTCGCCACCGACGCTCTCCATTGGGTGTCCTGTGAATCACTGGAATAAAAGATTGTAAGGTAGACCGCGGAACGATGTCGGAGCTAGAAAGGCTTAAGTCCGTTAGCCGCTCATCGCTCTCAGGCATGCTTCTGTCTCCCCTGGCAATGGACTCCAGCACGCTGGATGCTCTCGGTATCCTCGCCGTGGCGCTGGGCATAGCCGGCGTGGCGATATTGTTGCTCTTCGCAAAAGACAAGATATAGGGTGATGACTCCACGTACAAGGGCATCGTATTCGACGTCGATGGTACGCTAGTGAGCCTCAAGGTAGACGTCGAACGGCTGCGCTCCACCACGACGCAGGAGCTCGTCAGGTACGGCTTCGATATCTCGTTCATGAACGGGGCTACCATGTACACGCAGGACATCATCGACAAGGCCAAGCAGATGGCGGACTCGGGGGTGGTGAAGGTGGACTTTTCTGTGGTCAGGTCCTCCCTGAACAAGGCGCTCGACGAGCTGGAGATGGACTGGAACTCTCGCGCCGAGCCTATCCCGGACGTGGCGAAGGTGCTCGCCCATCTGCGGGCGAACTCGGTCAAGCTGGCGACGCTGACGAACAGTGGTCGCGCCCCTTCTGAGTGGCTGCTGCGGAAGTACGGTCTCTTTGACTACTTCGACTTCACGCTAACGCGAGACGACGTACCGGCGATGAAGCCGAGGGCGGACGGGATGTTCACGGCGATATCCAGGATGGGCCTTCCACAGGAGAGAGTCATCTACGTCGGAGACAGTGTGATAGATGTCAAGGCTGCAAAGGCTGCCGGGTTGAAGGTGGCTTCGGTGATCACCGGGAGATACACGGCCGAGAGGCTCCACCAGGAGGGCGCCGACTACGTCCTGAACTCGCTCTCCGACCTGAGCAAGCTGGTCTAACGGACGTCGGCTTCCTTTGCGAGCTTCATGCGGATCTCAGCGTTCTCTGCCTTCAGCTTCTCCACGTCCTCTCTGAGCGCGGCAACGTCGGCACCGGGCTGGGACGATGAAAAGTCCACGAGCAGTTCCATCGCCTTCCGTCTGTTCCTGTTGTCGGGGTCCTGCTCGGCCACTTTCGCCAGCGCGTCCGCGAACCTCGTATCGTGCAGCTCCTCAATGGTCACGAGCGCCTGGGCCCTGACGACGAAGTCCTTATCCTCGAGGGCTATCTCCTTCACTACCTGCAGGTCCTCCTGCCGCAGCGACCCGAGCTTGGCGTACCCTTTCAGCGCGCCCACCCTGACGCGGGTCGGCTTGCCGTAGGGTACGTTCGCCCTTATCGTTTCCCTCGCCTCTTCGTTCTTCGTCGTCCCCATGGCCTCTAGGGAAGCCTCGGTCAGCCCGTGCTCCGGCGAGGGAAGCTTCGTCGCCTCCGTCAG
The DNA here is from genome assembly GCA_030038365.1 of Nitrososphaerales archaeon. GTDB lineage: Archaea > Thermoproteota > Nitrososphaeria > Nitrososphaerales > Gagatemarchaeaceae > Gagatemarchaeum. The sequence goes on from JASHPA010000128.1 coordinate 16,117, forward strand.
GACGGCGAGCGCATCCGGGGCCCCCGACTTGGCGAGAGACAAAGCGGCTTCGCACTGCACGTAGGGGCTCTCGTCGTGGAAGAGAGCCTCCTCGATGGAACTCTGCGCGGCCGGCTCTCCCTTGAACTCGCCCAGGGCAGCGACGACGGCCCTCCTCACCTTTCTGTGCCTCACGCTCCGCAGCTCTAACAGGGTCTCGAGGGCGTGCTTGCCACCTACCTTCCCTATGGACCTCGCCGCCTCCGCACGCACAGACCAGTACTGCTCCTTCAGGGCAGCCTCCTTCAGCGCGTCGATCACCATGTCCTCCTTGAAAGACGCGAGGCCTTCGGCAGCCTCCTTCCGGCTCAACGCGTCCTCGCTCGACCTGAGCTGCTCGATGAGCATCGACCGGCTCTTCCTGAAGCTCACCTTCTTCAGCAGCCAGCCCTCGGGGTCTAACTCCACGATGGACGGCTCCGAGGCGAGCTGCAGGCCGTATCTCTCCTGCTGCGAGCGTACCCACACCCGTCGCGCCTCTCTCCCCTTGGTCGTGTAGAAGACGAGGTCGCAGGGGAACTGGAAGATGGGCGTGAGCGCGTCGACCGTCTGGGTCTGCCTTATCGCGACCTCCGCGAGCCTCGACCTCTCATCCCAGGAGTACTCCACCTCGAGCTCCGGGTATCCGGCCCTGTAGAACGACTGCTCAAAGTACGCCTCGAGCGATACACCCGTGGTCTCTTCCATCGTCCTCATGAAATCGTGCGTGTCGACGTTCCGGTAGGCGTATCGCTTCACGTACTCCCTGACCCCTCCGAAGAACAGCTCGTCGCCGAGACGGTACCTCAGCTGGTGCAGCATCCACGCCGCCTTCTCGTACGCGTAGCTGTCGAACAGGTCGTCGGCATAGATGTATTCGTTGTCCACGATGGCCCTCCTGTACCTGGTGGCATCCTCCTCAAAGTTGGTCTGCGCCTTGAACCACATGTTCTGCCTGAACTCGTCCTTCCCGTACTTCCGCTCGTGGTAGAGCGCTTCCATGTAGGTCGCGAAACCTTCGTTCAGCCACGCGTGTGACCAGTCCTTGAGCGTGATCAGGTCGCCGAACCACATGTGCGCCAGTTCGTGTGACACCAGCTCGATGTGGTCGCGGTCGGGACGCGAGTACCTGGCCGCAAAGTCCTCCTCCGACCTCGCATCCGGGATGCGGTTGTCCACGAGGGTCGTCGCGCTGATGTTCTCCATGCCTCCATAGATGAAGTCGTGGACGGCGACCTGCGCGTACTTCTCGTACGGGTATCTGTACGCCGTGATCTCCACGAAGGCCTTCAGCATCTCCGGGGTCTGCCCGAAGTACCTCGTCGTGTCCTCTCTCCTCGCCTCGGGGACGTAATACTCCAATCGGACGCCCTCCGCCTCGTCCCTCGTCTGTGCGAACTTGCCGACCACGAAAGAATTCAGGTATGTCGAATGCGGCGCGCTCTCGCTCCAGTGGAACGTCGACCATCCCCCTGCGCTGGTCTTCGAAACGAGCTTCCCGGTGGATATGACCTCGAAGCCGTCAGGTGCCGTGATGATGGTCTCCGTCGCGCTCTTGTCGTCCGGATGGTCGTGGCAGGGGAACCAGAACCGAGCTGCCTCGGACTCGCTCTGGGTCCAGACCTGGATGGGCTTCTCTGGATAGACGTCGTCGGGATGGACAAAGTAGACACCGTGCCTCGGCTTAGCGCTGTAATCGACGACCACCTCGTGAGGCCCGGCCTCGCCGCCTGCCATCTTTACCCTGAGGACCGCTCCGT
>JASHPA010000129.1 GCA_030038365.1 Nitrososphaerales archaeon
GACGGCCAGAGTCTGGAGGGCCTGCTGCGGGTCGAATCCACGCGTGAGAACATAGAGCGGTACCTGCCAAGATGCTCAAAGGTGGTCTACGGTGTCGGGTTTGAACCCCGCAGGATTTCGGTCCATGGTGTCGATGCGCTGAGGTACGATCAGGACACAGGAGTCATCGCCCGGGGGTTGTTCGGGTGCGGGATAGCATACCCCAGGAGGGTCGTCGACCGCGCAGGGAACGTAGAGTATGACGTAGGTCTGTGGAAGTTCATGTGCCACCTCGAACGGGTGATCCCGATCTGGATGAAGGGGACAGAGGAGACCACCAAAGCGCGGATGGATGTGACTGAGTCCCGCCCCGCTGCAGGGTGATCGAAGACTCAGTCTCGGCCCGCTAGTGGCTCGGGTCCTCACGCGAAGCCTTGCGCTGCTCCTCCTTCCATTTCTCCTCGAGGAGGTTTCCGACGACGACCACGGCCTTTGAGATCTCCCTCTGCATCGCGAGAGGGTCGTAGTTCTTGGGCGCGTCGTACTGCAGGAATCGCGCGTTCGGGTCCATGTTCAGGAAGTCCTTGCAGGATTCGTAGATAGCGAGAAGCGTCGCGCCATCGAACCCCTTCAGGTCGGACCGCCACGCGTGGTGGAACCCCTTCCCGCTGACGAACGTCACCTTGACGTTCCCCTCCGCCTCCTCACGGACACTCTTCCAAAAGTCAAGGGAGACCGGATCCTCGACAGTCTCGCCTCTGTCCAGCCTTGTCTGGTAGCGCTTGCCGCGCTTCAGAGCGTCGCCGACAGATATCTCGAACCTCCGCCCGATGTCCCTGGCGCTGAGGCCCAGCCTGGAGAGGTAGTAGCAGCCTTCGTCGAGCGTGTCGTCGTCCATCCCGTCCTCGCCGGCGGCGCGGCTGGGCCTGGAATCCAAGATGGACAGGCTGCCCGTTGGGTCGATATATCTTCTCGCCACTGGCGTTCTGTTAACTTATCGGCTCATCGGGGACCGACATGGTTTGATGTGACGCTGCGAGCGTCAACTCGCTCCTCAGAAAAAGAGGTGCTTATAGGAGGAGACGGAGTAACGAGATGTTGCCGACAGCGACCAAGTGTGTACTCCAGCCGCTCTCCTGCGATGGTAAGCTCAACGCCGTGCTTCGCGCTTGCCTGACAATCACTTACAACGCGATCCACTACGCCGAGGAGCACGGAATCAGGAACAGGAAGGGGATGGGCACGTTCTAAGACTCGCTCAAGGACAACGCTGAAATCCGCTCATGCTACAAACTAGCCTCTATTACGAGGGCATGTGCCGCGGCCGAGAGCCGCTACAAGAGCAGAAAGAGAGGGATCACTATAAGTCATCCGAAATCCCTCAGACCGTTGGCCTGCATCACCTCAGGGTTCATCGTCACGATGAAAGGTCGGTTGTTCATCCCTCTCCTGAAGCGTGGAGAGTACTTCGACGTTCAGTTGAACAGGCATGTCATCGAGGTACTAGAAGGAAAGAAGGTCAGGAGCGTCACCATAACCCCCACAGCTCTTTCCTTGTGCTACTCGGAAAAAGTCGACGTGAATCCAACCGAGAAAGTCTACGGTGTCGACAGGAACGAGAAGAACATCACGTTTGGTGACGTGACACAGGTCGTGCAGGTGGATATGAGGAAGACCGTCAGGACGAGACAGACCACGCGAGAGATCATAAGTTCGTTCAGGAGGAACGACGCAAGGATAAGGAGGGAGCTTGCACGCAAATACTGGAGGAGGGCGAACCACAGGAGCGACCAGATACTTCACGCCGCCACCAACTTCATCATCGACACTGCCTCGAAGAACAGAGCGGCTCTCGCGTTCGAAGACCTCACAAACATCAGGACGATGTATCGCCGGGCGAACGGCTAAGGCAAAGACTATCGATTCAGGTTGAATTCCTGGCCGCACTGGAAGGTCCGGAGGATGCTGGAATACAAGGCAAGATGGAAAGGAGTAACGACGATCCAGCTTACCAAGTCTGAGACGTATGGCTCCTCATCGGAGTGCTCGGCGTGCGGGGAGAAGCTCCGCAGTCCCGCGAGGGACGATGCCACGCACAGGAGGATGCTGTGGTGTCAGAGGTGCAACAAGTGGATAGACAGGGACGTGAATGCTGCCCTGAACCTGTCCACCAGGGGGCTCGCGAGTTCCCGTCCTCCAAGGCAGGAAGAAGGCGGGGCAGGTGAAGCGGTGAAGGGGGAACCCGACGCGGACGGTAATCCTCAGAGCAGATGCCTCGAAGTTGACTCGTCGGCATGCGCCGATAAGTTGACAGAGCCGCCACGGGATCAGGGGACGAAAGAGATGTCCTGCTGCACGTTGATCTGAAGCTTGATCACGCGCTTCGTCCTCTTCCACTTCAAGACGCGGGTGAGGCTGGGGTCGACCAGCTCCGTGAGCCGCAGCGCGTCAGCTCCGAAGAGCGACTCGCGCTTGGTCTCGATGAACGGGTCAGGGACCTCGCGGATATCGACCTGCTGTATGAGCGCCGCCGCGTGCGTGTTACCGAGCTCATAGAGCCTGGAGAGGCGATGGATGCCGTTGGAGATTATCAGCCTGTAGACGGTCTTGCCTGTTGACGTATCGAGCCCGACGGGGACCTTGAGCACGTGCACGAAGGACGTGCCCGGACCGACCATGACCGCTATGGCCTTGACGTCGTACCTCGCTTCTCCGCCGTCGTCGGACACATCCAGGTCCTGCAGCGGCTTGAGGGGCACCGCCGGGATGTATCTGACGTTCTGGTCGTCAGAAGAGAACTGGTAGAGATACGAGAACTCTCCGGAAGGACCCTTGGGGTAGCCCAGGAAAGACGCGTCGATCGCTGCGTCCCTGATGGGCGTGGCCAGGCAGTAGCTCGCCACCTCGTCGTCGGTGAGCTTGCGCGAGATCCCGTCGAAGGCCGCCTTCGCGTAGTCGACATCCACGTGCTTCTGGGGTGAGACAAGCTTAGCCAGTGGTACCATCCCCAGCTCGTATATCGCCGGGAGGAAAGACCTGTAGGCGGCCACGAGCTTGTCTATCTTCGCCTTCACCTCCGGTGAGACGTTGAGGGGAAGTATGTCCGAATCAGCGGACGCCAGCAGCGGTCTGAGCTCGGAGCGGAGCTTGAGAGATTTGGCCCGCCACTCCTGCATGAGGGAGTCGATGTCCACACTGTCGACGCAGAGCGGGTCCAGTCTCAGGTCGGCGACATCCCGCTGTGATAGTGCGCCTATGGGATAGAGCCGATCAACGGACCCGTTGCCGTTGCCGTCCATGGGCGAGCACGGCCTCCGGTAGATATATCCTTGATGAATCGGGCGTTCAGGCGAGGCCTCATTTTATGAAAGAGGCCGCGAACGCGTATCTGTTCGCGCGCAGGACGTCGTCCTCGTCCAGGATCCCGTTCCTGAGGAGGAAGTCTATCTCTCCTCTGAGGTTGGTCATCAGCATCTCGGGGCCGTCGGTGTTGATCGTGTACTTGATGTGGTGAGACTCGAGAGCCCTGAAGGTCTGCTTCATGTGCCCGACGCCCTTGATGACGCGGGTGTTCAGGTTGGAGGAGGGGCAGACCTCGAGCGTTATGCCGTGCGCCCTCACCATCTCGAGGGTCTGGTCGTTCTCGATGGACCGGACGCCGTGCCCTATCCTGTCGGGCTGGAGGTGCTTGATCACCTCCCGGACTGAGTCGTGGCCTTCGTCCTCACCGGCGTGGACCGTCAGGCCCAGACCGTGCTCCTTCGCACGCCTGTAGATGTCGCGGCAGTCTGAGTAGCGGAATTTCGCGTCGGCCGGACCGGCTATGTCGACGCCCACCACGCCGCGGCTCTGGAAGCGGAGGGCCTTCTCGAGCAGTATCTCGTTCGTCCTCAGGTCGAAGGTGCGGTCCAGGCACACGATGAGCCCGGTCCTCACAGGGTACTCCAGGGAGGCGCGGTCTATCCCGCGGACGGCGGCCATCATTATCTGGTCGAGGTCCTGCTCGCCGCCCCGGTTCCTCTTCATCGGGTTGAACCTCAGCTCGAGGAGGGTGATGTTGTTCTTGCGGTAGGCGCCGGCTATCGTGTGGTAGACAGACTGCTCTATGGCGAGAGGGCTCGACTGTATGAGCTCCGTCCACTTGAACATCTCGAGGTAGTCGGCGAACGACTTTACCTTCCGGGGGTTGACGGTAACCATGTCGACGAATCGCCAGTAGTCCTTCGTGGGGAGGCGGATGCCCTGCGCGTGTGCGATTTCCCACATCACGGCGGGGTCGACCGAGCTTCCGAGGTGTACATGCAGCTCCGCGAGCTTGGTCTGCGGTCCCAGGAATTGCGACAAGGACCATCACTGCGGCTCTATCGTCGCGGGAGGCTTCGAGGAGATGGCGTAGACCACGCTGACGACGCCGTCGACCTCGTTGGTTATCGCGCTCGATACCTTCTCGAGCATCTGAGGGGATGCCCGGTACCAGTCCGCCGTCATCGCGTCTATCGACTCGACGAGCTTGACGGTCACCTGATAGCCCACCTTCCTCTCGTCTCCAAGGACGCCGGTGACCCTGTCGTCGCCGAGGTACGCGAAACCCTGCCAGACCTTGTTGTAGACGCCCTCCTCGAAGAGGACGTCCTCTACGACCTTGTTGGAGCGACGGCATATCCTGAGCTTCTCGGGCGTGACGTCGCCGATGATCCTGACCGCCAGCCCTGGCCCGGGGAACGGGTGCCTTTGCAGGACCTTGGCCGGGAGACCCAGGAGGACCCCGAGCGACCTGACCTCGTCCTTGTAGAGTGCCTTCAGCGGTTCGACGACCTTCAGCGAGAGGTCTTTCGGAAGCCCTCCGACGTTGTGATGCGTCTTTATGACAGAGGCCGGTGCCGACGACCTGCCGCTCTCGATGACGTCCGGGTAGAGCGTCCCCTGGGCAAGGTACTCGAACGGGCCGCTCCCGCGTGCATAGTGCTCGAAGACGTCGGCGAAGACCCTGCCTATTATCTTCCTCTTCTGCTCGGGGTCGGCAATCCCCCTTAGCGCTGATATGAACGTCTCCGAGGCGTCTATGAACTCTATGGGGACGCGGAGGTCCTCCTTGAGGAACTTCGAGACCTCGGCGGCCTCTCCCTCGCGGAGTAGTCCCGTGTCGATGAACACGCACTGGAGTTTGCCAGGCACGGCCCGGTTGAGCAGGACCGAGGCGACGGAGGAGTCGACCCCTCCAGAGACGGCGCAGAGCACCCTTCCATTGATCGTGGATGAGAGCTCGCTCACGGTCTCGTCGAGGAAGTTGGACATGGACCAGCCCCTGGTTGCCCCGCAGACGTTGAAGACGAAGTTGGAGAGGATCGCGTCGCCACGCTCGGTGTGCGCGACCTCAGGGTGGAACTGGACGCCGAACTGTTTCCCGTCCGATGTCTCCACGGCCGCGTACGGGGAGTTGTCGCTGACCGCTAGCACAGACATACCTGCAGGGATCTTGGTGGCAGAGTCGCCGTGGCTCATCCAGCAGGAGATCGTCTCCTGAGGGAACCCCGTGAAGAGGCCCGTCCTGTCGAGGATCCTCAGGCTGGACTTGCCATACTCCCTCCGCGTCGCCCTCTGCATCTCGCCGCCGTGTGCCTGGACTATCAGGCCGTAGCCGTAGCAGATGCCAAGGAGAGGGACATTTCCGCTGAAGATGTCCTTGTCGGGGTGCGGCGAGGACGGCTCATAGACGCTCGCCGGGCCTCCAGACATTATCACGCCAGCGACGCCCATCCGCTTCAGCTCCTCCGCCGACGTATCGTAGGGGAAGAGGGCCGAATAGACGCCCAGCGCTCTCACGCGGCGACATATCAGATGCGAGTACTGTCCTCCGAAATCGAGGACGGCGATGGCTCCGCCCATCTGGGGTTGGCTCAGGTCACGCGCCCCCTTTCAGGGTGAGCGAGTGGACGCCCAGCTCGGTGTAGCCGACCGCCGAGACCTGCCCGAAGGTAGCGACCCCCCACAGGTCGCGGATGCTCTTGGCCCCTGCATAGCCGAACGAAGCGCGCAGGCCGTTCGCGAACGCGTCGACGACCTCCTCGAGTTTGCCGGAATAGTTCACGTACGCCTCCACTCCCTCGTCGAGTCCCTTGGCAGGGACGCTGTAGCGGTCGAGCGCGTAACGGGCTTTCCTGGCTGCCGCGCTGGCCATCCCCCTGTGGACCTTCATCTTCCTGCCGTTCCGGGTGACCACCTTGCTCGGAGATTCGTCGGTGCCCGCGAGGACGGAGCCGAGCATCACGGTGGACGCCCCTGCCGCGAAGGCGAGGGAGGCGTCTCCCGCCCCCCTTATCCCTCCGTCGGCGATGATGGGTATGTCGAGGTTGAGCTCGCTCGCCGCTGTCGATACCTCGGCCACGGCGAAGAGGGTGGGGGCGCCGACCCTGGTTACCTCCGAGGTGATGCAGACGGATCCCGAGCCAATGCCGACCCTGAAGCCGTCGACCCTCGGGAGCTCGGACGCGATGTCGTGGACCGCCCGACGCGTGCCTATGTTACCGGCGATGAAATCCTTCGTGAGGTTCGGGAGGACCCTCGCGGCGGCCTGCAGCACGTTAGAGTTGTGGAAGTGAGCGACGTCGGCGACAAGGAAGTCAGCGACCTTGTCGAGCGCCTCGCATCTCTTCGGGTCCATCGGAGATACCGACGCGCCCACGAGGGGCCTCCCCTTGTCATCGGCTGTCTTCGCCTCGACCTTGGAGGCTTTGACCTTCGTCACCTGCTCGACCTGGTCCTCGACGCTCAGGTTCCTGTGGATGACCCCCGCCCCTCCGAGCCTCGCCATCTCGGTGGCCAGCCTCCACTCGGTCACGGTATCCATCGGGGAGGAGACGAGCGGCAGGGACAACTTGATCTTCTTCGTGAGGTTCGTCGCGAGTGAGATATCGCGTGGTTCGACCTCGCTCCGGCCAGGGAGCAGAATGAAGTCGCGGAACGTAAAGACATCGGACGCGTTCTTGAGCTTCGAGACAAAACTCAGTGGCAAGGTAATTCTCCTTGCCAAAATATGCACTCCGAAGTCCTATAATAAGCGTTGCGCCGAAAGGTTCTGTCAAGTCCCCGTTGGGCTGAGGGTAGTTCTTCGGATTCATGAGGCTGTCAAATTCGTTGGGTAGTTGACTGCCTCCCTACAGTTCTAGAAAGAAGTAGTCAAAGTCAAGGTATTGGCCACCTCTTTTGGCAGCCCTCGGCAGATGACCATATTTCTTGAATCCAAATCTTCGGTATAGGTTGATTGCGCCCTTGTTATTGGAATATACGTCAAGTTCGATAAGCTCGAATTTTCCTCTGCATGCTTCGAGCGTTGCTGAGAGCAACGCAGTACCGATTCCTTTGCTTCTGAACTCTTTCTTGACACTGAGTGCAAGAGAACCGCGATGGTCAAGTGGCCCACCGGGTACGACTTGCTCGACTTCACACGAACCTACAACATGTCCGTCTACTTCGGCAACACGAAAGACCACCCTTCCACTCTTGACTTTCTTCAGAAGCTTTGAGAAATACTGACGACTGCTGCTCGGTCTTGGCCTCGTGCGGTATAGATTCAGGCCGAAGCCAGGGTCAGCCTCTGCTTCGGGAAAGAACGATGCGTATGTCGCAATCAGGTCATTGATGTCAGACGACCTTGCCTCTCGGATTCGCATCGACCAATCTTGGTCGTGGCCGCATTCTGAATTAAGGTTATCCACTTGCTCTCAGCCTCCACCTTGACTCTCGCCTCCGTGGGAGTCCTCCCCTGAAGACCCCATACGAGTTGATGAAGTTGTAGTAAATCTGGACTCAAGGGTCGGCGCCTGCACCAGAACAGATTTGGAAGAAATGAAAAACAGACAGCCGGTAGAAATACCCCCCAGCGTCCCGAGGAGTATAACCGAAGCACGCCCGATGTTATCGGAAGCGCTTCCCGGCTGATACAGCGAGTCGGAAAACAATTATAAAAGTTTGCCTTATCTGCTATGAGTCCATCGGGCGCGACACGCCAGCTTACCGGGGTCCCGCCGAAGAAGACGGGTCGCTAGTGCCAATCCAAGACTGTTCCGAGAACGGATAAATCAGGAACTCGGACAACCGAACCGAATTGAGCAGCGTATTCCGAAACAACGGGATCTCGTTCTTGAGCATTCCCTCCAACGACTATGCCAGGTCTGCGGAGTTCTACCGGAGCGTGTTCGGATGGAAGGTGGAGGTGAGACCAGGTCATGCGAGCTTCGAGGATGGCAGCGGCCACGTAATCGGCCACTGGGAGAAGGAGTTCAGGGCCGTCGGCGAAGCCGGGATCGTCCCATTCATCTACGTCGAGAGGCTGAAACCCATCATCGAGAGGATCAGGACCAACGGGGGCAGGATCGTCAAGGCTCCGTACGCCGAGGGAAACCTGACCGTGGCCCTGTTCCAGGATGGCGACGGAAACGTCCTAGGCATCTGGCAGCAGGGCGCGATGGACTGAAGAGCTAGCTGACCGTCACCCGTGACGGCGAACGGCGAGACGACCTGACACAGGGTCATCAGAGCCGCGGAACGGGGTGCTAAAGCGCCGACGAGATCGACTCCCTCTCCGCGGGCCGCGCCATGAGATAGGCGCCGAAGCCCGTGAGCCAGATCAGCTCCGGGAACACCACGATGCGCTCCATCCCCCCGACGCCGAGACCCGCATATATGCCCGCCACGTACAGCACCAGCGCGGCAAGGCTCACCACGCCCAGGGCCACGGCGAAGTACGAGAAGGGCTTGCGTAACATGCCGTACGAGACGATGGCGGCGAGGTCGCCGAACAGGAAGGCGATAAGGGAGAGGAGCGAGTGTATGGAGCCGGCGGTCTCCGGGAAAAGCGCCACCCCCATGACTCCCCACGCTGC
>JASHPA010000130.1 GCA_030038365.1 Nitrososphaerales archaeon
CGTAGCAGGTTGGACGCTAGGGGGCGGCGGCACACATGAAGGGTCGTTCGTCCCGTTCGAGCCAGTAGATGTATCACACGTATAGGTGACAGTGGTGATGGTGCTGTTCACCTGTGATGTTTGTGTGGTCTGAGACATCCGGGAGACTTGAGACGTACTGGCTGTCTGAGATGTCTCGGGCGTCTGGCTCGCGATGACAGCAGCGCCCATTACTCCTACGACTATCACGACAAGGACGAGGGCCGACGTGCCTATTCCTGCTCGCCTATTCACGGGAGTCCCTTCAGAAGGAAGGGGCACGATTTGTGATTAATAGTTTTGTCCGAACCTAGAAACGGGGTGTTGAGTCATGCCGGCGTGTTCGTTCCACCTTGGCGGAGAGCATCATCAATATGTAGTGTGACGGCTAGCGCACTAACCTAAGCTCCTTGGGTCGATGGCGGGCTTCGGACACAGCGTCTGCCTGAGTTCTCGAACCTCAATACTTGTTCTGCCGGAGCCAAGCGTGGATTGCGAGTTCCGCCATCGCCTCCATGGTCGTCTGCCTCTCTTCTGCGGCTCGCCTGAGGCTGTCGGCTACCCGGGGGTCCAGAAGGAGCTCGAGTTTTACCGCACGAAGCGTCTTGCTCTCCTTTCGGATATCTTCCATCGGCCTCTGCGGGGCCATCACAAAGTGCTCGACAACCTTTTGCGCCTCGGGCCTAGGAAGCTCTGCGATGGTCTCTGCGAGGGCAGAGAGCTTCCTCGCTCGCCTCTCCTCGGGAATCTGTTGGACCTTGGGCGCTTCCTCAGCCCTGTGAAGGAAGGTCGCGTGCTTGATCGGCAGGACGCCCTCCTTCCTCTCCTTCGGGCTGGGAGCCTGCTTGACTGAGACCCTCGAGTGCCCGGTCTTGCGGAGGTTCCTGACCGTCTGGACGGCTGCGATGCGGTCCTCGACATACTGACGCGACTTTCCGATAACCCTGGCCAGCTCTTCGGTCGACGCGTAGAGGACGGGGTTGAGCCTCCTCAGCTTGAAGATGGCGTCGTACTCTTCCTCGGGCTCGATGTCCCTGCGCTGGATGTTCTCGACGAGCGAGAGGATGAGCGCCTCCTCGTCCGTCATCGCCCTAGACACGGCAGGGACCTTCTTGATACCGAGCCGTCTCGCTGCTTCGAACCTTCTGGAGCCCACGACCACCTCGAACCGGTCGTCTACCGGTCTGACCAGGAGCGGCTCGAGTATCCCCTTCTGCCCGATGGACAGCATGAGCTCGTCCACATCGCCGGGATTTCGTCTCACGTTCACGCCGCTGACAAAAATCTTCGATGTCTCGATCTGCAGCAGGATCGAGGAGTCCCGGTCCCCGGTTGCGGGGATGAGGCTTGATCCACTCAATTCCGGCAACTATCCCGCGGGGGCTCTTAAAAAATCATCCCACAAGTCTTACTGGTGTGTTAAAAAGCAGGCACGAGGCACGGGACTTCTCATGTCTGTTCGGCTAGCCTGCGAACGAGCTCTCCCGACAGCGAGCATGTCTGCTCGGGCATGAGAGCTGAAACACTCCGGTCCAGGTCGGCGGTAGTCTCCACGGTCTTCTGGAGCTCGAACCGATCTGCGCCAGTTATCATGACCCACGAGTTCTCTGGATTCGGGAACCGTCCATACATGTTTGCAAGCGCTATGAACCTGTGTCTTATTGCGCGCGAGTGAGTTTCGTTCTCCATCAGGGCCAGGAGCCCGATACTGGTCTGAGCCGACTCGCAGAGATACTTGAGAGCGGCGAGGACGGCAAGGGGCTTCTCTCCCCTGAGGCCAGAACGCGCCTGTGATGATAGCAGGTCGATGAAACGCCTGACGTTGCCTTCCGCAACGGCGGGGTCCATCCGGAGGGTATTCTCACCTGTTCGGAGCACCGGTATTGTCATGTTGCATCTGGGGCAGACGAGCTGGGCGGAATATGCCTTCATCCGCGAACCGCAAGAGGGGCAGAAATTCAAGGGGTGCGGAACTGCATCTCCCGCGGTTCATAGTTGAATTTTTCAGGCTGCGTTGAGTTCAAGACGAAATGCTGGAGACCCCCGCGTTCCTCTCTGGAAATAAAAACAATCATCCCCGCCCTTGACTCACCTCATTTCGAGGCTACATGTAGGGTACGTAGATAGCGACGCTCAGGACCGCGGGCGGGATGACGAGGAGAGCAATCTCGGTCTTTACCAATTGCGAGCTTTATTTATGCTGAAGGTAACAAAACTTCGTAACAATCTTCTATCCGTATTTCTTCGCAAACGCGTCCTCCGGTGCGACCAGGAACGCCACCCTGCCGGTTCTAAGCGGATAGGGCTGACCTGTGTACTTCAGTGACAGACGGTCGACGACGGCCATGGCTTCTTCTCCTTCAAGCCGCTTCACGACGCGCCCTCTCACCACGGCCATGGAGAAATCGTCGTTACGGTCGGTAATCGAGATAGCGACTCGCGGATCGTGCTCGAGGTTGCGTGCCTTCCTGGAGTCCGGGGGTGTCTGGAACGCGATTTGGTCCCCCTCTAAACCCACCCAGGCGGGCACGCTGTGAGGACTTCCGTCGGGCAGCAGGGTGGCTATGTGCGCTCTGCCGGGACTAGCTATGAGCCTGCGAACCTCCGCCGGAAGCTCGATCAAGTTATCACCCCGGACTGTGCCTGTTCCCTTTTTGGTATCAAGTCATTCACCACGGACAAGTGGTCGTTGCGCCTTCGACCGCAGACTCGTTCAAGTGTTAAGTAGATTAGTTCTAAAAGATGGAGAGAAAGTTTGAGGAAGACCTGCCTGTTCATGATGCTGAATAGGCGAGTGAAGAGACGATTAGAACAGGATGACTGCCAAGACGGCGGCTCGGCGCGAATGTGCGCCGCCTTTGAGACTCTCCACAAAAGAGGGCTTGGGAGGTTTCGTAGACTAAGGGTTTATTGTGCCTCCACACCCACGCGTTGGACTGCGCGATAGCTGTGCCTTCTCTTGCTCGGAGTCCGGGATCTATCTCCTCTTGGCAGGCTGCCAGAGCCCGATTACATTCCCCTCCGTGTCCGTGAAGTAGGCTGCCCAGCCCATGTCTCCCACGGGCATCTTCTTCCCCTTCGCCCTGCCGCCGTTCTTTCTGACCCTCTCGATTGCCTTGTCGATGTCTCTGACCCTGAGCGTGACCGTCACGGCCGCGGGCGCGGTCTTCGCCTTGATCCCCAGCCCACCGTTAATCGCACCGGGGCCGGAGGGTATGCCGTTCTGGTCCGATTCCGTGGTGATGGCGCTCCAGTATTCCATCGTTCCATACTGATTGAAGTTCCAGCCGAAGCTCCGCTTATAGAATGACGAGGCTCTCTTCGGATCCTTCGCAGGGATTTCGAAGTGGACTATGGAATCCATGCTGTCCTTGAAAGACGTCTTTAGTATTTAAGCGGGCTCCGTTGATAAATCTGGTCGGCCATGGACCGTGTGTAAGGTCCCGAGCGCCAATCTGCCCTGCTTTGCTTGATTCTTTCCTTCGGAAGAATGCTGAAGGCCTTGTTTCCGGTCGCAGCCCCGCGCCCGTTCTTCTGCCTTTCCGCAAAGAAAGCGCGCTAATCATGTGGTTTTGCGCCAAGAAAGCACTTAGAAGCGTCCGCGAGCCATAACCCGAAAGTAGGGAAGCAAATGTCGTCCGAGTTCGACGCTATGCCCGCATACGACGAGAAGTCGGGTGAACTGGTTGATGGCGGGGGAGAGGACTACGTCCTCATCTCGGCTGAGGCCCTGAGACGGATAAACAGGGAGGAGGAGGCGATGCTAGGCTCCGGTTCCTTTGTGATCTGGTACAACGCCGGAAAGGCTGTGGGCAGAACGGACGGGCGAAGATATGCCGAGCTGATGGGAACGATGGAGATTCAGGCCGTTGCAGATTACCTGAGGGAGACCTACACGAGGAGAGGCTGGGGAGAGGTCAAGTTCGGCGGCATAGACCTCACCAGCGGAGTGCTCCTCTTCTCGGTCCGAAACTCTCCCCTGGCGAGGGGAATCACAGCGAAGGAACCGAGGTGCTGGTTCGTGAGGGGATTCGTCGAAGGGCTCACCTCCGAACTCCTCGGGACGGAGTGCATAGCCGCAGAAGTCGCCTGCCAGACCGTGAACGGGAGGCAGTGTGAGTTCAGGCTGCGATGGGAAACTGATGCCCGGAAGTGAGAAAATCCAGGCTGCGATGGACGCCGTGCCATCGAAGGCGGGACTTGAAATCCGCCCGCCGACTGTCCCGCTTTAGCACTCCCATTCGCTCATATCGGCCCACAACGAGATAGCTGCAACGCTGAATCCTGGGCCAAAGGCTGCCAGGTAGTTCAAGTCCGGTGAAGGGTTCATTTCAGCATGCTCATGAATTCTGTGTCAACCCGATCGTATCGCGGACTACTCGAAAAATGAGTATCCTCTATGAATTGGACGAGCTCAATCAGCTTTCTCATCTCAGGTTGTCCTAACGAATCAACGCGATCCCTTGAGAAGAACACCTCCTCGTGCCATTTTCTGAGAATCCCAAGTCTCTTCGCCCTGCTCTGGACAAGACGTCGACGAACCCAGTAGAGGACGAGAATCGTCGCGCCGGTGGCGACTAGCAAAAGAATCCTGACGAAAGCCAGGAAGGAGGTGGGTAGAATGGCTGCGAGCGCCAGGAGCACCGTCGCGAGGCCAAAAATCACACTCGTCAGGAAGGAGCCCAGGTCGATGCTTCTCGCGCTGGCTATGGCTGTGTCGAGCTTCGACAGTATGAAGTCACTGTTGTCCAATGCTCTCGTCTCTTGCCGCCATTTTGCATTTTAATGCGTTACCTCGGGGTATCGTATCAGCGCCGCCGATTTCGGAACCTTGAAGAGAAGGTCGCACCAAGCATGAGGGTTCGGTTGTCCGTGCGCCGGCGAACGTCACTCGCACGCTGGACTATGCCGGGCAGTCTTTGATTCTCGAATCAGTCGATTGTACGGGGTCGCGTCGCAAAAGATGGCTGCCTATCTCCTGGCTCGACCGAATAAGCATTCAGGCAATCTTATCGTCTAGCTAGAGCTACGGGAATCGACAGACTGAAAATCCAGGCTGAGGCCGAACCTACGGGAGAGGGCAGGCCCCAGACGAGCTGATCAGGGCAGTGTCCACGTTGCCAGTGGCAGCGAACATGTGCATGGCTATGAGGTAGCCCGCGGGGGTGGACACGAACAGATTGTTGTTGTCAGAATCAAAGGCGACGGGTCCAGGATTGCTGGGAAACGAGTACATGTTCACCAGCTTTCCCGTAGCACCATCGTACGCCAGAAGATAGTCAGAACCCGACGCGGCCGTGAGCACCAAGTTCGACGAGGTATCAACGACCATCCCGGTGAAAGGCCCACACGTCTGGGGATTCACGTTGAAAATCACGCGTCCGGTAGTCCCGTTGAGAGCCGCGAGCTCCTGCCCCCCGGAGACATAGACGATGCCGGTCGTGGGGTTCAAAGTCATGGTCGGATAGTCTGCTGAGCCCAGGTCGACCGTCGTCACGAGGGTCCCCGTCGTCCCGTTGACGATTGCCGCCTCGGAACCGCAGACGAAGAAGCTGGAACAGCCATCGGCGTAGACCGTGTCAGTGTTGGGGTTGACCACGATGTCGTAGGGAGCGAATCCGACAGAGATGTTTGCGAGGACGGATCCCGTCCTGACATCGATCCCGACCAAACTCCCATTTTGCGTCCCGATTCCCTGACTTCCAGGCATGGTACCCCACAGCTCATCTGTACTGGAATCGATTGCCAGGGTCCCCAGGCCAAGGTGGATTTCTCCGGCAAGCGTGTTCGTCGAGCCGTTCACCTCCATGACCTCTCCCTGGACGGAAGCGTAGACCACGTGTGTGCTGGCGTCGATAGTCAGTCCCGCGTTCACGGACCCGCCCGTGTTGTCAGCAGGAAAAGGCACATCGGCTATCACGGAGTGTGACGACGCGTTGACGACCATTAGGGATGACGTCTCCAGGATGTATATCGTGTCGGTGCTTGGATTGAGTACGAATGCATCGCCTGCGGCAGAAAAGTTGTCGGTTTCGACCATTGCGACCGGGATAGGCTCTCCAGGGACCCAAGTGTCGTTCAGGGTCGAACTGCTGGCTAGGGTGGAGGAAGAAGGTAGGGAAGAAGCTGAGGTGGTACTAACAGCCCCTGAGGAGGCTGTAGAAGATGCTATGACAGAGCCATCAGAGTTCAGACCCCGCGTGGTGATCGCCATCGGCATGAATGGGTTTGCCTGGCCCAGGAAAACCACGATGGATACAGCAGCAAGCAGTACGGTTATGATTAACACTACGACGGTGACTCTCCTTCCAATCGCCGCTCTATGAGGCGTCAGCAACTCGCCCGAACAAGAATGGTCGTTTAGTGATTAATAGTTATGTCCAACTGAGCAGAAAAGCCGCATCATATGCATGTGCTTAGGGTATGCCGACGACGACCTGACAGGAACCACTTTCGGCTATATAGATGCTGCAATTCATCTCCTTCCCACCTGGGGTAATCACAATCATGCTGCCGTTCAGGAACCAGAAAAGGACCGAGCCTGCAGGTGCTCCCTTTACGCATACGGATACTCCGTCGGAAAAGGTTGTGCAGCCGTCCCGACCTAGAGTCACGACGCGCACTGGCGACACGGATGGGTTTGCCGCAATGGTCACAACGACAGCGAGTGCCAAAAGTCCGCAAACGACGTAGACCCTCCCGGGATTCATCCTGATTCAGGGGTCCAGACGGAGAGAGGTTTTCGATTGGACGTTCTGGGACGCGCCTGCGGGGACCTGCCTGTTGAACTCCTTCAGAAGCTGGAGCAGCATCTCCCCCTGCTTCGTCAACTGATAGAGCTTCACGTTCCCGAATGCGTGGTCTTCGTGCACGAGGCCGTACCTGCTGAGGAGGTTGATGTGATAGTCCACGGCTTTCCAATCAAGCCCAAGCTCCCGGGCGAGCTGAAGCCTGTCCTTGGGGGCCGACAGCGAATCGAGGAGGCTCGTTCTGGTACCGGCTCCTTTCATCTTCATGAAGAGGTCGAAGAGACCCGAGTCGAAGCCGAGACTCTCCCAACGCGACCTAACTTTCCCTCGCCATATCCAGGCGCCCCCGACGAAAACCCAACCGGCGGTGGACAGGAACGGGGAGTTCTGAAGGAAGAACTGAAACGCCGGCTGAGCAGTCTTCCCACCGAGAGACGCCAGACTGAAGACTGCGCTTCCGGGAATATAGGAGCTTAATGCATTCTGCGTGTTGGTAAGCGATTGTTGAGAGGTGGCGGAGTGAACAGCGAGGTGGACGCCAAGAAAAACGGTGCTGACAATCGCGAACGACAGAGCCAGGACCAGGACGAAGGAAGTTCGCGGGATCAAGGACACGAAACTGGCACCCGAGTTCATAAATAGTTTATTCCGAGTGCTCGGAAGTAACCTTAAGCCGACAGCGCAGCTCTGCGGAGGATGCGTTTGAGGTCGTCGTCAAGGACTGCAACCGGAGGAATGTCTGTTGTGGTCGTTATCGCGCTCGCTATACTGATGCTGGGGACGGTGTGGCTCGCAATGCAGACTTCGCTGGATTCTGCGTCAGCGAACTCCGGCGCTACGGGCTCCAGCTCAGGACCTCTCTCCTCGCCGAGCGCAACTCCATCGTCCCTCGGTGAGGCGACCCGGAACAATCCCTTCACCGGCGCTGACCCTGTCACCGTTACACGTGAGGTCTGCCGTACCGTGGTTCCCGGATTTGGAACCGCCTGCGGCTTTTCGACGTATGATGCTGGCACCCCACTTTCCTTCAATATGACGTCTGTCCAGGAACAGGCGCAGCCGAATCAGGCAGCCGTCACGGTCTTTACGGACTATTTCGTCATCGCAGTGGACCAGGGAGACACGATAGGATTCTCCATGAAGTCCACGAACACAACCACGTTCCTGGGCTACTTCGCGCCCGGAGCTGAAGCGTCCTCCTCGGCAATTTCGCCCCCGGAGCTGGCAGGCACAGGGGAGATGCTCTTCAACCAGACGGGCAACTATGAGACCTACAGCGGCAACGAGACGGCACAGCAACCAGGCGCTTACGTCTTCGTGTTCTCCGTTCCTGCGCCCGAGCTGAACGACTCGGTAAGGCTGCTGCTCATGGATTCGGCGGCTTACAACACCGGCATCACGGTCAAGCTGGGCACCCCAGATGTGCAGCAGGTGACGATCACCGACATCCTTCCGAGCGGGAATGGGGGCGCTGAAGGTTTCGGCTGGGACGAGATCCCCATAACGGTCTACGCTCCGACGACGACAGCCGTGAATCTCACGTCGCTCACCCTCAATGAAGGAGGCTGGCTGAGAATCGTCCCGTCCTATCTTCCTGACGTCGGGCCTCAGGGAGCCAACGCAACCCTGTACATGGCTGGGGTCGAGCCGGTGGCCACTCAGCTCTACAGCTCTCTCTTCATCGGCGCGTCGGGGGCAGATGGGCTCACGGGAGACGCGGTTATCCCGGTCGAGGGGTCGATGGACCTGGACGTGACGAACGGGACTGGACCGATAGGCCTGTCAGGAGGCGGTATACCGTACGTCAGTGGTCTCGTGTACGACCCCGCTTCGGGGACTGCCTCGGGACCATCGCTTCCCATCACGGTATCGGTTGTTGGTATCCTGGAGCAGAACGGTTCGGTCGTTCCTCTTCCGAGCTGGCTGAACGTCGGTTATCCGGAGCAGCACGCCGTCTTCGGCAATGGGTCGACCGTGGTGACGACCACGACGCTGGGACCCGGGGTCACGTTCAGTAGCGTACCCCAGTACGAGACCGACGACGTTAACTACAGCTCGTCGTCCTCGACTTTCAGCATAGCTCTGAAGCCATACAATCCGTACTTCTTCGTGCTCGTAGTCGATGGGTCTTCGGCCCCGAAAGCCGACCAGGGACTGTACACCGTCGTGCTCGATGAGACTGTCGGCGGGCAGCACTTCGTGAGTTACCTGGAGGTTGATGCGGTGCCCCTGACTGTGGTAGGCACCCTCATCAATCCCTCGCAGTAGACGTCGCTTTCAGCCGGTAATCCTGGCCTGATTGTCTCTGGGTGCCCCGCACTCTCTGAACGATGATGGCCACGCCGTAGGCGACGAAGATGACACTTCCGAGAGCAATATGCTCCATATGATAATGAAGTCGTAGAATGGGTTTCCGGGGGGACGCCTTGCATACTTCGCTTCCCGTCGCGAAATTCGTGTAGCAGATGTCGGCAAGGCCCACAGGAGGCCGAGCAACGCGACGACCCCACCGACCGCCATCCTCTGAGGGTAGCTGAACAACGGGAGGTCGGGTTTTTCGCTTGGCGTCTCTTATTGTGGCTATCGGTCCCCCAGTGAGGAACTGGGAACCTGGCGGATGTCAGACGGGTCAGCCAGCACCAGCGGGATAAGAGCAAGAATTCCCAGTTCCAGTCAGGCTTACCAGAAGCCGGGGCTGACACCATGATGTTTCGTATTGGCACGTCCGGTACGCCGGTTCAAGGCATCTTTTGCTGCTCGAATGCGATGATCAGGGAACGTAGCTCTCCGACGCCCCTGATGGCAAAATCTGCTTCCCTCTCCTGTTTCCGGACAATCGCAGGGCCACGGATTCCGCTGCGCAAGATGAAGCCCTTCATGAAGACGACTAGACCGAACCCGGCCTTTTCCGCCCCCGACAACTCCTCGTGACCCCCGTCCCCGACGTACACCGACCGGGCAGCGGGTACCCCCAAACCATCCAGGACGGACAGGTACGCCTCCATAGAGGGTTTGCTGTAGCCCATCACGAAGGAGAAGCGCACGACGTCGAAGAGAGGCGCGAGAGGGGACCGGACCCAGTGCCGGGCCTCCCTTTCATCGATATTGGACAGCAGGCCGAGTCTGAGGCCGCTATCTTTCAAGTCCTTCAGCGCGTGGAGCACATCGGGAGCGGGATTAAGGATCGCGTGGTCCTGAAGGTCGCCGCTGATCCTGTCGACATCTTCCAGCTCTCCTGCCGTGCAGCGTCTCCCTTCGGTCTCCCAGAGATAGTCGTCGACGAAGTCGGCCACCTTCTTCGATTTGTGAACGTGCCGGTCCTTCTCGTTCTCCTTCCACCACCTCGCGAAGCCTTCGACGTCTTGGACTCCGAGCGCCTCTGCGAGGACGTATGCCCTCCTGAAGCCCTCCGGCCTGTAGCTCTCGGGGTCGACGAGCGTGTGAAAGAGGTCGAAGACGACGGCCTCGAATGGTTCCCGCTTCATCCGCCGTGGGCTGGTCGGTGGCCCGCATAAGGGTTCATTGCGCCTGCGTCAACAGCTAGCAATAATAGACGAAGTTCCCGGGATATGTGATAGTCGTCGTGTTAGAAGGCACGTAGAAAGTGACGCACTCGGCGCTCTCCGCTCCTTCCGCCAGTTCGCTGACCTGGTAGGTCGCGCCACCATAGGTGAACCTGAAGAAGAATGCGGAGCCGGTACAGCAGACGTCGATGGATCCGTTCGCATTGGTCTCCATGGTTCCGAGGTTGAGGGTCGAATCGGTAGCGGAGCAGGGATTAGCCGCCTCCGGGAGTTCCTGGACCTGGATTGGCAGCGAACTGATCGGGTTTCCAGTTGAGTTGTTCCTCACGGTGAGGTACATGGGAGCGGAATCGAGTTGTATGCAGGTCGGCCCTGTGGATGAAGTTGTTGTCGTGGTTTCGCCCACAACAGTGGTGGTATCGGTCACAGTCGTGGTCGATGTCGTGACTGATGTGACTAGCGAGATGGAAGTCTTGGTGACGGTTGCTCTGAAAGACTGGAAAGACAGCGCCGCCGCGGAGAGCACGACCACCGCCACGACGATGACGATTGCCAGACGGGTAAGGTTCCGTGCAGGTTGTTTCTCCATTCAGCGCAACTCCTCGGACGTGATTTCCGGTCCTTTCTGATTAATAGTTATGTCCGAGCTAAGAAGAAAACGTTAGACCATGCGTGGGGTTCATTGCGACCCTGTGTTGCCGTTCTCCGCCTATCTGATTCTTGGCACAGGTCCGTGGAAAACAGATTGATTATCGACCCAATTTCGGTTCATTGTCGGAACAGATCGGACGCGCGGCTGTCCCTGAGAACATTTCGACCGTCAAGACCAGCTGGGCTTCCAGAACTCGTACACCTGCTTTGCACCCGCCCTGTCAGCGACTCGTCGTGTGGCATCTCCTCTATCTCCATCTCTGCCAGGGTTTTTTCCATGCTTTTTGCAACGTCTTCAAAGACCCGTCGAACTTCTTCGGCCGCGGTAAATTTCTGAGATACACTCGCAACAGGAAGGCGGAAGGAGCATTAAGGGGGAACCGTCGAATGGAGTTGACAAGGCGGGTTCGGGAGCGCTTACCTGGCGTCTGCTGAGCCCGACGACCCATCTTGGGCGGCCTGCTGCTCTCGCGCTTCCGCGGCTCCAGGTACTCCGGTCCTGCTATCCTGACGCCCCACTCGCGTGGGCGGGGAACAGTTTTGAGACGGGCCCCAGAAACCAGCGGGGATGAAGGCCACTATGCTGAAGAGTTTCTTCCGCCCTTCAGCGTATGACCGCGCGAGCTGGGAGACGATCGAAGCCCTCCAGGCGAAGAGACTTCGCGTCCAGGTCGACACCGCCTATTCCAAAGTCAGGTTCTGGCGAGAACTCTTTGACACGGCAGGAATCAGGCCGCAGGAGATAGCAACGCCGGAGGACCTGACAAAGCTTCCGCTCACCTCGAAAGTGCAGCTGGTCTCCAGACCACTAAGAGACCGGCTGGCTTCTGATGACCGTCATCTTGTCAGGATGTTCACGTCAGGCACGACCGGCCCGCCAATGCATGTGTACTACTCGAGGGGTTTCGCTCTCCTGACGGCAATGTACCTGCACGATCACTTTCGCAGGTGGTTCGGGCTGGGAAGGTTCTACAGGATTATGCAGCTATCCTCCCACAGTCCCTCTTCGGGAACGGCGACGGCGCAGAGACCTCGCGTCAGGCGGTCGATGAAGGCTGGGTATGCTGCAGTGAGGCCGCTCATCGAGAGATTCGCCCGAATGGTCTATTTTGAGAACTCGATCAGCGAGGCGGTCCCCAGCATCGAGAGCTTTGCTCCCGACGTAATCATGGCAAACGCGTCCTACCTCCGTCTAATGGCCAGGCATTTCGAGGAGTCTGGAAGAAAGATCGCCTTCACCCCGAAGATCCTCATCTCGACGGGAGAACCGCTCGACGAACCGACGAGAGACTACGTCGAACGCACCATGGGTGTTCCGGTCAGGCAGATGTATGGTTCGAACGAGACCGGGCCGCTTGCGCTGGAATGCCTCGAGGGCCGGAGGCTCCACACATTCTCCGACAGGGCAATCATCGAGGTGCTGTCTGTGAAAAGTGAGAAGGTCCGCCCAGGGGAGCTTGGAGAGATCGTGGTCACTGAGATGACAAACCAGGGGATGCCCCTGCTCAGGTACAGGATGCAGGACGTTGGTTACGGCCATGATTCTCCGGGCGAGACGTGCCCCTGCGGCAGGTCTCTTTCATTGCTCCTGAAATCAGTGGAGGGAAGGAGCATAGATTGTATCAGGACGCGGGATGGCAGACTCGTCACGCCTAAGAGAGTGCTGACGCTCATGAACGCCGTGGACGGGGGGTCATCATGCCAGCTCGTCCAGCGCTCCCCGGACGCCTTCACGCTGAGGGTTCTCTGCCGCGGAGTCACATCCGGCTCGGTCACTGACTTGGCGCAGTCGCTCGCGGAGGAAATCGGCCAGGGCTCGGCGATTTCTGTTTCCTGGGAGGCAGCCGACGGCGAACCCAAGAAGACCCGCAAGCTGCGTCCCGTCATCGTCGAGCCGCCCTCCGGGCCGTCTTCGTCACGATGACCCAATCCCGTCTGAGGTTCTAATCTGTGGCACCCCCGGCGCTTGAGATGGTCAAGAGTTATTCGGTGTGATGAATAAT
>JASHPA010000131.1 GCA_030038365.1 Nitrososphaerales archaeon
CTTGGAGCAACATCTCTCCCTGCTTCGTCAACTTATACATCTTCACGTTGCCAAACGCTTGGTCTTCGTGGACCAGCCCATATCGGTTTAGGAGAACGACGTGGTAGTCCACAGCTTTCCAGTCAAGCCCCAACTCTTGGGCGAGTTGGAATCTGTCTTTCGGCTTGGAAAGCGAGTCGAGCAGACTCACCCTTGTCTTTGCCCCCTTCATCTTCATGAACAGGTCGAACGTGCTCGAATCGAAACCCAGGCTTTCCCAGCGCTACCTTACCTCCCGCGCCAAATCCAGACACCTCCCACAAACACCCAGCTAACGATAGATAGAGTAGGGGAGTTTGCCAGGAAGAACTGGAGCGTCCATCCGGTTGGCGACTGGAGAGGGTTGGCGGCCGTATTGAGATTGTTCAGACCGACGGCGTATTGCGTCGTGTAAAGGACGTTTTGAGGCGTTGCAAGATGGGCGACAAGAAACGCGGTGTTGACTATCGCAAAGGACAAAATCGCTACCAGAACGTAGGAACTTCACGACATCGGTCGAAAAGACGGCTGAGTCGATAAATACTTTATTCCGAGTGCTCGGAACTAACCTTAAGCCAATTTTCGCTGCACTGGCGTACCATGGGCAAGAAACTTCTCGTTGGAACGACAGTTGTAGTCGTGGCCCTTTCCTTCTCCCTGTTTGCACTTTTCGTCCCGGTCGCCAAGTCACCGGTTCCTAATCCCGAGATCGGAGGAAAGCCCTGCGTAGAGGCTACCACTCAGGGACAACTGGTCAACCTCGGGTGCTATGACGTTCCAGGCTACGACTCGTTGACGCAAGCCTGGTTTGGCTTCGGGGCCTTCTCTACGGGTTTCATGGGCTCAGGCCGATACTACTCCGTGGACCTGACGAATTGACGGAGATGACAACGTGTTGACAACGACTCGGAACAAACTGTTAATCAAGAATCGCCGAATCCAGCGAAAGGTCAGCTTGAGGTCTACGATGAGCGCAACCGGAGGAACGATGTTCATCATCGTCGTCGCTGTGCTTGTCCTGATGATAGGGACGGTTGCTTTTGCGATGCAGACATCGTCGAGTTCTTCCGCGTCAACCGACCCTAACTCCCCGAATCCAACGTCGAGCGCCGCAAGCGGATCTCCCTTACCGAGCCCATTCACAGGGTCCAAGCCTGCCATTATCGCTCGTGAGACGTGCGGGACGGCAGTCCCGGAGTTCGGGAGTATGTGCTCATCCTCGACCTACGACGCAGGGACGACTCAGTCGTTCAACATGACGAACGTCGTCCAACAACCGCAGTCGAATCAGACGGTCGTCACGGTATTCACTGACTACTTCGTCCTTCCGGTAGATCAAGGGAATACCGCTGCCTTCTCGATGAAATCGACCAATATCACGACCTTCCTGGGCTACTTCGCGGCAGGAGCCAATGGTTCGGCATCCCCATCAGAGCTCGCGAGCACCGGAGAGTTGCTCCTCAACCAGACTGGCAACTACCAGACGTACAGCGGCAATGCCACGGCCCCTCAGACTGGTGCTTATGTCTTCGTCTTCTCTGTCCCGGCGCCCGAGTTCAACGACTCCGTTACCTTCCTCCTCATGGACTCGGCAGCCTACAACACGGGCATAACCGTGAAGGTCGGGTCACCAGATATACAGCAGATTACGATTACGGATACCTTCCGGAGCGGAAATGGAGGGCAGGAGGGCTTCGGGTGGTACAAGATTCCCATTACAGTGTACGCTTCTACAACCACTGCTGTGAATCTCACGTCGCTCACTCTCAACCGTGGCGGTTGGATGAAGATCGTGCCCTCGTACCTTCCTGCAGTCGGTCCGCAGGGAGCCAACGCCACCCTCTACATGGTGGGTGTAGGCCCTACGACAAACCACTACAACAACTCTCTCTTCATCGGCGCATCCGGAGGCGATGGGCTAACTGGCGATGCGGTCATTCCCATTGAGGGATCGATGAACCCGAATGTAGTCAGTGGGACAGGACCAGTAAGCCTCTCTGGAGGCGGTGTCCCCTATATCGTAGGTCTGCTCTACGACCCCGGTACTGCTTCCGCTCCTTCGTCGCTTCCCGTTACCGTATCCATCGAAGGAATATTGGAGCAGAACGGTTCCATAGTCCCCCTCCCAACTTGGCTGAACGTGAGCTATCCCTCGCAGCGCTTTGTCTTCGGCAACGGCTCAACGGTAGCAACTACCACGACGCTCGGTCCAGGGGTGACGTTCAGTGGTGTACCTCAATACGAGACCGACGATGTCATCTACAATTCTTCGTCGTCGAGCTTCAGCTTCGTGCTTCAGCCATACAATCCGTACTACCTTGTGCTCACGGTCGATGGCTCTTCGGCTCCGAAGGCTGATCAAGGACTGTACACTGTTGTGCTCAACGAGACGGTAGCAGGGCAGCACTTCGTTAGTTACCTGAAAGTTGATGCAGTGCCCTTGACTCCGATAGGAACCCTCAACACTCAGGTTTCTGTCGAGGATATGCCTATCTCCTGATTGCCTTCCTGACCTGAGGAAGTGCGGCGGCGAACGCCGTGTGCGGACAGTAGTCAGTGTCGTCGTCCACGAACTTCGGATGAACCACGCGAGGGACGATTGCGGGGAGCCCGTGGACCCGCGTCATCCCTGTCCCGAGCGTCGCTACCAGAGACGCGGCCTGAGATTCAGTCCGCAGGAAGACCTCCTGTACGGGATCCTGTAGACTGCGCCGATCGATTCGACCTCCCTGTCGTCCTGCACGACGTGGAAAGAAATCGGCCCGGTCAGGGAGTCTAGGAACGAAGCGAACCTGTCGAGCACGGAACCCTGCTCCTTCTCGGCAAGGCTTGCGAGGTTGACCGACCTCAGTTCGTAGACCACAGAGGGGCGGTCTGCGCGCCCTTGTCTTTCGTCATCTCGATGCTCACCCAACCTTCACGATCGCTTCGTTGGCCTCGGCGCTCCTGCCCTTGATTGAGAGGCGCATCCAGAGGAGCGGCGCTGCCGACCCTTCGAGCCTCACCGTCAGGTCGTGCGTCCCGATATCTTCGGGCAGGGCCTGTATACGAACCTGAACCTCGGCCTCTGCGGAGATACGAGGTTCTCGCCTCTCATCTCTTCATCTAAGACGAGTTCAACTGTTTCCTCGTAGTCGACCTGGCCAACCGTCTCCGAAATCACGAGAGGAATAGGCGCCTTGAAGTCCTCGACGAGAATCTCGTGGACAGCGGGCTTGCGATTCCCAACGTCCTGCGCGTTCGGTTTCGCGTTCCGACCTCGCAGAATCGTCGTGAGTTTGACCATTCCCCTTGTTCTGATGACATAGACTGCCTGAAGCTCCATGGGCACCAGCCTGACCGGCCTACTCGAAATGAAGAATCCTAGGCCGAAGACTGCGCAGAAGACGGCCGCTCTCCCTCCGAAACTTGCGCCGTCTATCGGGAAGCTGAAGGGGAGCGAGATGAGGAAAGCTGCACCTGCCGAGAGAAGCATTGTTCCGAGCTGCCGGAAGGAGAGCGTGATGAATCCCAGAGGAAGAGATTTTCTCTCATACCACGCTTCGTCGGGCCACCAGATGGATTCGGACATTCGTCTCGGTAGTTCACTTGCCATTAAAACGAGAGCTGGTCAAGCGCATTTCGTGGAGGCCACGCGACTTCAACCTATCTGGCTCTTAGCTCCAGAAACGACTCGTAGCTTTTCAGAGACATCAATGAGCCTAGGACGATGTAGAGGACCGTAACACCCACTGGCAGGCCGCCTCCGACCTCAAGGCTGGGTTGTGTACTGATCGCCACTCTGAGCGCCACTCCGAACGCCCCCAGGATCGAAGCTCCGACGAAGCTCCAAGCTTTGCGCTTCCTGCAATAATAGATGAAAATCAGGCTTAGGAGGATAATGGGTCCGACCGCGCCTATCGCAATTAACTGAGTCTCTGAAGAGACGCTGACGAGGGTAACGAGAAGAGCGAGAAGGATAGCAACGAGAAAGACTTCGAGTAGGGAGATTGCAACCCTCTCGTTGACACTCGGTGATTTGGCGGTTGCCAACCCTGCGATCCATCTGTCTGGTTCCCTTTTAAGCTGAATCAACCTACCAATTCATGAGCTCTAGAAGCGCGAACACTCTCGGACAGACCCGCGAGAGGATAATCATCCTCCTCGTGGCGTTCTCGGTCTCTCTAATCGTCCAGTTCTTCATCTACATACTGACGAGCGCGGCGGGAGCAACCTCCCTTCCGGTCGTGGAATACGGCATAGCGGCGTGCTCGGCGGCCGCGTGCACGGCCAACGGCGTGAGCGCCCTCTAGCTGCCCGGAG
>JASHPA010000132.1 GCA_030038365.1 Nitrososphaerales archaeon
GTTCAAGGTTTTAGTGCACGGGCGGATTAATGCAAAAGAGGGCGGACCAGATGCCGCCGATGTCCAACACCGCTTCTGGGCAAGTTTTGGCTCTCGGGATAGGAAGCGCGGGAGCAAGGATCGTGTCTGCACTGAGCAGGGAGACCACCCTGGTGGACAGGTTCGCCTACATCTCCTGCGACGAGGCGGACCTGGAAGCGACGGAGGGAGAGACGCTCATGATCGAGTGTCCCATCGACCAGAAGCTTACCCCGCCGATGGTGAGGGGGCTCTCTATCGCGTACCGAGAGGACATCAAGGAGCTGCTCGATGGGGCGAAGATCGTGTTCATAGTGGCAGGACTGGGAAGGGCTACGGGAAGCGGACTGGCACCCGTGGTGGCGGAGCTGGCCAAGGAGAACGGGACGGACGCGGTGAGCGTCGCTGTGATGCCGTTCGGCTTCGAGGAGAAGCTCAGGTTCTATTCGGGTCTCGCTCTCAGGAGGCTCAGGTCGGTCTCGAGAGGCGTCGTGGTGGTGGACAACGACACGCTGCTCAAGAGCACGTCCCACGCCTCGCAGAAGGAGGTCTACGATATGGCGAACGCCCAGGCGGTCAAGGCGCTGGGCTCGCTCCTAGCCAGGCAATCAGAGGACTCGATACCGGTCGGGCTCAACAAGGTGCTCGGCACGGTGTTCCAGGAGGGTTACTCCTTCCTGACGTGCGCTTCTTCCGGCTCGGCCGACAAGACCGAGGAGGCGCTCTCGAAGGCCGTCATCGGGATAAGCAAGAGGGTCGAGACGAAGGACGCCAACCACGCCGTCGTCATCCTCACGGGAGACTCGACGCTCAGGGCCGGGGAGACCGGCACGGCCGTCAAGCGGCTGAGCTCGATGTTCGGGAGCGAAGCCATCGACATCGAGTATGGGGTCAGCTATCGCGGGGGCTCCCAGCTTCAGGTGAGCGTGCTCGCCTCCGGGTTCAAGGCCACCCGCTACGACGAGTACGACCCGCTCTCTGCGCTCTCAACGATCGACGACTCGATGGACTACTCGGTGCCTTCCGGGCTCGAGACGATAGCGTCGGCAGAGTAGGCTCTACTTCTTCCCTTCGATTATCCTCTGGAGCGCGGCCAGGTCCGCGTCTTCCACCCTCCTGAACAGCGGCTTCGGCTCGGCTATCTTGTGGCCGGGTTTCAGGAGTTGCTCCTTCGACTCTTCCCAGGGAAGGTCGGAGAGGTCCTTCCCGGTCGAAAGCTGCTCCCAGAGTTCCTCCGCACCGAAGGGGATGAAGGGATGCAGGAGCACGGCCAGGGAAGCTACGCAGTTGCTCGCGTAGTAGATCGTCGTGGCCATGTCGGGACGCTTCTCCCAGGGGGCTTTTGCCTGGAAGTACTGGTTGCAGCTCGTCCCGAAGTCGAGGATGGCCTTGAGGGCACGGTCGTAGCTGCCTGACTCGATCTGGCGCGTCGTCTCCTCCTCGGCCTTCTTGAGGGCGGCCAGCAGCGTCTTCTCCGCCTCACCCGCCTCGCCCGGCTCGGGTATCGTGAGACCGTACTCTCGCTTCACGAAGACGAGGGACCTGTAGCAGAAGTTGCCGATGTTGGCGACCAGCTCGTTGTTGACCTTCGCCTGGAACTCCTCGAGGTCGAAGTTGGAGTCGGTCTGGGCATACGGGGTGATCCGGGTGAGGTAGAACCGGAGATAGTCAGGGGGCAGGACCGGGAGGTACTCCCTGATGGTTATGCCCCACCTCCGGCTCTTCGAGATCTTCTTGTCCTGAAGGAGGAGGTGCCCGCGCGTGGGGATGTAGTCCGGGAGCTTGAACCGGCCCTCTCCCAAGCGCATGCTGGGCAGGAAGAGGTAGTGATGGTAGACTATGTCCTTGCCGATGAAGTGGTAGACGGTGGCATCGTTCCAGTAGTCGGCACCGTCCTTCCCCTGGCTCTTGCCCGCGGCCTTGAGCGCAGTCGAGATGTAGCAAAGATGGTTATCGAACCATCCGTACAGGACCTTCCCGTGTGCCTCCTCGAGCGGTATCTCGACGCCCCAGCTGATGTCGCGGGTTATGTCCCAGTCCTGCAGGCCCTCCTTTATCCAGTTCAGGACGTAGTTGCGGGCGTCCGACTGGAGGTTCTTGTTGGACTCGAGCCATTCCTTGAGCTGGGTGGAGAAGCTCGAGAGCTTGAAGAAGTAGTGCTTGCTCGCCTTCGTGATGGGCGGCGTGCCGCATATCGCGCAGCGAGGGTTCAGTATCTGACCAGGCTGCAGCGTCCGGCCGCAGCTCTCGCAACCGTCCGAGTATTGGTCCTGCGCGCCGCAGTAGGGACAGGTCCCCCTGACGTATCTGTCGGGGAGGAACTTCTTGTCGATCTCGCAGTAGAACTGATGCACCTCCGAGGGGTAGATGTAGCCTCGCTCGTAGAGCACCTTGAAGAAATGCTGGACGAGCTCGACGTTCTCCTCGGAGCTGGTCCTGTAGAAGAGGTCGTAGTCGATGCCCAGCGCGCTGAGGTCCTGCTCGAAGCGCTCCCTCCAGTAGGCGACGTAGTCCTCCGGCTTCTTCCCCGCCTTCTCGGCGGCGATGAGGATCGGCGTCCCGAAGTCGTCCGAGGCACAGATTTGGATCGCCTCAGCCTTGCCGTGCTGGAGGTACCTGTAGAGGATGTCGGGCGGGAGGTAGGTGCTGGCGATGTGCCCTAGGTGGAGGTCGTTGTTGGCGTAGGGCAACGCCGCCGTGATGATGACCCTTCTTCCAGGTGGAACGCTAGGCATGGTGTTTTCGTCCGGCCTCCTTCGCGCTCCGCTATAAGGTCTAGATTTTCCAGCTCTGGGCGTATTCGAGCTGTTCCTTCGTGGGCTTGCCTATCGATATGCCGAGTGACTCGAGGCTGGCCCGAGCGACCTGATTCTCTATGGACTCCGGGACATCATGTACCCTTTGCCCTAGCTTCTCGTGGTTCTTCAGGACGTAGAGGGCGGACATGAACTGGTTCGCGAACGACATCTGCATGACCTCCGGTGGATGGCCCTCTGCAGCGACGAGGTTCACTATCCTGCCCTTGGCCAGGAGGTACACCCGCTTTCCGTTGGGCAGCCATATCTCTTCGACGTTGGGTCTCACCTCCTTGACCGAGCGCGCCTGTTCGACCAGCGAGCGCGTGTCGATCTCGACGTCGAAGTGCCCTGCGTTCGCAAGTATCGCGCCGTCCTTCATCTCCTTTATCGCGGAGTAAGGGATAACGCCCTTTATCCCGGTGCAGGTGATGAACCATTCGCCCTCGGTCGCGGCGTCCTCTATGCTCATGACGTTGAAACCATCCAGGTGCGCCTCGACCGCCCTGATCGGGTCCACTTCTACGACGGCGACGTTCGCCCCGAGGCCCTTGGCCCTGAGAGCGACGCCTTTCCCTACCCAGCCGTAACCCACGACGACGACTCTCTTGCCGGCGACGAGAAGGGATGTAGCGCGCAGTATCCCATCGAAGGTGCTCTGGCCCGTCCCGTACCTGTTGTCGAAGAGGTGCTTGGTCTTGGCGTTGTTTATCGCTATCACGGGATACGAGAGCTTACCTTCGTGCTCGAGCGCCCTGATGCGTATGACGCCTGTCGTCGTCTCCTCGCAACCTCCCACGACGCTCTTGACGCCGGATAGGGTTGCGGCTACGTGCATATCCGCTCCGTCGTCGATGATTATC
Source organism: Nitrososphaerales archaeon (assembly GCA_030038365.1). Taxonomy (GTDB): domain Archaea; phylum Thermoproteota; class Nitrososphaeria; order Nitrososphaerales; family Gagatemarchaeaceae; genus Gagatemarchaeum. The sequence continues at coordinate 3,677 of JASHPA010000132.1, forward strand.
TTTGGTTTGTTGGCGAGGACCTGCTCGACGCACCAGTTGTACTCCTTCGCGGTCTCGCCTCTCCACGCCCATACCTCAGCCTCGGTAGCGAGGAAGGCGGCGATATCGTCCTGGGTCGATAACGGGTTGGCGGCGGCAAGCTTGACGTCAGCGCCTGCGGACACGAGAGCATCTATTAGGACGGAGGTCTCCTTCGTGACGTGGAGGCACACGCCTACGGTGACGCCGTCGAGCGGCTTGCTCCGCCCGTTCTTCCTGGCGAGGTTGTCAAGAGCCCCCATGTGGTTCTTTGCCCACACGAAATTCTTCTTACCCTCGTCGGCCAGCTTCGGGTTGGCTATCTTCAAGTTCCGAAAGGATGGCCCCCCTCTTCGGCTATTAAAAGAGGAGAACCGTCTTCGGCCGGTCGCGTGTCCTACACGGCTTAAATACGCTCGAATGGTGTTTGGCACCCGATATTGACAGACATCCTGGTGCTATCTCAGAAGGACGTCGAGGAGCTGCTCACGATGAAGGACGCGATAGAGGCGATGGAAGAGGTCTTCGCAGCTTCGTCGAACGGCCTCGCGGAGAGTGGAGGTGTCGTCCAGATCGCCGCATCCAAGTACGGGGGAGGATGGGCAGCGAAGCCAGGGTATCTGATGGACAAAGGGTACGTCGGCGTCAAACTAGGCTGTTACTATCCGGGCAACGCCTCGAGGAACATACCCACGCACCTCGCTTCCATACTGTTGAGCGACGCGCGCAACGGGATGCCTCTGGCGGTGCTCGACGGGCTCGTGATAACCACGATGAGGACGGGCGCAGCGGGAGGGGCGGCGGCGAAGCACCTCGCGAGGAAGGATTCGAAGACGGTGGGCGTGCTGGGCACCGGCACCCAAGGGAAGATACAGCTGCTCGCCCTCAAGGACCTGTTCAAGCTCAAGGCGGCCAAGGCGTACAGTCCTGACAAAGGCAGAAGGGCTGCCTACGCCAAAGAGATGACGAAGGAGATGGGGATACCCGTGAAGGCGGTGGGCTCGGCCGAGGAGGCCGTCCGCGACGCCGATATCGTGATTGCGGCCACCCCCTCCAAGATACCGGTAGTGAAGGACTCATGGATAGGTGAGGGCGTCCACATCAACGGGATAGGCGCAGACGGGCTCGGGAAGAAGGAGCTCGAGGGCAAGACCTACAAGAGGTCCAAGCTCGTGACAGACAAGCTCTCGGTCGCCATGACCAAGGGGTTGTTCGAGGAATCGGATGTCTATGCGGAACTAGGGGAGGTCGTTTCCGGGAAGAAGAAGGGACGCGAGACGTCCGGCGAACTCACCATCTTCGACTCGACAGGCATAGGCATCCAGGACGTGGCGACGTCCGCTATCGTCTACGAGCGGGCCAAGAAGTCAGGGAAGGGCAAGTGGGTAGAGTTCCTCTAAGGCTCCCACTCCTCGACAGTCCGCTCGATCAGTCGTTTCAGCCGGGGCTTGACCTTTCCCATAGTGGAGAGGACTTCCTCGTGAGATACCTTCTCCTGCATCCCGGCTCCCCAGTTCGTCGCGACGACTACCGAGGCGTACCTTAGACCCAGCTCTCGAGAAAGGATTGCTTCCGGGGCGCCGGTCATGCCGACGACGTCGCCGCCTAACTGTCCGAACATGCGTATCTCCGCGGCCGTCTCGTACCGGGGACCGTCGACGCACACATAGACCAATCCCGGCACTAGTTTCATTCCAAGCGCGTCGGCTGATTTCTGGAGCTTCCTCCGGAGGGCCTCGTCGTATGGATGGGTGACATCGACGTGCACGGGCGACCTCTCGAAGAAGGTGAGGTGTCGCGCGGAGAAATCGATGAACTGGTCGAGCAGGCCCAGCCCGCCAACCGGGATCTTCCTGCTTATCGAGCCGACGGCGCTGGTTGCCAGGACGTCCGCGATGCCCAGCTTCTTCATCGCCTGGACGTTGGCCTTGTAGTTGATCCGGTGGGGCGGGACCGTATGGTCCTTTCCGTGGCGCGGGATGACGGCGAAGCGCGTCCCTCCGGAAGAGCAGATGAAGGTCTCGACGGTCCCATAGTCTGTCTTGACGGTCCTGCGTTCGGAGGCCGAGAAGAGGTCCTCCATCCCGGACCCCGTCATGACTCCTGCGACCGCCTTCGCAGGCACGGCTACTCCTCCTCGGAGGCGTACTTCACCAGCGAGAAGACATCATACTTCGAGAGCTTCTCTCTTCCGCCGAGGAACTCGAGCTCCACGACGAACGCTAGGCCCACGACTCTCCCTCCGAGCCTCTCCACCATCCTTACCACGGCGAGGGCGGTGCCCGCGGTGGCCATCAGGTCGTCGACTATCAGGACGCGGTCGCCTTTCTTGACCGAGTCCTTGTGCATCTCGAGCCCATCGACGCGGTATTCGAGTTTGTATTCCTCGGTTATCTTCTCGTAAGGGAGTTTGCCGAGCTTCCTGGCGGCGATGAAGGCCACGCCGAACCTTTCAGCGAGGAGGGCGCCGAAGACGAACCCGCGCGCCTCGATCCCGAGCACCTTGTCTACCTTTCTGTCCTTGTAGTGGTCGTAGATCAGGTCGACGGACTTCTCGAGCAGAGCGGGGTCCTTCCAGAGGGTGGTTATGTCCCTGAAGACTATGCCCTTCGTCGGGAAGTCCGGTATGCGCCTTATCGCGCGCCGGAAGCGGCGGTCCAGCGCGGCGTCTGTCAGGCTTCCATCCTCGCGTGCTCCAGGGCCGTGCCGCAAGAGCACGACCTCTTGCTGGGTATCGTCCTGATCATCTCGGTGATCAGGGCCCTGAGGTTCTCTATGTTCTCGTTGAATATCTTGATGACCTCCTCATGCGACACGGGTTCCACCTTTGGGTCGTCCTCAAGCCCCGAGTCATAGTCTGTCACGAGGGAGATGTTGGCATAGCACATCTCCAGCTCTCGGGCGAGGGCGACCTCTGGATACTGGGTCATGTTGATGACGTCCCAGCCTTGGTCTCTGAAGAAGCGGCTCTCGGAACGGGTGGAGAAGCGCGGACCCTGGATGACGACCACCGTGCCACCGTAGTGGAAAGGCAACTTCAGTTTCTTTGCAGCGTCCCTGGCGAGCTTCCTCAGCTCCGGGCAGTATGGGTCGGCGGTGCTGATGTGTGTCGTCACGGGTCCGTCGTAGAACGTGTCCCTCCTTCCCGTCGTGAAGTTCACGAACTGATCGCAGATCACGAGGTCGCCGGGCTTTAGCTCAGGCTTGAGACTCCCGACGGCACATGGAGCGATGATCCTCTCGACCCCGACCTCCTTGAACGACGCGATGTTCGCCCTGTATGGAAGGACCTGCGGAGGGAACTCGTGATGCTCGCCGTGCCTGGGGATGAACGCGACGCGCTTGCCTTCGACAGTAGAGATCTTGAGGGGAGCGCTGGGCGGCCCATAGGAGGTCTCCAGAGGGAGCTCCTTGTACTTCTTCAGGAAACGGTAGAAACCTGACCCGCCGAAGACGCCGATCGTTACCCGCTTCACAATCGGGCCATCCGGGGCGGCGCTTAAAATCTTTGGAAGAACGACCAGGGACGAACCCTTTTTGTTGGCGAGGAATCCCGACGGCGACATGGCGCCGACGGATTTCGGAAGGGTGGCAGACATCTACGACGCCACCAGGTCGCTCCCCGGGAACGAGATGCTGCGGGTGGTGGACGCGCTTGCCCGTCTTCTCCCGGCCGCGGCAAGGGTGGTCGATGTTGGTGTCGGGACCGGGAGGTTCGCAAGGCCGCTTCAGGAAAGAGGGTACGATGTCGCGGGGCTGGACATCTCGGCGAAGATGATGGCCAAGGCGCGAGAGAAAGGAGTGACAGGGCTCTTCTTCGCTGACGTCCACAGAATACCGTTCAGGGACGGGGTCTTCGACACGGCCCTCCTCGTGCACATCCTTCACCTCGTAAACGACTGGACTGTGGTGGTCAGGGAGTCCGCACGGGTCTCGAGAGAGTCGGTAATCTCGGTGGTGGAGGTCGGCGCCCCCGGCGCTCAAACGACGATGGGTGAGGAGTACGCGGAGCTCAGGGCCATCTTTGGGTGGCCCAGCGGACGCTTCGAGGAGGGAGAGCAGGGCCTGGAGGACGTCGTCGCCCCTGAGAGGACGGTCCGGGTCCTTGATACCCAGAGAATCGTGCAGGCCGACGAGAGGATAGCCTACCTCGAGTCCAAGGGGCAGTCCATCACCTGGGACGTTCCCGACGACGTGCACGCCCGCATTATCGGGGAACTGCGAAGGAGGCATGGCGGCGCGACGCTGCGCTACCAGAGCAGCATTGAACTGGCAGTCTGGCAGGCCGAAAGACTCAGGAACGCCGAGCTGCGTGCCCAGAAGAGTTGAAATACTTGCGCGGGTGGTCGGGGCCACCGCATGAGCAGGCCGTACGACGAACTCCTCTCCCGGGCGCAGACTGGCATCCAGAAGATCTCGACAAAGTCGTCGCTGAACAGGCTGGAGCTGCCGGAGCCTCAGGTCATCTGGGTCGGCAAGAAGACCATCCTTAGGAACTACGCTGAGTTCCCGAAGCTCTTCCGCAGGGACCCCGACAGGGTCCTCATGTACCTGGCCAAGGAGCTGGCCACGGCCGCATCGATAGACGGCGAGAGGGCGATATTCATCGGGCGGAAGGACAAGGCGTCGTTCATGCAGCTTTTCCAGAAGTACATGCAGGACAACGTGACCTGTCCTGTGTGCGGCAGCCCCGATACACACATCGAGACGGTCAGCAGGCTGCACTTCAGGGTTTGCGAGGCCTGCGGCGCTCGCTCCGCAGCCAAGGTGAACTGACACGGTCAACTCGAATCTTTCCGTGAGGAGCATATCCTGGAAGGACACCAGCCTCATCAACATATGCGACGAGGACCTGATCGGTAAGACGCTGAACGAGGGGAAGCTCCAGATGCACATCTCGCGCGACTACTTCGGCGGGCAGGTCGTGGAGCCGCCCCAGGCGCTCAAGATGATGAAGGAGTCATCGATAATCAACCTGGCAGGGACACAGGCGGTTGAGATCGCGCTTTCCAACAACCTCGGGGCCAAGGAGGCCGTCAGGGTCATCCAGGGCGTCCCGTTCCTGATGATCTACAAGTTCAGCTACTGAAGGTTCCCGTCTCGCAGCAGCCCCTTCAGGGCGTCTTTCTGCTTCCCGTTGAGGTTCTTCGGCACATAGATGTTCGCCCTCACGTACTCGTCTCCCTTGCCGAAGTGCGAGACGCGGGGAAGACCCTTGCCCTTAACCTTGAAGGACTGACCCGGCTGCGTCCCTGCGGGAATCTGTAGCTTTACGTCGCCGTAGAGAGTCGGGACGCGAACCTCCGTCCCCAGCATCGCCTCGACAGCGTTCACCTGTGCGGTGATGTAGACGTCCGCGCCGTCCCTCTTGAAGGTCGGGTGCTCCGGTATCGACACGACGACGTAGAGGTCTCCACGAGGAAGCCCGTGCTCGCCGGCCTCCCCTTCTCCCCTTATGCGGAACGTATGGCCGTCCTCGACGCCCGCCGGTATCTTGATCATTATCTTTCTCGCCCGCCTGACGAGGCCGCTTCCCTTGCACTCCCTGCATGGGGTGTCCACGACGGTGCCCCTGCCCCCGCACCTGCCGCACGTCTCCACCCGTATGAAGCGGGCGAAACCGGCGCTCTGGACCTTCTGAACTTGTCCCGCGCCTCCGCACTGAGGGCACGTCCTTGCTTGGGTGCCGGGCGTGGCGCCCGAGCCTCCGCAGACCGGGCATGCCTCGTTCCGGGGTATCTCTACCTCGCGCGAGACATCGCTGATCGCGTCTTCGAGCCTTAGCTGGAGCCTGACCTGGATGTCGTTGCCTCGCTGCGGCCGGCGAGCCGCCCCTCCGCCGAAGAACTGCGAGAACAGGTCGTCGAAGCCTCCGAAGCCCGTCCCTCGGAAGACGTCCGAGAAGTCGGTGCCGCGGAATATGTCCTCCTCCGAGCCGTACCGCTGGTAGACCCCCTCCTTGCCGTAGGCGTCGTATTGCTTGCGTTTGTCGTCGTCGGAGAGGACCGCGTAGGCCTCGGAGATCTGCTTGAACTTCTCCTCAGCGCCCGGGTCCTTGTTGCGGTCTGGATGGTACTGCAGCGCGAGCTTTCGGTAGGCTGCCTTGATGTCGTCCTTGGAGGCCTCCTTGGGAACTCCTAGGATCTGGTAGAAGTCCTGAGAGGAGGCCGCGCTCATTTCGTGCGCCTATTGCTTGTTGCTGCCGTCGTCGACGACCTTGTAGTCGGCGTCGGTCACGTTCTCGCCGGTGGGGCCCTGGGACGGAGCTGCCTGGGGACCCGCGCCACCCGGTGCCGACTGCGCGGACTGTGCCGCTTGGGCGGCCTGCGCCGCCTGCTGGTAGACGGCGGTGCCCACTTCCTGGAGTACTTTCCTCAGGCTCTCGGACTTGGCCTTCAGGTCGTCCATGTTCTTGCTCTCGATGGCCTTCCTCAGCTCCTTTGCCGCTTCGTCTATCTTGGTGACGTCGGAGGCGCTGATCTTCCCGGCGAGGTCCGTCTTGGTCTTCTCCGCAGTGTAGAGCATGGAGTCGGCGTCGTTGAGCAGATGGGCCTCTTCCATCTTCTTCTTGTCCTGCTCCGCGTACTGCTCGGCGTCCCGGACCATCTTCTCCTTCTCGTCCTTCGAGAGCTTGGTCGAGGCTGTGATCGTGATCTTGGCCTCCTTGCCTGTCCCGAGGTCCTTGGCGGAGACGTTGAGTATGCCGTTCGCGTCTATCTCGAAGTTGACCTCTATCTGAGGCACTCCGCGCGGCGCAGGGGGGATGCCCGTGAGGTTGAAGTTGCCGAGGGAGATGTTGTCAGCAGACATAGAGCGCTCGCCCTGCAGCACGTGAATGGTGACGGCGGTCTGGAAGTCGGCAGCCGTGCTGAAGACCTGCTTTGCCTTGGTGGGGATGGTCGTGTTCTTCTCGACCACGTGGGTCATTATGCCGCCGAGGGTCTCGACCCCGAGCGAAAGCGGCGTGACATCGAGGAGCAGGATATCCTTGACCTCTCCGGCGAGGACCCCTCCCTGGATAGCCGCTCCAATCGCGACGGCCTCCATGGGGTCGACTCCCCTCTCAGCGGGTTTGCCCATGATGTCCTCGACCGTCTTACGGACGAGGGGCATGCGCGTCATGCCACCGATGAGTATGACCTTCTGGATGTCCTTGACCTCGAGCTTTGCGTCCTGGACGACCTTCTTGATCGGTGTCTCTATCTTTGTGACGAAAGGTCTTGCGAGGTCCTCGAGCTTGGCCCTCGTTAGGGTATAGTGAAGGTTCTTGGCTCCGCTCGAGTCGCTCGCGATGAACGGGAGGTCGATGTCTGTCGTGATCACGTTGGAGAGCTCTATCTTTGCCCTCTCGGCGGCCTCCTTGAGCCTGGCCATGGCCGTCTTGTCGTTCCTGAGGTCGATCCCGTTCCTGCTCTTGAAGTCGTCGAGGAGCAGGTTGACGATGGCGTAGTCGATGTCCGCTCCACCGGTCTGCGTGTCGCCGCTGGTCGCGAGGACCTGGAAGACCCCCTGCCCGAACTCCATGACCGTGACGTCGTGGGTCCCGCCTCCGAAGCTGAAGACGAGGACCTTCATCTCCTTCTCTGCCTTGTCCAGCCCGAAAGCGAGGCATGCGGCGGTGGGCTCGTTGATGATCCTCACGACCTCGAGCCCCGCGATCTCGCCGGCATCCTTGGTCGCCTGCCTCTGGTTATCGTTGAAGTGTGCGGGAACGGTGATGACGGCCTTCTTGATCGGGTAACCAAGAAATGTCTCGGCATCCTTCTTTATCTTCTGGAGTATGAAAGAGCTGATCTGTTGCGGGGTGAACTCCTTGCCCTGCAGCTTGACCGTATAGTCGGTGCCCATCTTCCGCTTTATCTCGAAGATGGTCCCTTCGGGGTTCGCGACCACCTGCCTCTTCGCCGGTTCGCCCACAAGGAGCGTACCGTCTGTCGTGAACGCCACGACCGAGGGGAACATCTTCCCGGCGGCTGTCGGGCCTTCTGCGCTCGGTATCACCACCGGGCGTCCGGCTTCCAGTACGGCAGCGGCCGAGTTGGTCGTGCCCAAGTCGATTCCGATTATCTTTTCACGCGGTGTGCTCATATTTTTTCACTGTTACCCTTGACGGCCGACTCCACCCTAACCATGGTGGGCCTTAACACCTTATCCTTGAGGGTGTAACCCTTCCTTATCTCCGCGACCACCATGTCGCGGTCGTTGCTCTTCCCGTCGACCCTCTCGACAGCCTCGTGCATGACGGGGTCGAAGGGCTTGCCTATGGCCTCGATCGCCTTGAGCCCTGCGGCCTGCAAGGCCGCCAGCAAGTTCTTCTGCACCATCGCGATGCCCTCGACGATCCCCGAGGGAGCGTCCTTTCCCGCCGTCGCGATGGCCAGGTCGAGGTCATCCAGCACCGGCAGTATCTTAAGTATCAGCGAGCTGGTAGAAAAGTCCTCGATGTCGCGTATCTCCCTGTCGACGCGCTTCCTGTAGTTCTCGAAGTCTGCCTGCAGGTACTTCAGCTGCGCGAGGTAGTCCTCACCGCGGCTCCTCTCCTCGTCGATGAGCTTCTGGGCCTTGTCGAGGTCAGCCTCGAGATCCGAGCGACGGACCGACTCCAGCCTGGACTTCATCTCAGCCAGCTCCTCGTCCTTCTGAGCCAGCTCCTCTTTCAGAGACGACACGTCGTCTCCCTGCTGCTCCTCCGGCTCTTCCTGCGTCATTTCTCCCTCCGGGGGCTTTCCCCATGAAAATCATAAACTTCAAGGTTCAACTCTAGCACTATACAACAGATAGTTGTATACTAATAAATTTTCTGGCTGCCGGGAGGCGTCCGGCAACCCTTAACACGCCCTCGGATGTGGTACCACGGGTTTGCGAGACGAGCAGCTCAGGGAGAGGCTCCTGAGGTTCGAGAGGGACAGCAGGTTCCTGAACAAGGACTCGGATGAGAGGAAGGTCTTCGAGGAGGTCTTCGATAGGGCCACTCTCTGGGCCATCAACAGGCTGCTCAGCAACGGTGAGCTGGACTATCTCAACGGGGTCGTGAATGCCGGGAAGGAGGCGAGGGTCTACTGGGGGGTAGCCCCGGACGGTACACCCAGGGCAGTCAAGATCTACCTGACGGCGTCGGCGGAGTTCAAGCGGAGGCTGAGGTACGTCGCGGGCGACAGGCGCTTCAGCAAGATACCAGGCTCCTCGAGGGGGATAGCGAAGCTCTGGGTGCAGAAGGAGTTCAAGAACCTCCAGCTCGCAGAGCGCGCCGGGGTGAGGGTGCCGAAGCCCTACGCGTTCAACGAGAACGTCATCGTGATGGAGTACGTCGGGGTGCCGCCGGCGCCCGCACCGAGGTTCGCCGACGCAGAGGTGGATGAGGGTGACTACGCCTGGACGATTGAGATGGTTGAAAAGCTCTACAGGGGAGCCGAGCTGGTCCACGCCGACCTCTCGGAGTACAACATCTTCAAGCTCGGAGGTGAGCGGGTGCTGTTCGACATGGGTTCCGCTGTGCTGAAGACGCATCCCGAAGCCAAGGAACTGCTGCTAAGGGACGTCTCGAACATGGTGAAGTTTTTCAGGAGGAGGGGAATCTATGAGAAGGGGGCCGAAGAGACAGTGGAGGCGATTATGGCGTGAGCTTTGAACAGGTCGTCAGGGTACCGCTGGACAGGGTCGCGGCGGTGATCGGCAAGAAGGGCGAAGCGAAGAAGCTCCTCGAAGAGACGTGCCATGTCTCGCTCGAGGTAGACGGCGAGAGCGGCGAAGTGACGATAATGTCCAGGTCGGCGGAGGAGGGGGACCCCTTCAAGGCGATATCGATCGTCGAGGCGATAGCGAGGGGGTTCTCGCCCCAGAGGGCGCTCAGGCTGATGGAACCGGATGCCTTCCTCGAGATACTCGACCTCAGGGACTTCGCAGGGAAGAGCGAGAACAGCCTGGAGCGCGTCCGTGGGAGGATAATCGGGCTGAAGGGCAAGTCGAGACGGGTCATCGAAGAGCTGACCAAGGCCCAAGTCTCGGTCTACGGGAGGACCGTCGCGATGATAGGGGATGCCTCCGAGGTGAAGCTGGCGAAGGAGGCGATATCGATGCTGGCCAAGGGGAGCCAACACAGGTCGGTCTACAACATGCTCCAGAGGGCGAGGACGAAGCGGAAGATGGACCGGATGCTCCTCTGGGAGGACCAGTCTCCCGAGATAAACCCCGAGAAATAGCGTCTCTCAGGAGCTCTTCAGGAGCTGGAGCTTCTCGGGGAGGTATTTGTCTACGATGTAGCTCAGGCCGTACCGGGAGAAGGCCTCCTGCTCGCTCTTCTTCTTGATCTTGAGGAAAGTGTCGAGCTCGTCGTGCCACATCTTCTCCTTGTAGCGCGGGTCCGCCTTGAGCTCGTAGAGGCGCTTGATGTCTATCTCTGTGAGGGGGTCGCTGGGGAGCTTGTACTTCACAATGTCGCTCGCGAGGACGCCCAGCCATACGGCGGAAGGCGTCGTCAGGTCCCTCAGATGTGCCGCCCCGGCGGACCCGCTTTTGATCACCATGGCGATGTGAGCCCCCCATGGGTCCGCGTCGCACAATATCCCAATCGGCAGCTTAAGCTCCTGGTGCATGCGTCGGAGCAGGTACCTTGTGGAGCGGGGAGGCTGCCCGGCAGTGTTGACGAGGATCGCCTTGTGCTTCTCGTGCACCTTCTCTTCGATGAACCTGGTGAAGAGGCCGCCCTTCTCTATGGCCAAGACCATCTCGGCATCGGTGTCACGAAACTCCGCGGTCGTGAGAGCTGGGCCTATCATCATGCCGTCCGGGTGGGACGAGAGGTCCAGCTTCCTACCCTCGTACCCCCGGACCGTGTACTCGACGGTCAGGTTGCCGAAAATCGCGCTGCGCTCCTCAGGATAGACGTTGAACTCCTCCCTCGCCGACTCCAAGAGCACCTCCAGGTCGGTGATGAGCTCGTCGGACTCGGCCTGGTCCATGAA
>JASHPA010000133.1 GCA_030038365.1 Nitrososphaerales archaeon
CCGGAATCGTGATGCGGTACTTCTCCCTCTCCTTCTTGGTCATCCTGCCCGTCAGGGACACCGGCTGGAAGTTGACCGCCCTGACCGTGTGGATGTTCTTGTGCCCGAAGTCGATGATGGCCCCCAACTCATGGTCGTTGATGGTCTTGATGACCGTCGGCACCAGCACGACCCCGATGCCCGCCTGCCTGCACGACGCGAGCGCGTAGGGCGCCTCCCAGTGGTTCTTGGGGTTGGTCTTGGGCGAGACGCCGTCGTACGACATGTAGAGGTTCGAGACTCCGGCGGCCTTCAGTCTCATGGCCAGCGCGGGCTCGAGCGCCAGGTTAATCCCGTTCGTGTTGAGCTGGATGTGGTCGACGCCCTCCTCCTTCATTATCTTGATAATCTCCGGCAGGTCCTCACGGATGGTCGGCTCCCCTCCGGTAATCTGGATGGAGTTCCCGGGGACTGGCCTCTCGGCCTTTAGGGTCCTGGCCATCTCGCGAATCTGGTCGAGCGTGGGCTCGTAGACGTAGGCGCCCTCAAGGCCCTTCTTGACATAGAAGAAGCAGTACCAGCAGGTCAGGTCGCAGCGGTTGGTGACGATGATGTTCGATAACCCTGTGTGCGAGAGGTGGTTAGAGCAGAGCCCGCAGTTCGCCGGGCATGAACAGACGTCCATAGGGACGTTGGGCGCGTGTGTGCCCTTGCCGTCCTTCCAGTAGCGGGAGAACTTGGCGAACATCTCGTAGGAGCCGAAATAGAGCTCCTCGGTCTCGCCGTGCTGTGGGCACGTCTTGGTCATGAAGACCTTGCCCTCGCGTTCGAAGATTATCGCAGGCAGTATCCTGTTGCACTCAGGGCATATGGACTGCGTCTGTCTGATGAAATTACCCTTGGCCGACTCCCTCTTCAACTCTAGGGAGATGTCAGCAATCTGAGCCATTCCTCGTGCGTCCCCGCAGAGCGAATATAAGGATTTTAACTATTCCCACGGGGAGAGGTGAAATCAGTGCGGTCAAAGCTGCCGAAAGACAATCCAGTGGAAGCAGGCTATGGAGAGATGTTCTGTAGGGGGAAGCCAAGGTCGAAGGGGCAACCCGCCTCGACGTTCCGCTGCGGGAGCGCTGCTGGGTTCTTATATACGGCGTATACATGATATACCAATGTTGCCGCAGAAGACGAGGTACGGTTCGGTGGTCCCCGTGAGGCTTTCGGGGGAGGTCTCCGAGAGACTCGACAGGGCGGTCGCAGCGTTGCATTACAGGTCGAGGAACGAGTTCATCCGGGATGCCATAGAGTCGCACCTGGAGCAGATGTCGGGGAGCGGAGTCGTCGAGCTCAGGGAAGTGTCTGTCGTCCAGGCGCAGGAGCTCATAGAGGAATACGTTTCACAGCACCCCGGCGTCCATCACGTGAGCGAGCTGAGCGAAGCTCTGGGCATCGAGCTCGGCACCACATTCAAGGCCGTCAGGCAGCTCATCGACCAGAGGAAGGTCAGGGTGCGGAAGCAGTGACGGTGAGCGTCGAGGAGGGGAGCGGGATCGCGGGGAAGAGGATAGTCTACATCGCAAGAAAGGTCGAAGGGCCGTACCTCGTCAGAAAAAGCGGGAAGCACCGCGGTCTTCAGGGGAAACTGTTCGACGCCGAGGCGTACATCGACTTGGCGATCGAGAAGTGACGGTTGCTGCTGGGTACCAAGCTGGGCTCGGAGTGCCGAAAGAGAATGCACTGAAAAGCCCGCTCTGAGGGATTGCTGTAGAGTCTGGTCGTGCCGGGCCGCGAACGCATCAGCTGTCAGCGAGCACGTGAGGGCTTAAATATTCTGACGACCTGATTTGCCAAGGGAATTGTCAGGCGTGGCCGAAAAAGTCCCGAGCTGGGTGGAGAGGCTTCTCATCCCGACTCTTGAGGCTAAGGTACGGTCTATCGTAGCGGAGGAGCTCGCCAAGTTCGAGAAGACTATCGACGCAAGGTTCGACAGCGTCGACGCGAAATTCGCCGCTGCGGACGCCAGATTCGGAGCCATCGAAGCTCGTCTCAATGCGAGACTGGACGTGGTGGAGGCGAGGGTGGACTCTGTGAACACCAAAATCGACTCACTCGAGAAACGACTTCCAGCCATGCAAGAGCTCGCTGAGATAAAGGCGCGGCTCAATCAGGTCGAAAAAGCGATGCGCTGAGGAACGGCATTACCTGGCTCCGGTGCTTCTGCCAGGCCCGGCTGACGCGAGCGGAGACGCATGAGGGCCTAAATATCCCGGGAGCCTGTGTGAACGAAAGGATTTGTCTGGCGTGGCAGAAAAGGTCCCGGGCTGGGTGGAGAGGCTTCTGATTCCCACCCTGGAGGCCAAGGTGAGGTCCGTCGTCGCAGAAGAGCTGGCAAAGTTCGAGAAGACGGTGGACGCGAGGTTCGAGGTCCTCGACTCCAAGATGGACGCCCGCTTCAAAGCGGTGAACGCGAAGATCGAAGTCGTCAACACAAGGATAGACTCCCTGGAGAAGCAGTTCCCGACGCTGAAAGAACTGGCAGAAATCAAGGCTCGCCTCAGCCAGATAGAGAAGGCCAGCCGATAAGACCCGTCCCACACAATCGCGCAACATCGAGACAGCAACGGTGAAAGGTCGTGATGGCTGGGTCAACTTTCATCCAGAATTCAGGTCGACCGCAATCCGTAAGTTAGCCTAGCAGATAGACAAATGCGAATGCGGAACAGAGCAGTGGTTGCAATCGTCGCCGTTATAGTCGTGTCAGCCATCTTCTTTGTCGCACCTGTCATTCCAGTGCATCAGAATCCCCTTCAACTTGCGGGATACTTCCCGCAGTACCAGTCTCTGAGTTGCTCAGCACTTGGGGTAGGCTATGAATATGGCCCATCCTCGTTCCAGAACGATGGGTGGCAACTACTCCAGCGATGCGGCCCAGGTGTGAAACCACCTTAACAGAACCAGCCATCAACCGATTTTTACAAGGGCTGATTGTGCCCGCTCAACCGGAGACTTTGCAGGACCGCGGCGAGACTGGGGACGGATATATAGAGGAAGAAGGTCCATACGCGACGTCAGGAGCAACTGAGGGACTGGTCTCGGAGCGCGTCACCAAAGGCGTGGAGAGGATGGCGTCAAGGAAGAGGCTGACCTCCAGGGACCTGACGGTCCTTCTTCTGCACGAGCAGAGCAGAAGCATCTCGAGCATGAAAAAAGGCGTCGAGGAGATAGCAGCCGAACTCAGGGAACTGAGAAGAGAGGTCGTCCCGCCGCTCAACCAGGGCAGGGACATATCCAAGATCAGGTCCAGGGTCGAGCGGATAGAGGCGAAGGTGAGCTAGGGGATGGTCCCGGTGCCAGGGAGTCAGACACGTGTGCTGCCTGGCCTCCGTGACCCCCGCATGTAGGGCGCGGCGGCAGCTGCAAAGGCCGCAGCGAAGACCGCTGCAAGACCGATGACCGACGACGGTGAGTACGATGCGGAAGAGGAGGGTGGTGCAGTAGAAGAGGAG
>JASHPA010000134.1 GCA_030038365.1 Nitrososphaerales archaeon
GCTCGCGCGTCGATGGGAGAGACGGAGAAGATGACGTTCCTGGCGCAGAACGATGGTTACATGCTGGTTGGTGAGGAGACTACTTCCCTGAAGAAGGGCGCCGCCGTGCGGGTGTATCTGCTGCCCGGCCTGTGGCCGTACTAGCCGTTCCGGCCAAGAGCCGCTTCGCCTTGATGAGGGCTTCCTCGGTGTCCACGTCGAGCAGCATGTCCTCGTTCACCTCGACCTTCTGGAAGGTCGGCTCGGCCAGGGCGACCGACTTCGCCCCCTTGTCACCGGTAAGCTTCGAAATCTTCCCATAGAGCTTCCTGCTCAGGAGAACCGGAGGACTGACGAGGTCCCCTGAGCCGGCCGCGACGGCTTCAGCCCCCGTCTCGACGAACCTGTCGATTATTCTGTCGATGAGCTCGCTGTTCACGAAGGGCTGGTCGGCGAGGCACACCACCACAGCTTCGCTCCTCACGTCGAGCGCCTCAACTCCCTTCCTTAGCGAAGAACTGAGGCCGCTCTTGTATTCCCGGTTCATCACCACCTTTGCCGTCTTCTCGCCGAGCGCATCAACCACGTCGGCGGCGCGATGACCCACGACGGCGACCACCTCGTGGACACCGGCCCCCGCCAGAGCCGCGGCCGCCCTCGAGACAAGAGCAACACCGTCAAGCCTCTCGAGCTGTTTCGTGCGCCCCAAACGGCTCGAGCTCCCGGCGGCCAGAAGCAGCCCCGAGACGAAGGGTTTCGGCTTTTTTCCTGTCCCCTTATTCATTTCCGCTGCCCTCGCTAAGGTGCGGCAGAGTCCGAGCACAGAGGTCCTTCGAGGGCTGCATGTTGTCGTCCCGGATGACGCCGCAGGGCCTATTTTAGGAACATCAGTGTCGATAGCATCGGGATGGAAGAATTACGCGTTTCAACACATAAATCCGGTCGTCACAATCCAGGCACTGCCTATGTGGAACCCAGCAAGAGAGGGCATAGACTTCATGATGACCGCCGGACCGGTCGAGGTGTCCCCTCGCGTTCTCTCGGCCTTGGCGCAACCGAGCGTGTATCACTATTACCCAAAGTTCATCGAATTCTTCGATTCGACGACAGAGAACCTCGCCAAGGTCTTCCGAACCAGAAAGGAGAACGTCCTGATTCTCCAGGGAGAGGGCGTACTCGGCCTCGAGGCCTCGGTCACCTGCACCGTCGACCCCGGGGAAAAGGTCCTGGTGATTGAGAACGGCCCATTCGGAGCTTGGTTCGCCGACTACGTCAGGAACGCCGGTGGGACTCCGGTCTTCTTCCATGAGGAGCCGAACAGGGGGTTCGACCAGACGAAGATCAAGGCCTTCCTCGAACAGCACAGGGACGCGGCAGCGGTGACGATGGTCCACTGTGAGACGCCTGCGGGCCTGCTTAACGACATCGCTCCAATCTGCAGGGAGGCCAAGAGACTCGGGATGCTGACGATCGTCGACTGCGTGGCCTCGCTTGCCGGCGCGGACTTCAGGCCTGACGAATGGGGTATCGACATCTCCACGTCCGCGTCGCAAAAATGCGTAGGCGCGCCGGCCGCACTCGCGCCGATGACCGTCAGCGAGCGCGCCTGGAAGAAGATGGAGTCGAAGAAGAAGCCGGTCAGGAACTCCTACCTCTCGTTGCTAGACTGGAAGGATTCCTGGCTGGCCTCGAAGAGGTTCCCCTTCACCCCTTTCACGAACGACATGTACGCGCTGAACGCTGCTCTCGAAGAGATTCTCGAGGAAGGCCTCGACAATTGCATAGCTCGCCACGCTGACGCGGCTCAGTACTGCAGGGATGGCTTGAAGAAAATGGACCTCGAGTTGTGGCCGTTAGACGAAAAAGACTGCTCGCCGACCGTGACTACGTTCCATATCCCCGAAGGGAGGACCGACGCGGAGATAATCGACGCGATGGTGAAGAAATACGGGATTTTGATTGGTGCGGGATACAAGCAACTGAAGGGGCACCTCCTGAGGATAGGGACCATGGGCTACGAGGCAAAGCGTCACTTCGTGGCTGCGACGCTCGATGCCCTGGCTGACGTCCTGAAGGAGTGACTGGTGCTCAATTTGGCCAGACAGCACCCCATAGTCAGGCCCGTCAAGCTGTACGGGGGACCGAAGATCGACGCGCACACCCACATCGGCGACTTTGGAAGCTGGGCAAATCTCGCGTGCGATCCGGGTGACCTTCTGAGATCCATGCGACTGTATGGCGTCGAACGCTCAGCCCTCTTCTACACGGACAACGACCTGGTCAAACGCGCTGTCGAGGAGCATCCGAAAAAGCTGGCCGGATTCGTCTGGCCCGATCCGCGCCGATCCGACGCCCGAAAGCTCGTAAGGAAGGCCCTCACAGACTGGGGTTTCAAGGGAGTGAAGCTCCATCCGCTCATACACGCTTTCCTTCCGAACGACGACTCCGTCTATCCGATAATGGAGGAGGCCCGCGTGGCCAATGTCCCCGTGTTGATACATTCCGGTCACCCTCCGTTCTCGCTCCCCTGGAGTATAGGCGAGCTAGCTGAGAACTTCAAGGACGTCGAGATCGTGATGCTTCACATGGGGCACGGCCACGGCGTGTACATCAAGGCCGCAATCGACACAGCGCGCCGGTACGACAACATCTACTTGGAGACGAGCGGGATGCCTATGCAGACGAAGATCAAAGAGGCCGTCGAGATCCTCGGAGACGAGCGCGTCATGTACGGCTCTGATTTTCCGTTCCACGATCCGGCTGTCGAGATTGCGAGGATTACCGCGTCGGGTCTGTCGAAGGCGCAGCTCGAGAAGGTCTTCTACTCCAACGCGAAACGACTCTTGCGCATCTAGGGACCTGGCCGCCCTGAACGAGGAATCTGAGTCGCGCTACTCTGGCGGCAGCTCCGAGAATATCGCTGTGGCGTTCAGGCCCCTGCGCTTGTTGTAGAAGTAGGATGCTGCAAAGATTGCGAAGGCGGCGGCGAATATCACTACGATGAATACCACTGCCGCGCTCTCGAACTTGAAGATTGCAGGATTCACCACAGAGTTGTACCCTAGGTAGGTGAAGACCACCAAACCGATCGCGCCCAGCACAGACAGGACGGGTACTCCTCCGATGCCCTGCCTGCCCATCGCGCTCTCGTAGATGGCCTTCTTGTGGAAGGGCAGCACGATGGCGCTTATCGACGTCAGTATCCAGACGATGGAGAGCAGGAATATGGAGTTGACCGACGTCCCGAGGAAAGTCGAGTAGAACTCGAGGTACATCGGGATGACTGCCAGGGCGCCTATCACCGCGACTGCGTAGATGGGCGTATGGAATCTCGGACTGACGTCGGCGAATTTGGTCGGCATGAGACGGTCGAACGAGAAGCTCATCAGGACCCTGCTCAGGAACAGAAACCCGAGCCAGCTCCAACCTATGTTGGAGACGAACAGACCGGCGAAGATGAACCAGGCAAGCGCAGCGCTCGGTATGATCGAGCCTATGAATATCGTCGGAACGGGAGCGAAACCTGCACCCCCCGATGGGGCGATCGTCCACGCCTCTATGAACGATATCCCGATCACGTGGTCAAGGAGATATGTTAGGGCGAACCATACTGCGATCGATAGGAGTTCGGCTCCCACAAGACCGTAAAGCAGGGCCCTCCTTGGGTTCTTGATCTCCCCTCCTACCATCTGCATGACCGGATATGGGCCAATGCTGACAAACAGCAGCGGGATGACGACGGAGAGATTCGCCAGGCTTGCCCCGGGGTGATAGCCCGCTGCCTCTGCCTGCGCGAATATGTTCGCGGTGGTGTTAGTGAAGGACGCTGCGGTAGCGTCGTAGTCCGTGACGAAGGTGCCGTGCGGAGTGGTAAGGAATATCCCAACTACCACCAGCAGCGTCAAGAACGCGAGCGAGAAGAATCCGTAGATGATATACCGGAACACGCGACCCCCTATGGCCGTCGCGGTTACTCCGGCGACCAGCAAGACCAGCCCTGCCGCGAACATCGCGTCAGTGTTCGGGGTCGCGCCGAAGGGAGTGAAGCTGTTCCCGAAGGCGACCATGGCAGAGTTGCCAAGGACGCTACCCGCATACCAGATCTGGCTCCCCGCCTCGGCAAACGCCCAGTACGGACCCGACCCCGCTGAGACGATGATGGCTATGAAGAACAGGAATCCTGCAAGGAAGCCAAGAACCGGGTTGAGGGTCCTTGAGACGAAGACGTAGTCACCCCCCGACCGCGGCATGACCACGGTCATCTGCCAGTAGAGGAGCACGATCACGATGGCGATGACGGCCCAGACGGCAAGGCTTGCGTAGTAATTCACGTTGACGTAAGCCGATGGCGTGGCCCAGAAGATTCCCGCCCAGCTACTGAGCCAAGGAAAATACGCGACGGCCCAAGCGAAGACACTCAAAGCCGACAGTTCCCTAACTAAACCTGTCGACTGCCTTGCGAAGGGTGCCGCCCTCGGAGCAGCAGAGCTTTCCCCAGCCAATTAGCGACCATTTTTCCTGCCGGCGATATTTATGCGTTGAAAGTGCGTGACTCGCCGAAGTATTTCGAAATTGTTGGCAAGTGCCAGTAAAACAATAAAAACGCTGGAGAGCTATTGAGCCCAAATTTTCATGACAGTAACCACGCTTGGCGACGCGAAGGAATCGCTCATCCGGATAGTCGGCGAAAGGAACGTCTCGGATGACTTCTTCGAGATATCCAGGTCGTGTCTCGACGAAGTCTCAAGAAGAGTATTCAACCTTGACAAGACCGCCGACCATGTCGTAGTAAGACCGCGCGGGATCGACCAGGTCCAAGAGATCCTGAGATATGCAGCGGCACACAGCATCCCTGTCTTCGTCAGGGGTTCTGGCACCGGGTACTTTGGCGGCGACGTGCCTACGGCTCCAGGCGTCGTGATCGAGACCACTGGCCTGACACGCGTACTCGAGCTCGACCGCGAAGGGGGATACGTTACATGCGAGACCGGGTTGAAGGTCGAGAAGCTCAACGAGTATCTCAAGAAGCGCGGCTTCTGGTGGACTCACCTGCCCGGAAGCCGCAAGTGGGCGACCGTCGGAGGCACAATCTCCGCGCTTGGAGGAGGGCCATTCGCATCCCGCTTCGGGTACGCCCCGGACACCGTCGCCTCCATGTCCGTCGTCACCCCCGACGGGCGCCTCGTCAGGCTGGGACTGGGCAAAGTCAAACACGACATGTCGTCACTGAGAATGAGCGATCTGTTCGCCTCTGCGGAGGGGACTCTCGGAGTGGTAGTGCAGGTGACCCTCAAGGTATTCCCGCTCCCGGAGTCGAGGCAGGTCGGGATCTATGCCTTTCCACGCTTGCCGGACGCGGTCGCGACCTGCTACGACATCCTCGACTCGGGACTCTACCCCGAGTGCGTCGAGATTGAGGACAGGCACAGGTTCATGATCGAAGGACTCGCTCCGCTGATCGACCTCCAGGACCCTCGCGTGAAGGCGCTCGGAGTGGAGGATGCGGCCGCGTTCCTCGTGGTCAGCCATTCCGGGTCACAGGAGGTCACCCGATTCTCGCAGAAGGCGTCCGCTAGCATTGTCAAGAGGAATGGTGGTCGGCTTCTGGACGACAAGAAAATCGTCGACTTGTACTGGAGGTCAAAGACCGAGATCACGTCGTGGCTGTCGAA
>JASHPA010000135.1 GCA_030038365.1 Nitrososphaerales archaeon
AGGAGCGTCCTTACGACCTCCGCCTCGAGCGTGTCGTTCCTGTACTCCCGCGGGTCCTTGGAGATGTTCCTCGTGAAGACCAGCATCTCGGCCGGGATCTCCGCACGCCTCATCATACCGACGTATCTCCCGAAGACTTCTGCACACGCAGGGATCATCGCCTTCACCCCGTCGACCGAGTCGGCGTCCTTCATGACGTCCAGGATCTCGTCCTGGCACTCCCTGAATGCTTGCGGCGTGTCGTGCCGCCTAGACTCTATGCCCCTCATCTTGAGCCCTTTCCTCCGGTAGGAGCCGAAGTACCTGTTCTGGACGGCGAGCCGCGGGTCGGCCTTCGAGTTCAGGAACGCTATCCACTTGTAGATGCCCTCGAACGATAGGTCGAACCCAATCTCTGCCTGTATCTTGTCCCCGAGCTGCTCATAGTCGCGCTCCGTCGCGCCCTTCTTCTTCACCCAGAGCGAGTCGACTATCCCGTGGATGACATGGAACCCCTCCCTCTCCGCGGTGCGCAGGGAGCGCAGCATCACCTCCCTGTCCCAGGCGCAGACCGCGATGTGCGCGTCGATCCTGCCGAACTTGGCGTTGTTATAACCGAGATAACCAAAGCAGTTATGGGTGAAGATCAGGCCCTCGCCAGTGAAGAACCCTGGAACCTCTTCATCGGCAAGCTGGAAACAGTAGACGTAGTCTGGGCGCGTATCTAGTTCAGCGATTTTCAGTATCCTGACGAACCCGAGGTCACCACTGACGAGTTTTTTGACTCTCGAGATCTGCTCGTTACAAGCATCACTGAGTTTCTTGGAGCTGATTCGATCTAGTTTCTTTTTGACCTGCACGGGGCATGTCCGATACCTTGCTCCTACGTGGGGATTTGATGAGGTTCGGGTAGTCTTGACGAGCGTGAACAGGTCTGACTCGGCTGCTGGAAGCCTCAGGTACCGCGGGTGGTTACAGGTTAGAGGAGACTCTTCGGACCAGGACCGGATGTTTTCCCTTTGGTTCTCTTTCGAATATTCCCAATCTGCTATATTGCCGAGAGTTTCGGGGCCTACGAAATTGACCGTGTAAAGCTTGTTGCTCCCTTTGCGATCAGTCGCCAAACGATATGCCAAACCAAGCCGGGCCGCCAAAAAGGAAACCTGTTCTTGAAGGTCTTTCGAGGCGGTAGCGACATTCACGAATTTGCGTATCTTACTGGCGTGGCCATCGCCAGCCACCAATCCCGCGATGAACCCATGAGAAACACATGCCCCGCCATTGAAGACGACATCAGGCACCTTCAGTTTCCCCTTCTCCGCCGACCCAGGAAGGTCGAATACTTTCTGCAAGGCCCTGACTAGGCTGGCACTGTTAACCTGGACCACATACATACGAGCTTTCGTTTCTTTGTACACAATCGGGGCTATGCCAAACAATAATTCGACCAGCTTCTTGGTGGTCTGTAGCAACTCAGGCTCTGAAGATGCTATGGCGAACCTTACGTATGTTTTCGTGGCGCTTCCATCTGCCACGTATAGCCCCAAGAAGAACCCAAGGTTCGCGTCGACTTTTATCACGGCGGGGAGCCAAGCGATTCTTCCTCCGAGCCTCCGCCCGACCCCGATCCTGAGTCCTTGATGCGACTCTTTGGTGATACCAAGTAATCCAAAGAACTTGTATGGTATGATTCCGGTCCTAATCCAAAAAATCGCCGTTTGGTAGGTGTACCCGTTAGACATTGCCGCCTTGATGAGCTCCCGTTTTTTCCTCAGGCACTCATCTCTGAGAATCGGCCCAGAAACTCTCCACAGGCTCTGTTCCTCGGCGTCGAGCAACCCGCCAAGCCTTTCAATCAAGTCTATCTGGCCGTCTGTCCTGGCCACAGATGGGATCTTCCTAGCCGTTGGAATCACTTCGCCTACCGTCAAGTCTTGAGCCGAAGTCACACTCAGCTCCCCTTCCCGAAGTACGAAAAATGGATGATCGCGCGTGGCGACAATTTTTCTGCCATCTTCCATCTCTACCGACAGTAACCTTTGGTCGTTTGGTTTCTTGATTAGATTCGCTATACGGGCGTACTTCGCCGCATAGCCGTCTCCTATCCCCGCTACGAGTATGTCAGGTGGACACGCCAAAACTCCTGTCTTTTCCCCAGCTATGCTGTCTATGAAATCGCCTATCCGGACGAACCGCTCAGTGTCACCCTGTTTGACGAAGACCGGCGATTCCCTTGGAAGGCATGTCACCCCTAACCATTTGAGCAACGCTTGCCTCTCATCGTAACGTATCCGTTGTGCTTCATCCTTCGTTAGCTGCTTCAGCTTCTTGTACTCGAGCCTCTTCTTGACTATGACCTCCATCGTCTTGGAGGTTATCCCCTGCCTCTTCTCGCAGACGTTCCATCCCAGTTCCGGGACGCGCTCCTTCGAGTCGGGGCAGCACGGGCACTTCACGGTCTCGGCCGAGATGTTCTTCTTCAGCATGATGTTCGGATAGAGGCTCGCAAAATCGAGCTCGGCGACCTCGTCGTAGACGCCGGCGAGCGGGTCGCAGATGAACCCACCCCTGTCAGCGACCATAAGC
This sequence comes from Nitrososphaerales archaeon, assembly GCA_030038365.1. Lineage (GTDB taxonomy): Archaea > Thermoproteota > Nitrososphaeria > Nitrososphaerales > Gagatemarchaeaceae > Gagatemarchaeum. The sequence goes on from JASHPA010000135.1 coordinate 2,566, forward strand.
TCGGACCT